>CALVYJ010000010.1 GCA_944372075.1 uncultured Clostridia bacterium | reverse complement strand
CATAGGTAAAGTCTCCGACATGGGCGGCGCCGTGGCTGTCAGATCCTAAAGAAATCCGAACGTTTTTTTCTTTGCAAAGGCGCAGCAATTCGGTGTCGCGTTTTTTAGCGTCGCCTCGATAACCATGCGGGGTCAATGAAGCGTTGTTCATTTCTATAAAGGTATCGTATTGTTTGCAAACGGATACAACGGCTTCGGCATCCAACGGATACTTTTCATCGTCGGGATGACCGACGATATCGATGCGCCCGGTTTTGACGGCGTTTAGAATTGCCCTGGTGTTTTTATCCGCTTGTGCGGGCGGAAAACACGGGGGATGCTGGCTGACAATTACAATATCCATGCCGGTCAAAACGGTATCGCTCATACCCAGCTTACAGTTTTCATCTAAAACGTCTGCCTCCGTGCCATACAGTAATTGGACGCCGCAACGAGATTTTTCGCAAAATTTCAATCCGCGAAAATAATTTTCCGTTGCACTGCCCGGTATAGAAGGAGAATGGTCGGTAATTGCCAGCAAGGCCAAACCGCGCGAACGTGCCGCCTTGGCAAGATCTGTAATTGTGTCGTGTGTAAAATGACCGCTTGCCACCGTGTGCGAATGCGTGTCGAAGAGTATTTTCATATATATGATTATAAACTACTTTGTCGAAAAATACAACACTTTTGACGGATTTTTTGGGAATTATTTTTTTGAAAACCACATAAATCAACAAAAAATATTCAAAAAACCACAATTTTTTTTTGATAAGGGGTTGACAAGTAACAAAATGAAGGGTATAATAATTATGATAGAATTTATTAAGGCGGGTAAACTCATGGCGAAATTTTATTCGGAAAAAATAGCAATGCGCGAGCGCATAGGAAGATTGAAAGATAATTTATTTAAGAAGATGCCGGAGATCGAATCGGCGCGCGCGAAACTGATTACGGAGTCCTATAAAACGACGGAAGGCGAGCCTATGATCACGCGTCGTGCGAAAGCATTTTTGCACATAATGCAGTATTTGCCGATCACGATAAGGGATGAGGAGTTGATCGTCGGCAGTACGACGCTGGCGCCGCGGGGTTGTCAAACGTATCCGGAGTTTTCTTATGAATGGCTTGAGAGCGAATTTGACACGGTAGCGACGCGGACGGCGGATCCGTTCTACATTTCGGAGCAAGCGAAAAAAGAAATAGCGGAAGCGGACAAGTACTGGAAGGGAAAGACGACCAGCGAACTTGCCACGGCGTATATGGCGCCGGAAACGATCCGTGCGATCAATCACAACATGTTTACGCCGGGGAATTATTTTTATAACGGAGTCGGGCATGTTACGGTGCATTACGACTGGGTCTTGGCGGTCGGATTTAAGGGGATAGCCGAAAAAGCCAAAAAAGCGTTGTCGGAAGTAAATTTCGGGGATGCCGATTGTGCGAAGCGCACGCATTTTTTGAATGCAGTCATCATGAGCTGTGAAGCTGCCGTGATTTACGCAAAGCGATATGCTGCGTTGGCGCGGGAGATGGCATTCAAAGAGACGAATGCGGCGCGTAAGGCGGAACTGGAAACGATTGCGCAGAACTGTGAGAATGTACCGGAGAACGGTGCGCGTACTTTTTGGGAAGCGTGTCAGGCATTTTGGTTTGTGCAGCAACTTTTGCAAATTGAATCGAGCGGGCATTCGATTTCGCCCGGTCGTTTTGATCAATATATGTATCCATATTATAAAAAAGATCTGGATGCCGGGAAGATTACGCGGGATGATGCGCAGGAGCTGATCGATTGTATTTGGGTAAAGCTCAACGATTTGAATAAATGTCGAGATGCGGCAAGTGCGGAAGGCTTTGCGGGATACAGTTTATTCCAAAATCTGATTGTCGGGGGACAAAACGCGGACGGGTTGGATGTTACAAACGATTTGTCGTTTATGTGCATCAACGCATCCATGCATGTGCTGATGCCGCAGCCGTCGCTATCCATTCGCGTATGGAACAACAGTCCGCACGAGTTGCTGATGCATGCGGCGGAGCTGACGCGTACGGGAGTCGGATTGCCTGCTTATTACAATGATGAGGTGATCATTCCTTCGCTGATGAGTCGCGGGTTGACGTTGCAAGACGCGCGCGAATATAACATTATCGGATGTGTCGAACCGCAAAAATCCGGAAAGACGGAAGGGTGGCACGACGCGGCGTTTTTCAATATGTGCAGACCGCTTGAGCTCGTGTTTTCAGACGGAATGGATAAAGGAGAGCTTGTCGGTATCCATACGGGTGACGTTGCGCAGATGCAGACGTTTGAAGAATTCTACGACGCATATAAAAAGCAAATGAACTATGCGATTTCGTTATTGGTCAATGCCGACAACGCGATCGACGTAGCGCATGCGGAGAGATGCCCGTTGCCGTTCTTGTCGGGAATGATAGAGGATTGTATCGGCAGAGGCAAGCCTGTGCAGGAAGGCGGCGCCATTTATAACTTTACGGGGCCGCAAGGATTCGGTATAGCGAATATGGCGGATTCGCTGTATGCGATCAAAACGTTGGTTTTTGATGAAAAGAAGGTAACGTTGGCGCAATTCAGGGATGCGTTAAAGGAAAATTACGGCAAGGGCGTCGATGCGCAAAAGGCGGAAAAGGTCGTTGCGGAAGTTGTGAAAGAACTTACGGCTGCGGGGAAGAAAATCAGTGCGGCGGAAATTACGGCGGCTGTTACGGAGCTTGTAGGAAGTTCTTCGAAGTACGACGCTTTGTTGGAGATGATCGAAGCCGTGCCGAAATTCGGGAACGACAACGAAGAAGTGGATGCTTTTGCAAGGGATGTCGCATATACGTATACGCGGCCGCTGGAAAAATATAAAAATCCCAGAGGCGGGCAATTCCAAGCGGGGTTGTATCCGGTATCGGCGAATGTGCCGCTGGGGGCGCAAACCGGTGCGACGCCGGATGGCCGTTTGGCGGGAAAACCTGTGGCGGACGGGGTATCTCCGTCGGCGGGAAAGGACGTAAACGGGCCTACGGCTGCGGCAAATTCAGTGGCGAGGTTGGATCATTATATCGCTTCGAACGGGACGCTGTTTAATCAAAAATTCCATCCGTCGGCATTGAGCGGACGGCAGGGTCTGGAAAATTTTGTCGCATTGATTCGGTCGTATTTTGATCAGAAAGGCAGCCATATGCAATTCAATGTTGTGTCGCGCGAAACTTTGCTTGACGCACAAAAATATCCGGAAAAATATAAACATCTCGTTGTTCGTGTGGCGGGGTACAGTGCGTTCTTTACGACGCTTTCGAGAAGTCTGCAAGACGATATCATTAACAGGACCGAGCAGGGATTGTAAATCATGGCAGAAAATTATTTGGATACAAAAGGGAGAATTTTTGATATTCAGAGGTTCTCCATCCACGACGGAAAGGGCATCCGGACGATCGTATTTTTGAAGGGCTGCGTATTGCGCTGTAAGTGGTGTTGCAATCCTGAATCGCAAGAATATAAAATTCAGACGATGATGGTGCAGGGGAAACCGAAAACGATCGGCAGAGATGTGACGGTGCGGGAAGTTTTGGAAACGGTAGTCAAGGATAGGCCGTACTATCGTAGGAGCAGCGGCGGAATGACGTTGTCCGGAGGAGAAAGTCTTTGTCAGCCGGAATTTTGTACGGCGTTATTGCGCGGTGCGAAGGAATTGGGAATTACGACGGCGCTGGAAAGTATGGCGTGTGCCGACTATTCCGTTATAGAAAAAATCTTGCCCTACTTGGATCAATATTTAATGGACATAAAGCATACGGATCCGCAAAAGCATAAAGAATTTACCGGGAAAAGCAACGAATTGATGATGGAAAATGCTCGCAAGGTAGCGGCAAGCGGAGCAACGGAGCTGATTATCCGCGTGCCGGTAATTCCTACGTTCAATGCGACGGAAAGCGAGATCGAAGGAATTGCAAAATTTGCAGCATCCTTGCCTGGAGTAAAAAAATTGCATCTGTTGCCGTATCATAGACTGGGACAGGATAAATACGACGGGTTGGGGCGTACGTATGAAATGAAACACATCGTACCTCCTACAACGGAAGAGATGAATAAGTTGTTGCGTGCGGCGCAGCGTGTGTCGGGACTGGATTGCCAAATCGGAGGTTGATTGCATGGAACTGGAAGAACTCATGAAAGATAAGTCCGGTAAATTGCGAATCGTACAGGAACTGGTTCCCGGCAAACAGATCACGATCGCGCACGTCATAGCCAATCCGGATAAAATTTTATATCAAAAGCTCGGGTTGGATCCCGCGGTGGATTACAGCAAATCGGCAATCGGGATCGTTACGGTCAGTCCGGCGGAGACGGCGATCATACTCGGCGATATCTCTATCAAATCGTCGGGCGTTGATTTGGGGTTTGTCGATCGATTCAGCGGCACTTTGATCTTTACCGGAACTGTTTCAGAAGTTGAGGCGGCGCTAGAGGCGCTGATGTCGTACAGCCGCGATGTTTTAGGATTTACGTGCTGTCCGATAACAAAGACATAATATGCGCAAAATAGTATTGATGGGAAGATCGGGCGCCGGCAAAACGACGCTGACGCAGGCCCTGAAAGGGGAGCGAATTATCTACCAAAAGACGCAATACATCAATTTTCAGGGCGCGTTGATCGATACGCCGGGCGAATATGCGGAAACCAAGCGCCTGGGATACGCGTTGGCGTTGTATGCGTATGAAGCCGATGTGGTAGGGTTGTTGTGTTCGGCGACGGAGCCGTTTTCCCTGTTTCCTCCCAACGTCACTTGCATGGTGAACCGCGAAGTCGTCGGAATCGTAACAAAAACAGACGACCCGAACGGAAATCCGAGTCGCGCCGCAAATTGGCTGAAATTGGCGGGTTGCAAAAAAATATTTTTTGTTTCTTCCTATTCGGGCGACGGTGTCGCGGAAATTCTTCAGTACCTCAAAGAACCCGGTGATGTGTTGCCTTGGGAGAAAAAAATCAAGCAAAATACAACAAAAACTCACAAAATAACAAAAGTTTTTTGATTAAAAATGTTGACTTTTGTGGGATTGTGTTGTATAATAGAGATGAAAATAAAAAAATTATTATAGGAGATCGAAAATGGTAAACGAGTACGAGATCAAAAAAGAGATTTGTGAAATCGGCAAACGGATCTACAACCGCGGCATGGTTGCAGCGAACGACGGAAACATTTCAGTCAAGCTGAACGATCACGAATTTCTTTGCACTCCTACGGGTGTGAGCAAGGGCTTTATGACGCCTGAGTTTATCTGCAAGGTAAACGAGAACGGGGAAGTGTTGCAAGCGAACAAGGGGTTTAAGCCTTCGTCGGAGATCAAGATGCATATGCGTGTCTATAAAGAGCGTCCGGATGTAAATTCGGTAGTGCATGCGCATCCGATGTATGCGACGTCTTTTGCTATAGCGGGTATTCCTTTGACGCAGCCGATTATGCCGGAAGCAGTTATTGCGCTTGGTTGTGTACCGATTGCGGAATACGGCACGCCGTCGACGAATGAGATTCCGGACGCGGTATCGAAGTATCTGCAATATTTTGATGCAGTGTTGTTGGCAAACCACGGCGCTCTCGCATATTCGGATACCTTGTTGAACGCATACCACAAGATGGAATCGGTGGAATTCTATGCGGAGTTATTGTATCTGTCCAAGCAGTTGGGCGGCCCGAAGGAATTGTCGAAAGCGCAAGTTGAAAGGTTGTATGAAATTCGTCGTCAATTCGGTTTGAAGGGCAAGCATCCTGCAAACGTCTGCATCAATGCGAAGAACGGGAAACCCAGCTGTCATTCCTGCGGCGGGAATTGTTCTGTGACGGAAACGACGACTTCGGATGCGGATCTTGTTGCTGCAATCACGAAGAAAGTTATGCAGGAGCTCGGAATCTGACGCATGGATGAGAAGCAGATATCCGCACTTGTCGAGGATGTTGTCCGCGGCATAAAGGGCAAATCCGGTTGCTGCGGCAAACATAAGATGACGCTTGCCAAAGCGAGAGCGTTGACGGCAATCGTTGAAGAACGTGCGCGTGAAATGGGTGTCAACGCAGTCATTGCCGTTGCCGATGCGGGGGGGAATCCTGTGAGTGTACAGGCAATGGACAAGGCATATCTGGCAAGTTGGGACGTTGCGTTGCAAAAATCTTATACGGTAGTTGCGTTAAAGATGTCGACTGCCAAACTTGCGAAATTGGCGGCGCCGGGCGGTTCTCTTTATGGAATTCAGTTTACGAATCAAGGCAAAATTGTTATTTTCGGCGGCGGTGAGCCGTTGATGGCAGATGGCAAAATTGTCGGTGGTTTGGGCGTAAGCGGAGGAACTGCGGAACAAGATACGGCACTTGCAGAATACGGCAAGCAGAAGTTTAAGGAGATTTCCGAATGTTAAGTGAGCAGTCTGTTCAGGATATAGTAAAAGAGGTTGTTGCCAAGCTGAATTTAGGAGAGCAGCAGCAAACCGGAATGGGTATATTTACAGACATGAACGAAGCGATCGCTGCGGCAAAGAAAGCGCAGGCGATACTTCGCAGAATGTCGATGGATCAGCGGGAAAAAATCATTTCGAAGATCCGTGAAAAAATCATAGAGAATGCCGAAACGTTGGCGCGCATGGCCGTGGATGAAACGGGCATGGGCAATGTAGGGCATAAGATTTTGAAAAATCGCCTGGTTGCGGAAAAGACGCCCGGCACGGAGGATATTCAGACGATTGCATGGTCTGGAGATCGCGGCTTGACGCTTGTAGAGATGGGGCCGTTCGGGGTTATCGGTGCGATCACGCCCTGTACCAATCCGAGCGAAACGATTCTTTGCAACAGTATCGGCATGATAGCCGGGGGCAATACGGTCGTATTTAATGCGCATCCTGCAGCGATCAAGACGAGCAATTTTGCGGTTCGACTCGTGAATGAAGCGAGTGTCGAAGCCGGCGGGCCGGAAAACATTGCTTGTTCGCTCGTTAAGCCTACCTTGGAGAGCAGCAAGATCATGATGTCGCATAAGGACATCCAACTGATTGCGGCGACGGGCGGTCCGGGTGTTGTGACAGCGGTATTATCGTCGGGCAGGCGCGGGATCGGCGCAGGTGCGGGCAATCCTCCTGCATTGGTCGATGAGACGGCCGATATCCGGAAAGCGGCGGAAGACATTGTCAACGGATGTACGTTTGATAATAATTTGCCGTGCATTGCCGAAAAGGAAGTCGTTGCGGTAGACAGCGTCGTCGACGAGCTGATGAATTATATGATCACCGAGCAGGGATGTTATCTCGCCAGTAAAGAGATTCAGGATAAACTTGTGGCAACGGTATTGACCCCGAAGGGGTTGAATCGAAAATGCGTCGGACGAAGCGCAAAGGTTTTGCTTGGCATGGTCGGTGTTGAAGTTTCGGACGATATTCGCTGCATCATTTTTGAGGGCGAGAAGGAACATCCGTTGATCGCCGAAGAGCTGATGATGCCGATATTGGGAATCGTGCGGGCAAAAGATTTTGACGATGCGGTAGAAAAGGCCGTATGGCTTGAACATGGCAATCGTCATTCGGCGCATATTCATTCCAAGAATATCGACAACATAACAAAGTATGCAAAGGCGATCGATACGGCAATTTTAGTAAAGAACGCGCCTTCATATGCGGCAATCGGATTCGGTGGAGAAGGTTTTTGCACCTTTACGATTGCGAGCAGAACGGGAGAAGGTCTTACATCTGCCGCAACGTTTACGAAGCGTCGCCGTTGTGTTATGAGCGATAGCTTGTGCATTCGCTGATGCAAGGAGAAAAGGAAATGGATATCAACAATAAAAACATTGAAGAGATCGTAAGGAAAGTATTGGAAGACATGACGGGCGGCGCGAAGACCGCAACGGGAACGGCTGCGCCTGCACCTGTATCGAGTGCAGCGAGCGCGGGGATTCCCCAAAAGGCGCGCGTAGCGATGCTGGTAGAAAAGGAAAGATATGAAATTCGTGAATACCCGATGCCGGCAGTCGGCGACAACGACATTTTGGTCAAAGTCGAAGGTTGCGGAATTTGCGGAACGGATGCGCACGAATTCAAGAGAGATCCGTTTAATTTGATCCCTGTCGTATTGGGGCATGAAGGAACGGGCGAGATCGTCAAGATGGGCAAGAATGTCAAAAAAGACAGTGCCGGAAAGGATCTGAAAATCGGCGATAAAGTCGTGACGTGCATGATTTTCAAAGATAATCCGGACATTACGATGTACGATCTGAACAAACAAAACGTCGGAGGGGCAGACGTCTATGGTCTTCTTCCGGATGACGATATACATTTTAACGGTTGGTTTGCCGATTATCTGTTGGTTCGCGGCGGCAGCACGATCTTTAACGTAAGCGATTTGGATCTGTATTCGCGTATCCTGATTGAACCGTGTGCCGTTCTGGTGCATGCGGTAGAGCGCGCAAAGACGACAGGGATTCTTCGGTTCAACAGCAGAGTTGTTGTACAGGGATGCGGCCCGATCGGTTTGATCTGTATTGCCGTATTGCGCACGATGGGAGTCGAGCATATTACGGCGGTAGACGGTGAAGCGAAGCGGCTTGAGTTTGCCAAGCAGATGGGAGCGGATAAGACTGTAAACTTCAAGGAATATAAGGGTATAGAGAATCTTGCAAAGGCAGTGGAAGACAGCTTTGAAGGACATCTTGCGGATTTTGCATTCCAGTGTACGGGTTCGCCTGTTGCGCATTCGAATATCTATAAATTTGTCCGCAACGGCGGCGGTTTGTGCGAACTCGGGTTCTTTATCAACGGCGGAGATGCGACGATCAATCCTCATTTTGATATTTGTGCAAAGGAATTGACGATGGTCGGATCGTGGGTATATACGTTGCGCGATTATGCAACTACGTTTGATTTCTTGAAGAGAGCAAAGGGCATCGGCTTGCCGATCGACAAGTTGATCACGCACACGTTCCCGTTGGAAGAGATCAATGAAGGGCATCAAACGAATTTGCGCATGGAAGGCTTAAAGATAGCGATTATCAACAAATAAGCAGGTAAGCTATGGCACAGGCAGTTGGAATTTTGGAAGTATTCGGACTGGCAACAGCCTTTGTGGCTGCGGATGCAGGATGCAAAGCTGCGGATGTTACTGTCGAGCATTTTGATAAAAACAAACCCGGGAATGCAGACGCGCTGCCGGTACCGCTCATCGTGTGCATTAAATTTCGCGGTGACGTAGCGGCGGTAGAAGCGGCGATGCAGGCGGCTGAACGCGCGGCAGAGGGCATTTCGGGCGTAGTTGATAAATTTATAATTGCGAATCCGGAAGAGGGAACGCAAAAAATGCTTAAACTCAACGCATTTGATAAAAATTAAAAGGGATAAATTTTAGGAGGATATAGAAAATGGCTAAGGAAGCATTGGGCATGATCGAAACCAGGGGGCTGGTTGCGGCGATCGAAGCAGCAGATGCAATGGTAAAAGCGGCGGAGGTTACTCTGATCGGCACGGAGAAAATCGGCAGCGGATTGGTCAGTGTGATGGTCAGAGGGGATGTCGGTGCAGTGAATGCGGCAGTTGAAGCCGGAGCGAACAACGCGTCCAGACTGGGAGAGCTTATTGCGAAACATGTAATTCCCCGTCCTCATAATGACGTTGAAAAAATTCTTCCCAAGCTTTAATTTATAAGACAAGCCGGAGGAAACGATGGGAAAATCTCTAGGTTTTATTGAAATATCCGGCGTAACCGCGGCGATTGACGCGCTCGACATTATGTGTAAAACGGCAGATGTCGAACTCGTTACCTGGGAAAGAAAACTTGGCGGCAGATTGGTTACACTGATAGTAAGAGGCGACGTATCTGCGGTCACAGAGGCGGTGGAGGCCGCAGCTGCGGGCGCAATCAAAAAGCCGGTAGCGAAAGCGGTGATAGCAAATCCTCACGCCGAAACAGAACGTTTGGTTGCGCTTTCGGCATCCAGACTGACAAAAAAGAACGTAAAAGACGTTCCGATGAAGCACGATACATAATGTATTGGCAAAACAGGCAAGCAAGCGGGTAAATCCGCAAGCGAATAAAAAATGAAAAATATCTCTGAAGGAGGAGAAAGGAAATGGCACTCGAAGCATTGGGAATGATCGAAACGAGAGGTCTTGTAGCGGCGATTGAAGCGGCGGATGCTATGCTGAAAGCGGCAAACGTAACGCTTATCGGTACGGAGAAGATCGGTAGCGGATTGGTCAGCGTGATGGTCAGAGGAGATGTCGGTGCGGTTAATGCGGCAGTAGAAGCAGGCGCAAATAATGCTTCTAAACTTGGCGAATTGATTGCAAAGCACGTCATCCCTCGTCCTCATTCCGACGTCGAGAAGATTCTGCCTCAGCTTTCCAAGTAAGAAAGGCGGGTTAGAATCAGTCGGTTGCTTGTATCCGTATCCTGTTTTCAAAACAGGATACGGAATAAGCGTATTTAATCTCTGTTAATTTTGGCAGGGATAGTTTAGTATACATTTTTTTCTGACGATTTGGGAGGAGACGGTTTTGGAGCAAAACACCATCGAAATGATAACGAGGCTTGCGTTGCAGGCATTGGAGCAACAACAAAATTCCGGTAAGGGATTTATGGTTCCTGTTGGCGTTTCGGCAAGGCACGTTCATCTTACGCAGGAGCACGTCGAAGCATTGTTTGGAGAAGGACACACGTTACATAAGAAAAAAGATCTTATGGGCGGACAATTTGCAGCGGAAGAATGCGTGACGATTGTGGGGTTGAAATTGCGTGCGATCGAGAATGTAAGGGTATTGGGGCCTTGCAGGAGCAAATCGCAGGTAGAGATTTCCGCGACGGATGCGTTAAAATTGGGTGTAAAGGCTCCTATACGCGAATCCGGTAACATAGCAGGCAGTGCGCCGATTGCATTGGTTGGGCCGAAAGGCGCAATTTATTTGAAAGAGGGTTGCATTATAGCAAAGCGACACATACATATGTCGCCGGCAGACGCGGAAGCAGCCGGTGTAAAAGATGGAGACGTGGTATCGGTGCGTGCGGAGAATGAACGGGGAACGGTATTCAATCACGTGCAGATTCGTGTTGACAAAAGTTTTACATTAGAAATGCATTTAGATACGGACGAAGCAAATGCAGCGAAGATCGCTACAGGGACTACGGTGCGTATAATGTAATTCGGAGGATCGTTAAATGATCATCGGAAAGGTAGTAGGCAGCGTTGTGTCTACGCGCAAATGTGATAATCTTGTTGGCAACAAATTTATGATTGTAGAGCCGATTCCGAGTTTGAAGGTAGCGAATCGCATCGTGGCGATCGATAAGATCGGGGCAGGGATCGGTGAACTCGTATTGGTAGCGCAGGGCAGTGCTGCACGGGTCGGGTGTGCGATGGAAAGCGCGCCTATCGATGCAGCAATCGTCGGAATCATAGACGAAGGACAAAATTTGGAGTAATAGCAGGCTATGGAAATAAAAGAGCTTGCCGGACTGCTGCAAAACAGCGGTGTAGTCGGCGCTGGCGGCGCAGGTTTTCCTACATATGCAAAGTTAGACGCTCGTGCAGAGACAATTATTATGAACTGCGCGGAATGCGAACCTTTGTTAAAGCTGCATCGTCAACTTTTGGAAAAGTATGCAGACGAGATCGTATCGACGTTTCATTTGGTGATGGAGACGGTCGGTGCGAAAGAAGCGATAATAGGCATAAAAAAAGCGTATAAAGCGGCTATCAAAGCGATTGAAGGAGTAATATCCCGCTATCCGGGCGTACGTCTCGGGTTGTTGGACGAAGTATATCCGGCGGGCGATGAAGTCGTTCTGATATATGAATTGACGCGCAAAGTAGTGCGACCGGGCGGTTTGCCGATCGAAAGCGGAGTTATTGTTTTTAACGTAGAAACGTTATACAATTTATATCGTGCTTTGAATAAAAAGGAACCGGTGGTCGATAAGCTGGTCAGCGTTGTAGCGGAAGTAAATCATCCTGTAACGGTACGTATGCCGCTCGGTTCTACGGTAGAAGAGGCGGTTCAGTTGGCGGGCGGTTCCAAAATTAAGGATCCGGTATATTTTGTCGGCGGTCCGATGATGGGGAATATTTTGCCGGGTACCACGCCGATTACGAAGACAACGAACGCGATTTTGGTGTTGCCGCAAAACCATTATTTAGTGGAGAGAAAGCGTGCGAAGCCCGAAATCATGTTGAAGCGTGCGGCGGCAAGCTGTTGCCAATGTTCGATGTGTACGGATTTGTGTCCGAGACATTTATTGGGGCATCCTATTCAACCGCATCTGTTTATGCGCGCGGCAACGTGTAAGGACGTACAGGATCCGAATATCTTTTTGGATACGTTTTTCTGTTGTTCGTGCGGGTTATGCGAGTTATATTCCTGTTTCCAGGGATTGTCTCCTCGTTCGTTAATGGCAACGTATAAAAACGGATTGCGTGCTGCGGGAATTAAGGCGCCTGTGGTACAAGCTGCGCCCGTGGAGCCTTCGAGAGAACTTCGCAAGGCGCCGATGGTACGCCTTATGGCGCGGTTGGATCTTTCAAAATACGACATGCCGGCACCTCTGCAGGACGAATGCGTGAAAGTAAAGAGCGTAAAGATACCGTTGCGGCAACATATAGGTGCGCCTGCGGTGTGTATTGTGAAGGCAGGGGATTTGGTTGAGCGTGGTCAGCGCATAGCGGATCCTGCAAACGGATTAAGTGTTGCGATCCATGCTTCGATTACCGGCAGAGTGCGTGAAGCTGACGCAAATAGTATTACGATAGACAGTACGGAGAATTGATATGAGCAAAGCAATCGGAATGGCTGAATTTAAGACAGTATCGGCAGGGATCACGGCGGCAGATGCTATGGTAAAGACGGCGGATGTCGATGTGATTGAAGCAGAAACGGTTTGTCCTGGTAAGTACATAGTGATTATAACCGGTGAACTTTCTGCTGTGAACGCGTCTGTAGAGACGGCAAAGACCTTGCATGGGCTTCATTTGATCGACAGTTTTGTGCTTGGAAATCCGGCGGAAGAAATTTTCCCTGCGATCTACGGTGCGTCGCACGTTGAGATTGTGCAGTCTCTTGGGATCATAGAAACGTACGATGCTGCGGCGATTATCGTTGCGGCAGATCAAGCTGCAAAGACGTCGGAGGTTTCCCTGATAGAGATTCGCCTTGCGCGCGGAATGTGCGGCAAGAGTTATTTGCTGCTTACGGGCGAAGTTGCCGCGGTGGAAGCAGCGATTGCGCGAGCGCAGAAAGCGGTCGAGCCGCGCGGAATGTTTTTGGACAGCTCCGTTATTGCCCGTCCCGATAAAAAAATTATCGATCAGATTTTGTAAAATGCGATGGGTTCGGCTTTCTTTTTGTGCCGAGCCTTTTGCTACATTTTTGGACTTTGATCGGTCGATTTGTTGAACTCAAACGGAATGAAGGAAGGGGGAAAGTATGCTCGCAATCGAGAGACGGAATGCTATATTGACTGCGTTGCGCGAAGAGAACCACGTCGTTGTCAGTGAGCTGGCAAAGGTGTTTGACGTATCGGAAGAAACGGTGCGTCGCGACCTGGATAAACTTGAAAAAGAGGGGCTTGTAGTCAAGACGTATGGCGGTGCTGTGATCAGTGAAAACAATTCATTGGAGTTGCCGTATGTAATTCGTAAAAAGCGCAATGTGCAGGCGAAGCAAAAGATAGCGGAGCTGGCGGCGTCCATCGTATCGGATGGTGAAACGTTGATTTTGGACGCAAGTTCTACGGCGGTTTTTATAGCGCAAAGACTTAAGACGAAAAAGGACATCACGCTGA
This sequence comes from uncultured Clostridia bacterium, assembly GCA_944372075.1. GTDB lineage: Bacteria > Bacillota > Clostridia > Christensenellales > Borkfalkiaceae > Borkfalkia. The sequence goes on along the minus strand of CALVYJ010000010.1, from coordinate 11,330 downwards.
TTACTAACTCGATCGAAGTTTTAATTGAGTTGTCGGATGTCACCGGTTGGAAAATTATTTCGACGGGCGGATCTTTGAAAGAGCGTTCCTGTGCGCTTGTAGGCAATCAGGCGGAAGAATGTCTAAACAGGTTTCACGTCGACAAAGCATTTATATCCTGTAAAGGGGTAGATGCAGAGCATGGATTTTCGGACAGCAACGAGATGCACGCTGCCGTAAAGCGCTGCATGATGGCCAGCGCCTCGCAAATCTTTTTTGCTGTCGATTCATCGAAATTCGGGCGGCTTTCATTTACTACGATCAGTAAATTTGCGGGAATCGATGCGGTGATCACGGATGAAAAGCCGAGCGATGAATGGCTGCAAATTTTTGCTGCGAACGAAATGGATTGTATTTATCCGGAGGTGGAGAATGTCTGAAACCTTGACGATTTGTTTTGCGAACAACAAGGGCGGAAGCGGTAAATCCACAACATGCTCGAACGTCGGATATTTTCTTGCAGAGGCGGGGAAACGCGTCTTGCTCATAGACGGGGATATGCAGTTGAATTTGTCCTTGGCTTTTTTTGACGAAGAAAAAGTTTTATCCATTGCATCCGGTCAAAAAAATCTATACCGCGCTGTTCAAAAACAAGACGATTTAGAAGAGTATATATTGCCGACCGGGTATGATAATTTGGATATTATTCCCTCGTCGACGTTAATGAGTTCAATCGAATATGAGTTGTTTTCAAAATGGCAACGAGAGTTGATTCTGAAAAAGTGTTTGAAAAAAGTAAAAGAATCCAACCGGTATGATTACATTTTGATTGATTCGCCTCCAACGCTGGGAGGTTGGGTCATGAATATTTTGGTCGCTTCGGATTATCTGATCGTACCGGTGGAAGCGAGTCCGTGGGGATTGTTTGGATTATCGAATTTATTTGAGTTTTTATCGGAAGCGAAGAATGTAGCGCCCGAACTGAAGATCGGCGGGATTGCCGTAACAAAGGTGGACGGGCGGAAAAACTATTTCAAACAGACGATGGAGACCTTAAAAGAATTGCCCGCGCATTTGTTTGTAACGTGTATACATCTTGACAGCAATATAGAGTGGGCGCAGGATAACAGTAAGCCTGTTGGAAAATATCGAAGGAGCTCACGTAGTAGTAAAGAATATCAAATGCTTACGGAGGAGGTAATAAAGGTATGCCGGTAGGAAGCGCAAGTATTCGTCGTGCATCGGGTGCGATGAACAAATCGGAAAAGAAAGCGGAAAAGACAGCATTGAATGTACAGGCAGTTCTGACGGAAATCGAAGTTGAAAAGATCAATGGGACATTTGGGCAAGCGCCGCAAGAGTTAAAAAAATCGATCAAAAAATACGGAATACTTTCTCCCGTGGCGGTTATAGCGGAGGGCGACGCATTTGTTTTGGTGTCCGGCAAGAGCAGGGTTTCTGCGGCAAATGAATTGGATATCAAGCAGATAAAGGCGGTTGTTCTCACGCTGGAGGGAAGCGGAAATACGGCGGCCAAGCGTGATATTTTGCGCAGATATTCCGCTACGGAGGCGGAAGAAGAAATAGCGATCAGCGCTATTCATGAAGAAAAGTTCAATGCAATCAAGTCGATAGGAACGGATTTACCTTCGTACTTATTATAAAAAATAATCAACGAAAGAGTGACAGGCATGAAAAGTTTTGACATAAAAACAAAAATTTATTTTGGCGACAACGCAATGGATCGGGTACGCGAACTGCCGTATAAGCGCATTATGATTATTACGGACAAATTCTTTTCCGAAAGCAGTCTGTTGCGTATTGTAACCCAACCGTTGAGTGAAACGCACAAAGAATTTCGCGTTTTTAACGATGTTGTGCCGGATCCGCCGATCGATAAGATCGTTGTAGGCGTCAAAGCGGTGACGGAATATCAACCGGATTGTTTGATTGCGGTAGGCGGAGGGTCGGTGATCGATTCGGCGAAAGCGATTCGTGAATTTGCTGTTCGCATGTACAGTACGGCAAAGATCGCGTTGATAGCAATACCGACGACGAGCGGTACGGGCTCGGAAGTTACGGCATTTTCTGTAATTACCGATCCGGTACGGCAAGTTAAATATCCGTTAGTCTCCGATAGTATGTTACCGGATGAAGCGATTCTCGATGAAGAATTGGTCAAGAGCGTACCTCCGAACGTTACGGCGGACACGGGTATGGATGTATTGACGCATGCTATCGAGGCTTATACGAGCATTAACAACAACGAATTTTCCGCAGCGTTGGCAGAGAAATCCATTGAAATCTGCGGAGCGTTCCTGTTGCGTGCTTATTTGGACGGAAACGACTGGCATGCTCGCAGAAAGATGCATGTTGCATCATGTCTCGCCGGCTTGGCGTTTAATTCGGCTTCGCTCGGCTTAAATCATGGAATGGCGCATCAGTTGGGGGCTAATTTTCATATTCCGCACGGCAGGGCAAATGCCATGCTGTTGCCACACATCATCGAATTTAACAGCGGAATCAATATTCATTCGCGCAGTCAGAAACAATATCCGAAGCAGGTCGAGAAGTATGTTTCCATCGCGCGATTGTTGGGTCTTCAGAATTTTAATACGATTACCACTGTGCGTGCGTTGGTCAACTGGATTCAGTTTATGAACAAGGAAATGAATATACCCCTATCGATATCTCAAATGGGGAATGTTTCGGAGATCGAGTATCGAGGGAAGATTTCGCAAATGGCGGATGCCGCTTTGGCGGATGGGTGTACGGCAACCAATCCCAAAGTGCCTACCAAGGCAGACGTGGTGCGTATTTACGGAGAACTTTGGTAAGCGTATAAAGTGCAGCGTGTATTGTTTGATTGATGAAATTGACTATAGTTGCGAGCGTGTACCGCAAGAATCCGCGGTACACGCTCGAAATTTTTCGCAAGCCAAATAATAGCCGCGGCGCAATTTTGCGCCGCGGCTATATACATTTTGTTTTTTATAGAAATTTTGTCAGGAATGGCGTTTAACGGATCAATACATTCCGCCCATTCCGCCGCCAGCGGCAGGCGCTGCGGGTTCGGGTGCAGGGATATCGGTGACAACGCTTTCCGTCGTGAGCAGGGTAGCTGCAACGGATGCTGCATTTTGCAAAACGCTCCGTGCAACTTTCGTAGGATCGATGATGCCGCTTTCAACCATATCCGTGTATTCGTTTTTCAGAGCGTCAAAACCGAAATTGGGCTTTTTCGAAGCGGCAATTTTTTCTACGATCACCGAGCCGTCCAACCCTGCATTCTTTGCGATTTGACGAATCGGTTCTTCAATAGCTTTCAAAATGATCTGCGCGCCGGTCTTTTCATCGCCTTCCAGCGTATTGATCAATTTCTTCAATGCAGTTGCAGTCGAAAGGAGCGCAACGCCGCCGCCGGGAACAATTCCCTCTTCAACAGCTGCTCTCGTTGCGGCAAGAGCATCTTCGATGCGGAGTTTCTTTTCTTTCATTTCTACTTCGGTAGCAGCGCCGACGTTGATAACTGCAACGCCGCCGGCCAGTTTTGCGAGGCGTTCCTGCAATTTTTCTCTGTCATAATCCGACGTCGTCTCGGCGATTTGCGCTTTAATTGCGTTAACGCGAGCCTTAATATTTTCCGGATCGCCGGCGCCGCTCACGATCGTAGTATTATCTTTGTCGACTTTTACTTGGCTTGCTTTACCGAGCATGTCGGGGGTGACGTCTTTGAATTCATAGCCGAGATCGGAGGATACGACGGTGCCGCCGGTCAAAATTGCGATATCTTCCAACATAGCTTTTCTTCTATCGCCGAAGCCGGGAGCTTTTACGGCTACGCAATTAAATACGCCTTTGAGCTTGTTAACGATCAAAGCCGCCAATGCATCGCCTTCAACGTCTTCTGCGATGATCAGGAGGCGAGCGCCTTGTTGAGCCAACGGCTCAATGACCGGCAAAATTTCCTGTAAGTTGGATATTTTTTTATCGGTGATCAAGATATACGGCGAATCCAAAACAGCTTCCATTTTATCGGTATTGGTCACCATATAAGCGGAAGCATATCCGCGGTCGAATTGCATGCCTTCAACGGTAGTCAATTCCGTATTCATGGTTTTGCCTTCTTCAACGGTAATTACGCCGTCTTTACCGACTTTTTCCATAGCATCGGAAATGAGTGCGCCGACCGTCTCGTCGCCGGCTGAAATAGAGGCGACCTGTGCAATCGCTTTTTTGCTATCGACAACTTTGGAGATTTTGTGTATTTCTCCTACGGCAGTATCGACCGCTTTGTCTATGCCGCGGCGCAAAATGATCGGGTTTGCACCGGCTGCCAGGTTTTTCAATCCTTCCCGGATAATCGCTTGCGCAAGTACAACGGCCGTTGTCGTGCCGTCGCCGGCAACATCGTTCGTTTTTGTCGAAACTTCTTTAACAAGCTGTGCGCCCATATTTTCAAAAGGATCTTCCAATTCGATCTCTTTTGCAATCGTAACGCCATCGTTCGTAATCAACGGAGCGCCGAATTTCTTATCGAGAACTACGTTTCTGCCTTTCGGGCCAAGGGTAATTTTAACTGTATCGGCAAGCGTATTGACGCCTTTTTCCAAAGCCTTTCTGGCCTCGTCGCCGTATTTAATCTGTTTAGCCATGATTGATTCCTCCTTTATTTCCCAAAATTATTCAACAATCGCTAAAATATCGCTTTGACGGATGATTGTAAATTCTTTGCCGTCTACTTTGAATTCACTGCCGGAATACTTTGAAAATAAAATCGTATCCCCAACTTTAACGACCATTTTAACGTCTTTGCCGTCAATGTTGCCTCCGGGCCCTACGGCTACAACGCGCGCCGTTTGCGGCTTTTCCTGTGCCGAAGAGGGGAGAATAAATCCGCTCTTTGTTTTCTCTTCTGTCTGAACGCTTTCAACAACAACTTTATCAAATAAAGGTTTGATGTTCATATGATTCGCCTCCAATAATTTTTCTACAGGTATTAGCACTTTCAATGCCTGAGTGCTAATTTACTATATATTATATACATTTCGATATAAAAGTCAAACGTTTGAAAGGGAAAATTTGAAAATTTTAGCACTTAATTTATTTGAGTGCTAAACGGATGAAAAGAGAGGGAAGAAAAGAAGAAAATGGAGAGTAAGCTTGCAATTTGGCGGAATGTATGGTAGAATAAAAAAGAGCGGGAGGAGATACAATGGATAAATGGGATAAGCGTTTTATGGAACTTACGGAAACGGTAGCAGGATGGTCGAGTTGTTATCAAGACAATCGGCATGTAGGGGCGGTTATTGTTCTGGATAAGCGTGTTATGACGACGGGTTACAATGGTGCGCCGGCGGGAATATTAAGTTGTATGGACAGGGCAGAGTGCTTGCGCAGAAAATTGAACATTGAGAGCGGCACGCGGCAAGAGTTATGTTACGCAGTGCATGCAGAACAGAATGCAATCATACAAGCGGCGCGGCTTGGTATAAAAATAGAAGGCGCAACGTTGTACTGTACGCATCAGCCGTGCGTAATATGTGCAAAAATGATAATCAATGCCGGAATCGGACGGGTCGTATATAAGCATGGGTATCCGGATGAGTTTTCCATGCGATTGTTTTCGGAGGCCGGAGTTTTGGTTCAAAAATATGAAGATCTTGAAAAGGAGTAAAGCACATGAATCCGATTGTGACGTTTAATATGGAAAACGGTGCCAGCATGAAAGCGGAGTTATATCCGGAAAAGGCGCCGAACACGGTCAACAATTTTATTTCGTTGATTCGGCATAAATTTTATGACGGGCTTACCTTTCACAGAGTAATTGAAGGGTTTATGATTCAAGGCGGTGATCCGGCTGGAAACGGAACGGGCGGGCCGGGTTATACGATCAAAGGCGAATTTCGTATGAACGGTTTTGCACAAAACGATATAAAGCATTTGCGAGGCGTATTGTCCATGGCGCGTTCTATGATGCCGGACAGCGCAGGGTCTCAATTTTTTATCATGCATGAAAACGCATCGCATTTGGATGGGCAATATGCAGCTTTTGGAAAGATCATTGAAGGGATGGATGTTGTGGATGCGATCGCATCTGTGCCGACGGATATGCGCGATAAGCCGCTAGAGCCGCAAATCATTCAAAGCGTAACGGTGGAATGTTTCGGTGAGGAATATCCGGAACCAAAACACGCCAGATAAGAGAGAGAAATTTTAAGCGAGAAGCAGTGCGAGTGCTTCTCGCTTTTCTATATAAAATAATCATCCACGTCCATAGCACGTGGATGATTATTATGCGAGTGACCGATGTGCTGCGCAAAAAAGCAGTTAAATTTTTTTATTATATAAGGAAGAAACAGCGCGTAATTTTTTCGTATATGCCGTATGCCGGCATATACAAAAAGCGAATGGTCTGCATAGTATATAAAATGAACGTTTCCGATTTTCACAATGATATACTGACCAGTGCGAATCAAAAGCATTTGCATATACTTTCTGCGCAGACCGTGCGATGTGTCTGTGCGATTTATAGCGGTCGCCGATGTTTTCAACAGGTCGAAGATATTGTGCGATTCTTCGAGAATAACAGGGAGAAAAATTTATATCTCGCTCTCGAAGATGCAAATTATCTTTCGAAGGAGAATATTGAAACAATTTGCAGTTGGAAGCCGATCTGCGTATCGTTGACGTGGAATTGGCAAAACGAATTGGCCGGCGGATGCTATAGCGATGGAGGATTGTCGAAGAAGGGAAAAGAAATCGTGAAAGTACTGACCGGAAACGGGATTTACATTGATTGTGCACATTTGAACCGCAAAAGTTTTTATGCGGTAGCAGATATGACTTCTTTGATCGTCAATACGCATACTTGTCTTTGTACAGTGCATCCGCATCAGCGAAATATTGATGACGTACAGATTCGCGAATTGATTGAGAGAAAAGGATTGATCGGGATAACCTTTGTCGGGAAATTTTTAAGCAATGGAGGAGCATCCGTGCAAGATGTTTTTCGGCATATAGATCATGGCGTGCAAAAGTTTGGCGATCGGTGGTTTTGTCTGGGAACGGATTTTAACGGATCGGAGGATTTCCCTCCGAATTTGCGCGCGTATGCGCAGATGGATAATTTGTTCGACCTCTTCGTCAAAGCGGGATATCCGCTCGCAACGATCCGAAGCGTTTTCTTCGAAAATCTCCAAAATTTTTTGACGAAACATCGTTGAATGGGTCAATGAAACAAGTATTTTGTGCTTTCATATTATAAAAAAATATATTTTATACAATAAAATTCATTTTTCGACATATTTGTACAAAATTAGTAAAAAAATAAATGAATTTTGTATAAAAAATACTTCACAAAATGACAAAGAGGCGGTATAATGTATGCACAACTATAAATCCGGGGAGGAACCATTATGGCGCAGAAAAAGGTCGTTGTATTGGAAAGCAACAAAGAAACGGGGCGTCAAATTGCGGAGTATTTAGAAAAAGAGGGATTTGAAGTAAGCGTAGTTACCGACGACGGAGCGGAAGGGATGCAAGTCATTGAGAGTCAAAAGCCGCAGGTAGCGATCGTCGGGCTGGTGTTAAAGAATCTGGACGGGTTCGGAGTGCTGGAGAGGATCAAAGAGACAGGGGAAGGGATCAGTGTAATTGCGACGGGCGGGTACTCTGACGATGGAATAATTGCGCGGGTTTTGGCGTTGGGGGCGAAGTATTATTTAATGAAGCCGTTTTCGGCAGCAACGATAGCAGAGCGAGTGAAAGAGATGACCGCTTCGAGTATGGGAACGATATCTGTAAAGGAAAAGCGCGGTATATTGTCTTTGGATGAAAGGATCAGCAACATATTTATTTCGATAGGGATACCGCCGCATATAAAGGGATACGGATATTTGCGGGAAGGAATAAAAATGGCGGTTGAAGATCCGGCAATTATCAATAACGTTACGAAGCAATTATATCCGCAAATAGCCGAACGGTTTTCCACGACGGCGAGCAAAGTAGAGAGAGCAATTCGGCATAGTATTGAAGTTGCATGGAATCGCCAGAGAATCGATGCGATCAATGCGGTTTTCGGGGTACGGGTTTATATTGGATCGGATAAGCCTACCAACAGTGAGTTTATCGCATTGGTTGCGGACAAGCTGATATTGGAGGGAATTGCGAATTTTCGCTGATCATGATAGAGGCACGGGGCGCCTGCAAGAGCAGGCGCCCCGTGCCTTTATCGTTGTCGCCGACCGATATGCGGGAAGGACATAAAAAATTCCCTTGCCGAAGCGAGGGAATTGAAAATTCAAATACTGTGCATCCTTCGTTGAAAGAACGAGCCGAAGCGGAAACATCGCAGGTAACTCCTGCAAAGCTACCTTATGGCACACGAACAAATCCGCTTAGTGCTGCTATATCCCTATCCTGACACGGTTCACGGCAGCCCGTTGCATAAGACCTTGCTATCAACATCCCTTACGATGCGCGGCCTTCCACCCGGTAATCCGAAGAAGGCGTTCAGTTCTGCTATAGCGGATTGCAGATACAGGGCACCGCTAACTCCCCACCTAGCACAGCAATATCATTTTACATGAAAATCCTGTGATTTGCAACTGATTTTTATCGATAGGCTTGTGAAATTTTGTCGAAAGGTGAAACAAAGGGTATTTTAATTGCAAAAAGACAGGATTTGTGCTATCATAGAGAAACAAAAGCGATGAGCGGAGAAAATTATGCTGCAACCGATAGCGAAAAATTTATCAGACCAACAAATGTTGCGTTTGTTATTAAAAAAGGCGATGATAAGCGGCTGCTATGTTTTGACCGCCTTTATTTTTGAAATCATAGTATTTTTGTGGATAGGAATTGGTTTTTTGCCGGAGTACTGGGTATTAGACATAGGTATTTTGTTGTTTATCGGTACTTTGTTATTGATTGTTCCCGGCTTCAAAGCACAAACAATCTGTGCTTGGGTGCTATTATTTGTTCAAATGATTTTTTCTTTGGCAAACAATACTTTGTTTGGAATGAGCAATATGGTATTCAGTTTTTCCATGTTGAACATTATAGGCGAAGCGGGCAACGTATTTTCTTCAAAAATGGTAGATTTTTGGCTGCTGGGAGTTTATGTTTTACTGTTTGCCTGTTCGATCTATGGATTTATTCGGATCAATAAGAAGGTACACGCAGACGGAAGTCTTGTTTTACATACGGTTTTATTGTTAGTTTTTGTTTTTTTCTTATCAATTTTGATATCGTGGAATTTATTCGGCATTACTAAGAAGCAATTTAAGCGAGCGGATCCTGCGAATATACTGTATTATTATAGCGATGATCTGTATCTATGGGAAACGCAATTTATGACGGCGACGGCGTATAAAAAGTTCGGAACGTTTGGATTTTATACGAAAAATATTTTGAATTTTTTGGAAGGCGGCAAAGAAGATTACGATGAGCAGGAGCGGAAATCGAATCTGGCGAGTATTGATGCTTATTTCAGGGAAGGGGAATGGAGCGGAACGTTAACGCCGGAAACGCAATATGGCGGCATGTTATCGGGCGAATTTAAGGGCAAGAATGTAGTCCTTGTCGTTATTGAATCAGGGGAATGGTATGATATAAATAAAAAATATACGCCCACTTTGTATTCAATGGCGTCGAATGGGATTTCGATGGTCAATTACTATGCTCGAGATAAGACAAACCATTCAGAGGCAATGTCGATATTGGGAAGTTATCCATCGGCGCTGGATACAAGTATTATACCTTCGGCAAACAATCCGGAAGGACTGTTGGATCATGATTTTGCGTTTACGAGTGCGAACATTTTAAGCAAGAACGGGTATACGACCAATTATTTTCATGCGAACGAAGGTTCATTCTACAAAAGAAATCTGACGCATCAAGCACTGTACGGCTTTGAAAACGTTCATTTTATGGACACTATGGAACGTTTGGAAGGTTATTACGATAAAGGGATCAACTTTTATAACTTCGATAAAGACAGTGAGATGATCAGTCAATACCTGAACGAATATGAATATACAGAACCAGGAAAAAGCGCGTTTTTTACGATGATGCTGTCATTGATCAGTCATGGGCATTATGATGATCTTACTGCGCATGGCGATTATACCGCGGATTTATCGGTAGAAAAAAAGCAAGAATTGTCGCAAAAATACACGGTAAAAGGGTTGGAGCCTTATTATGAGATCATCGACTCTTATCCGGATGCTACCATAAAAGATATGTATATTGATCCATCCTTTGCGATCACGCAGGATGAATACGATGAGGAAGGAAATGTAACCAATCTTTATTTGGAGTATAAGCGTCATCAGGCGGGCGTTATGGATTTAGATGTCGGCTTAAACAGACTTATTTACGACTTACAACAAAAAGGTGAATTGGAGAATACTCTGTTTATCGTGTATGCCGATCATTGCAGTTACTTTAATAATATGCAATATCCGTTGAAAGGAGTCGATTCGGAAAAATACTATTGGGATACAAAATTATATAACATTCCGTTTTTTATCTGGTCGGGAGACATGGGGTTGGAAGTTAATAATCCATACGGAAACAGAGTGTATGAAAATAACGACGAAGACGTGACGTCGGTATATGAAGGCTCGTTTTACAATGATTTTCTGATTCCGAAAACCTCATCCTATGGTGGCGTGCAGGTTGATAAGGCGTGCAATTCCTTTGATATTCTGCCGACCATGTTGGATTTGCTCGGCTTTGAATATAATACCAATTTGTATCAAGGCACCAGTGTCTTTCGAGAAGGGACAAGTGTTTTTGTCAGCAGAGAATCCGGATTGCTGACCGGAGGGCTGTATTCTGACGCGGAGTATTTATATTTTGCGGCAACGCAACAAGGAAACGCATATGTTTCGTATGATGGGCAACTGGTATATATGCCGGATCGACTGACCGCGTTGCAAAACGGGAAGAAGGTTGTATATTTGCTTGATCAAGCGACTGAAGGGATACAAGTACATGAAAGCGGAAAGTATATAATTATCGATATTGTTCAGGGGGCTTCGTTTATTCCGGACTCAGCTATCAATTTTATTACAAAGGTCAATCAATATTATTATAAACAGGAAAACCTCGAAAATATGTATCGGTACGATTATTTTGCGGATAGAGACATTGGCTTGTTCGTACGCGTTGCAAAGTAATGATTGCAAGAATACTACTTATTTTAGGATATTGTGACGTCAATTTTAGAAAAAACGGGACACTTTTTATATGTGTTCCGTTTTTTTAATTGGCTTGCGAAAACCACCCGTTAAACGGGTGGTTCCAAAGAGGCTATGCCGATGAGTAAGAATTGAAAAGAAAAA
>CALVYJ010000009.1 GCA_944372075.1 uncultured Clostridia bacterium | reverse complement strand
AAGCAGATCGCGGATCTCTTCTTCTACGAGCTCGAGAAGTTCGGGATCGTCAACCTGGTCGGTCTTGTTCATGAATACGACGATGTAAGGCACGCCGACCTGACGAGCGAGCAGGATGTGCTCACGAGTCTGCGGCATCGGACCATCCGTAGCAGCCACAACCAGGATAGCACCGTCCATCTGCGCAGCACCCGTGATCATGTTTTTAACATAGTCAGCGTGTCCCGGGCAGTCAACGTGCGCATAGTGACGCTTATCCGTCTGGTATTCGACGTGCGCCGTGTTGATCGTGATACCACGAGCCTTCTCTTCCGGCGCCTTGTCGATTTCATCGTACTTCATCTTTGCAGCCTGACCTTTGGCAGCCATAACCATCGTGATAGCTGCGGTCAGAGTCGTTTTGCCGTGGTCAACGTGGCCGATCGTGCCAACGTTAACGTGGGGTTTGCTTCTGTCGAATTTAGCCTTAGCCATTTTCGTTCCTCCAATAAATTTTTATTTTCAAAATGATAACTTGTGCACCGGAACAAAAATCCGGCTCTCGCAGCTATCTATCATTTTATTAAGATAAATGCGTGCTTTACAAGCAAGTATAATTATATCGTAAATTCCAAATATAATCAATCTTTTTACACAAATTTTTGAAAATTTTTTCAAAAACCTGTAAAAACCAGATTATTCCGCCTTACTTCCGCGCTCGCCGATAATCTTTTCCGCTATCGAACGAGGCACTTCGTAGTAGTGCGAGAACTGCATCGTGAACTGTCCGCGGCCTTGCGTACGCGAACGAAGATCGGTTGCGTATCCGAACATCTCCGACAGAGGAATGATCGCGTCGATGACCTTCGCACCGTTTCTGTCCTCCGTTCCGGTAATCGTTCCGCGACGAGAAGATACGTTGCCCATCAGATCTCCGAAGTAATCTTCGGGAGTGACGATCTCCACCTTCATCATCGGCTCGAGCAAAACAGGATTCGCTCTCTTCATACCGTCTTTGAAGCCCATCGAACCGGCGATCTTAAACGCCATTTCCGACGAGTCGACTTCGTGATAACTACCGTCGTACACGACGACGCGGAAATCCACCACTTCGTAGCCTGCAAGGAATCCGTTTTTGGCAGCTTCCTGAATACCTTTGTCGATCGCGGGAATATATTCCTTCGGAATGGATCCGCCGACCGTTTCGTCGACAAACTCGTATCCCTGTCCGGGTTCCAGAGGTTCAAGACGCAATTTGCAATGACCGTATTGACCTTTACCGCCCGACTGACGCACGTATTTGCCTTCCGCTTCCACTGCCTTGCGGATCGTTTCGCGGTACGCAACCTGCGGCTTACCTACGTTCGCCTCTACCTTGAACTCACGCAACAGACGGTCTACAATGATCTCCAAATGCAACTCGCCCATGCCGGCGATGATCGTCTGACCCGTTTCGGTATCCGTATACGTCTTGAACGTAGGATCCTCTTCCGCCAGTTTGATGAGCGCCATCGTCATCTTTTCCTGACCGGCTTTCGTCTTGGGCTCGATCGCAACTTTGATAACCGGCTCCGGGAACTCCATCTGCTCCAATACGATGGGATGCTTTTCGTCGCACAGAGTATCGCCCGTCGTCGTATCCTTCAAACCGACGATCGCGCAGATATCGCCCGAATAGATCATCGGAATCTCCTCACGGTGATTGGCGTGCATCTGCACAAGGCGGCCGATACGCTCTTTTTTCTGCTTCGTGCTGTTGTAAACGTAGGATCCCGCTTCCAATACGCCCGAATACGCGCGGAAGAACGCAAGTTTTCCGACAAACGGATCCGCTGCGATCTTGAATGCCAACCCCGCAAACGGCTCCTCGTCCGATGTCTTTCTCTCTTCTTCTTCGCCCGTCTCCGGATTGATGCCCTTTACATGATCGACATCCAAAGGCGACGGCAAATAGTCGATGATCGCATCGAGCAGGAATTGAACGCCCTTGTTGCGATACGAAGATCCGCAAAGCACAGGTGTGACCGCCATCGCGATCGTCGCTTTGCGCAATCCCTTTTTGAGGTCTTCCAGCGACAGATCGCCTTCCTCAAAATATTTCTCCATCAACTCGTCGTCTTGCTCGGCTACCGCTTCCACAAGCTCTGCACGGTACTTCTTCGCATCCTCCAGCATGTCTGCGGGAATCTCCGTCTTTTCGAACTCTTTGCCGAGATCGTCTTTATAGATTTCCGCATTCATGTTGACAAGGTCGACGATCCCTTTGAACGTGTCTTCCTTGCCGATCGGAAGCTGGATGCGAATTGCACGCGTGCCCAAACGCTCGCGCATCATCTTGACTGCATTGTCAAAATTCGCACCGTTGATATCCATTTTGTTGACGTATGCGATGCGCGGCACTTTATATTTGTCCGCCTGACGCCATACCGTCTCCGACTGCGGCTCTACGCCGCCCTTCGCACAAAACGTAGCTACCGCTCCGTCCAGTACACGCAAGGAACGCTCAACTTCTACCGTGAAGTCGACGTGTCCCGGCGTATCGATTATATTGATTCTGTGTCCTTTCCACGTACAGGTCGTCGCAGCGGACGTAATCGTGATTCCGCGCTCCTGCTCCTGCACCATCCAGTCCATGGTCGCCGCACCTTCATGCGTCTCGCCTAACTTATGCGTCTTTCCTGTATAAAACAAGATTCGCTCCGTCGTCGTGGTCTTCCCTGCGTCGATGTGCGCCATGATTCCGATATTTCTTGTAACGTCAAGACCGAATTGTCTGGGCATATTCCACTCCTTCCGTTAAAATCTGAAATGCGCGAACGCTTTGTTCGCTTCCGCCATACGATGCGTGTCTTCCTTCTTCTTGACAGATCCGCCCGTATTGTTAAACGCATCCATCAGCTCTGCTGCCAATTTCTTGGACATCTCGCGCTCGCTGCGCTTTCTCGTGTTGATCACGATCCAACGGATCGCCAACGTCTGACGGCGCTCCGGCCGAATTTCGATCGGTACTTGATAGTTCGCTCCGCCTACACGACGAGCCTTTACTTCCAGCACCGGCATTACGTTTGCCATCGCCTGGTTGAAAATTTCGATCGGCTCTTGTCCGAGCTTCTCACGCATCATGTCAAATGCGTCATATACGATCTTTTGCGCTGTTGCCTTGTTTCCGTCCAGCATGATCTGGTTGATCAGCTTCGCCACAACCTTGCTGCCATATACGGGATCGGGCAATACGTCTCTTTTAGGTACATTGCCTCTTCTGGGCATGATGTTGTCCTCCTTAAATTGTTTCTGTTCGCTTGACCCGCTCCTGCGGGATCAAGCGCGGATTTGTAAGGGTGAATACCCTTCAGTACAGCTATCGCTTGCTCTTCTTGAGTAGCGAACCTTCTGCCTTGCGGCATACTGCCTACTTTTCATCGGGGTATCTTTTAAGATAAATGACCGACAAGTAGGTTTTTCTTCATGTTTGCGCGTTGTTTACTTAGGACGCTTTGCGCCGTATTTCGAACGAGCTTGCTTTCTCTTGGCTACGCCTGCCGTATCGAGCGCCCCGCGAATGACGTGATAACGAACACCAGGCAGGTCACGAACACGGCCGCCACGGATCAGAACAGAGCTGTGCTCGTTCAGGTTGTGACCTTCGCCGGGAATGTAAACGGTACCTTCCTGCTTATTCGTCAAGCGCACTCTCGCGATTTTACGCAACGCCGAGTTCGGCTTCTTCGGGGACGTGGTAGATACCGAAAGGCATACCCCCCTCTTTTGCGGGCACTGGTTCATGATCGGAGTTTTACTCTTCTCAGGACGTTGTTCCCTGCCGTGCTTGATGAGCTGGTTAATTGTAGGCATTTCTTACCTCCTTGTAAGATTGGAAATTTATCTTAAAATTGCCCTTACGCAATTTAAGAACGTTGTTCGTGCGTTCGATTGCCGTTTCACGCCTGTCCGCCGGCCGCGCTCCCTTTCGAGTCCGATCGCGCCCCCTTCCGTGCGCATAAAAACAGCTTTCGCTTATCCTTATTATTTATATAAAATAAAACACCTGCATCAAAAGGGCGCGAAAAAAGATTTACGCCCACAGTCGCAAGTGCTATTTTAGCATTTTCATAAAATTTTGTCAAACGTTTGAAGGAAATATTCCTTCAATCGCCGCCACTTTTCCGCAAAATTATGCCCGTTCGACAAAAATTCCCTCAATTCACCTTTTTCGACGTGAATATATCTGTGTCCAACCCCGCCGCTTTGACCTTCTTATACGCTTCGTCTTCCGAAAAATCGCGCGCCTTGTCGTATTCGCCGCCCAGCGCTTCAATGGCAAATTTCAGCTCCTGAAAGGTCACAAAATCGATGTCTTCCCGATCGATCCGATCCAAAAGGGCGGGCAATGCGCGCTCGTCGCCATACGCCGCCAAATAACCCGCATACAGAGGCACGTCCTGCCCCTCTTCCATCCGAAACGCCGTCAGCAACGCATCCAATACCCGCTCGTCGCGCTCCTTGCACCGCGATAAAACCTCCAGTGCGTACGGCCTGTTTTCCGTACATATCAGCGACAGCATCTGCTCTTTCACCGCATCCGACGACGTCTTTAACAGGTCTGCCAGAGCATCCTTTACATGCTCGTCATAGGCGTCCTCTCCCAACATCTGCGCATACCGCTCCATCGCCTTTGGATCCGCGCCGATCAAATTCAGAGCATACTGCACCAGCTCTTCGTCCGTCTCCCGCAACAGCGCCAACGACGCATCCGTCGCCTTGCGGCGCTCGATCTCTTCACACAAAAAATCCGGCACCGATATCCCCTGCAATAAGTATTCCTTCAACGTCTCGATCAGCTGCGCATCGCCCATCTTCGCAAAATATCCGTGCGGCGTGTCTCCCAATTCCGCCAAATACGTTTCCCCGTACTGCCGATATGCCTGCGCGATCGCGTCCTCCCATTCCTCTTCCGTTCGCTCTCCCGCATGCTTTTCCAGCATCTTCGCTACCTTGTGATTGAACTTTTCGTCAAAATCGATCAACTTCATCCTTCTCGCCTCCCTCTTCGCTCTCGTTTCCGTCGGTTGCCGCAACCTCCTTTCCCGCAACAAACGCTTCGTGCAATACCGACAAAATTCCGGATACTTCCTCCGGATTGGCATTCATGCTTTTCAATACATACTGCGCCTGTTTGCCGTCCGTCGTCACTACCGTCAAAAAAATCGCGCACGCCAAACTCTCCGCATCGTTCACCAAATTCAGTTTGTCCGCCGATTTGAGCGCGTCATAGATCGCTTGCGCCGCAAACCGAAAATCGCTCGCGCTTCCCTCGCCCAACAAGACGAAACGCGTATAACACAGGACGTACGCATCGATAAATTTCGCTCGCCGCGCCTTGCCTACTTCCAGCCGATCAAACGACATCTTTCGGAAAATGTCCGCGATCACGATGCTGAAATCCACGCTCCGATTTTTTCGGCAGATCTGATGCACCGCCTCGATCTTGATCAAATCGTTTACAGCGGGGTTCAGCAGCGCGTCGCACAAAAAGCCGTCTCGCCCCGCGCGCACCGCTACAGAGACCGCCAACGTCTGCAACTCCGTCTCGCGGCCGTCGGATTCGTCAAAGCACCACTCCAGCAACTCTTCCGCATCTCGCTTTTCTTCAAAATAGGCGCGCGCTTCGCTCGTTCGCATCGACGCCAATAGCTTTAACAGCTCGATCCGCTTTTCCCGCTCCGCGCTCGGTATATGACAAAAAAACGTCGTTTCCGGCTCCTCTCCGCCTTCCTCAACATATTTTCGTATCGCTCGATAATAGTAGCGCACAACCGCCGCCCGTGGCTGAAAATCCAAAATCTTACCCAACGCTTGCAGACTTTCGTTCTTCCGCCCGCATCGAAACGCCGATACAGCCTTAAAATACAGCAACGTTCTGTCATAGCTGACCATGTTCTCCAATCGGCAAAACCGCTCGTATGCCTGTTCGTACAACCCGTTTTCACAACATACCGTCGCCGCTTTATAGAGCTCGTCCGCACTGTCGCTCTTCAGCGACGCGATCCGCTCCGCTATCGCCCGACTCTCCTCCCGGCGGTCTTGCTCGGTAAGAACCGCAGCATACGTCGCCAGCGCCTGAATGTTCTCCGGCTCGCGCTCCAACAGCTTCCTGCACGTCGCCTCCGCTGCCGCCGTCTTCCCCGCCAGCAAATAGGTCACCGACAGATAATTCAACGCCGACGGATAATATTCCGACCGCTCATGCACCCGCAAAAACTGCGACTCCGCCTTTTCAAAATCTCCGCTCTTGAGCGCCTTTAACCCCGCGTCTATTTCCTGCGAATAATCCGCGCTCTCCGGCGGCCAGCTGATGCGAAACGGCGTATGGCGCGGCCGCTCCAACAGCTCGCCCATCTCTACGTTGTTCGACGGCGTTATATATTTGTCGCTGAGCATCTTTTTATAATAATACGACGCCATCCGATCGTTGCCCAAATTGAAATAACATGCCGCCAGTCCTTCATATGCGTCTACGGCTTCCTCTTCCTCGCATACGTCCAAATACCGAAACCAACACTCCGCAGATTGCTCGAACAACTCCATTTCATCGTATACGTCCGCCATCTCCGCAAGCTCGTCCGCCGCAGGGCCGTACAACTCGACGGATTTATACAGCATGCGCAGCGCCGCCAGATGATCGCCCTCTTCCAGCCGCGCATCCGCCAGATCGAACAGCGCATCCGCGCTTAAATCAAACTTAATTTCCTTTTTTTCCATCGCATACCCCTTATTCGCCGCGCATACGGCGAATAATCTCTTCCGCATCTTCCTTCGAAAACGTATAATCGGTATTGCAATAATGACAATGCACCTCGATCTTGCCTTGTTCCGCAATCGCTGCACGCAATTCTTTCTCTCCCAATGCGGTCAGTACCCCCTCTATATAATTTCTGCTGCAATTGCACTTATATTCGGGAAATTGCGTGTAAAATTGTACCTCTCCGAAATTTTCGCGCAGCACCTCTTGCGCCGTGCGCTCCTGCATCATGGCGCTGATCGCCGAAAATTTGCCGATGCTGCGCTCCACAAACGCAATGCTCTCTTCGCTCGCTCCCGGCATCAGCTGCAAAAACAATCCGCCCGCTCCGAGACACTGCCCCTCCGTTCCGATCCGCACGCCCACCGCCAGCGCCGTAGGAAGCTGCTCGCTGTACGCAAAATACGCCGCAAAATCTTCTCCGATTTCACCGCTTACCAGCGACGTCGTACCCACAAACGGACGGTTTTCTCCGTCGTCGCGCACAACCGATATGTATCCGTTCCTGCCCACGCATCCGCCTACGTCCAGCTTGCCTTTCGAATTGGCGGCAAGCTCGGCATGCGGATTTTCTATGTATCCGCGCATGTGCAGCGCCTTGTCGCCGCTGACATATATTCCGCCGCCGATCCCGTCCCCCTTGATCGTCACCGACAGCGCCGCCCCTTCCGTCTTTAACGACGAACACATATACGTCGCCGCCGTCAGCGTCCTCCCCAGCGCCGCCGCCGATAACGCCGATAAATCGTGTATCTCGATCGCTTTGTTGATCATTTGCGTCGTGTCCGCGACCGCGATCGATACCTCGCCGCCGCAAATCAATCCGCGCAATATACAATCCCGTTTCTCTCTCTCCATTGTTTCCGTTCCTTCCTCGCAGACATCGCCGCATTATTCGCGGACGCAGATAAAATTCAACCGCGTCCTATCCTCCGCATCGCCCTTCTCGCCTTCGACCTTCTTGACGGAAAAACCCGCTTCCGCCGCCGCCTTTTCCAGATCGCTTCGCTCATGAATGTACTGCGTATGATGCTCGTCCGACCTGTCAAACCGCCCGTCTTTGCCCTTTATAAAAATCGTAAGATCCATTTCGATGCGGTCTCGCTTCAGCTCGTTGAACCATAAATACGCCAACTCTTCGCGATCTTCACAGAAAGTATTGTTGCCCAGAATCTCCCGCAGTTTGTACGCCGACGATACGTCAAATAAAAATACTCCGCCCTTACGCAAACAGCTCGCCGCTCGCTTCATTACCTTCTTGACGTCCCGCGGCGGTATGTAATTGAGACAATCGTTCACGCAAACGGCAAAATCGGCCTTTCCGCCCAATACCTCGATCGACCGCGCATCCGATAACACATACCGCACGCGCGACCCCGTTCCGAGTTGCTCTGCCTTGCTCAACATCGCGGCGCTTACGTCGTACCCCGTCATGTCGTACCCGCATTTCGCCAGCGCACGCGTGAATACTCCGCTCCCGCAACCGATATCCATTCCCTTGCCGCGATCTATCCCGCTCTCCAAAAGGCGCGCATATAAGTACTGCGACCATTTTTCATAGTCGCAGTCTGCATTCAAATATTCAAACCATTCCGCCAACGTCGAATAGGCTTCGCTCATTCCTCTCCTTTGCCCTCCGAACGGTCTTCCTTGCCCTTCTTGCCTTTCTTCTCTTTCTTATCCTTCTTGTCCGTTTCCTCTTCTTCGGGCTTTTCAAATTGCGCGTTGTACGTTACATACTTTTCATCGTTCCTATGCTCTTCCGCATATTTCTGCGTGTCTTCCGCAATGATCTCCTTGCTCTCCCGCAGCTTGCGCAAATCATCCCGCGAGAACGCCTGCGGCAATTCGTATACCTTCAAATCGTCCGTGATCGGCTTGATCGGCCTCGAGGACAGATCGCTCTTGACACTCATCGCCGCTTCCAGATTCGCCTGGTATTCCTGCACCGCCTTGCTCTGCGAGCTTCCCTTGCCGACTTTGGCATAGATCCCGCGGTTTACCTTCCCGCCCTCTCGCTTCGATTCAAAGAATTTGTCAAACGCCCACTGCGAATAGTTCAGCCATACCAGCAACATGTACGACAGCCCGAACAGAATCAGCATCACAAAGCCGATCGCTTGGAAAAACGAGCCAAGCAATACCAGAATCGCAGGGATCGCCATCAGAATTACAAAAAATACATTCTGGAAAATCAGACCGAACGTCATCAAAAAGGAATTCTTCAAAAGCTGCAAAAACTTCAGCTTATAGCTTCCGCCCATCGACAACATCCATAAATACATGAACGTAACGATCCCGATCGCAATATACGATATCGCCATCGATATCGTCATCAGCACCGTATTTCCCTGCTGTACTTCCAATATGAGCTGCGCCCATGTGATCGACAGTGAAAACAAATATACCATGACCGTGTAGAACACCGTCGATTGCAAAACTACGATAAAATTGATCTTGATGCCACGCCAAAAATCGTTCGCAACGAAAATACCTTCCGTCCATACCATGTTCCGAATCACATACAGGCCGCCCGATATGCCCACCGCCGCAATCAGCGACGCTACGATCATAAAAGCTCCGAACGTCATGTTCGCAGATAACATGATCTGCTCCGGCGCACCCACCATGTTCGGATAAGCAGGAAATCCGATCAGCATCCCGTTCGAAAACGGATAGGTTATCCCCATCATGTTCAGCCATAAGTAACGGAATATGAATACCGCCACCAACGGTATAAAGAAAAGCAACATCAGCAGATTCACAATGACTATCTTCGAAAATCTGCCCTTGAAAATATCCCAGAATAACGCCCAACGATTGGACGGAAGCGTGCTCCTTGCATACTCTTCGTCACGCTCCTTCCCTTGCAACATCCGCGCTATAAATCCCTTCTTCTCGCCTTGCGCCATAGTACCTCCCTGCCATTCCTGTTTCAGCAGCTTCAATCTTATCTCTTATTCTACTACAAAACCCAAAATATTTCAATTAAAATACAGCCATTCCGAAAATTTTTATGTCCGCTTCGTCCGATCCGGCGCTCCCTCTCCCGATCCTGCAAAAAACAACGGCCCGAATCACGCGATCTCCGATAACCGCCCGCTCGCAAAATCGATCGGCTCCGCTCGCAAAATGCGGCGCGCGTTGCCGCATGTTCCGCAACGCGCGCCGCATTTTCCGACTGTTCGTCTCTCTTTTCTAAAACGCCTGCTCGTTTTTGCCGTTACGACGCGTCGCCGTCTTTCGGATCCTGCGGCTTCCCTTGCCGATCACCTTCTTTCCCCTTTGCGAACTCCCCGAACGGATCGCCCGCATCGGAAGAACCTCCGTTCGAAAACTCTCCGAACGGATCTTCCGGTTTGTTCGCCGCTCCCCCCTGTCCGTACGGGTTCTGCCCATACGGATTTTGTCCGTACGGATTCTGCCCGTAGGGATTCTGTCCGTAGGGATTCTGGCCGTAAGGGTTCTGTCCGTACGGAGGACGATATTGCTGCTGACGGCGATATTGTTCCATGCGCGCCTGCATATATGCTTCATAATCGACAAATTTCCGATTGCGGAAGGCAAAGACGCAGATGCCGATGACGGGGAAAACGACGCATACCACGACCAGCCAGATATAGGACTGCGGAGCGTACGCGCGGAAAAAGCTCATATACAGGAATATCGCAAAGACTAAGTTGATCAAGCCGAAGATGTATCCGGCAATATATCCGATATTCATGATCGGAACAAACTTCACGAACTCCTCTGCATATCCGAACGTGATGACGCCTTCCGAATTGATGGAAGGAAAGATCATATTTTCCATATACCCATACGCCTGCGGAATATATTGCATGGCATAACATACGGAAAGCAAGATTTCCGAAATCATGGTCAACAAGCCGAAGTAGGAAAATTTGCTCCTGCCCAGGCGCAGAGGTCCCGCCAGTTCGCCAAGCAGCCAAGTGCCGGCAAACGGAACAAACGCGCACCACAATACCTTCTGTTTGCCGCGTTTCTTCGCCATCGTATACAGACCGATCGCCTTCAGCACATACAGCGCCGCAAACGCGATCGCCGCAATGATATAGGCCGCATACACCGGCAGCGTGTTGAACCCGTACGCCTCTTTCAGGCGCGGATCGCAAAGCGAAAATATCGCTCCGAAAATGACAAAAAATTCCATAGAATCCTCCGCTATATTTGCATTCTGCCTTCCGATGCGCCGAATACGTCGGTCGCATATTCCACGCGCAAAAGCGTAAGCCCCTTTGCGGGCATCGTCTTTCCCAACAGGTCGCGCTCGCCCGTGCACAGCGCTCGCTTTACCGTGTCCGCAGTCAGTTTTCCCGTTCCGCAATCGAGCATCGCTCCCGCCATGATGCGCACCATATTGTATAAAAAACCGTTGCCGCATACGTCGACGTGCATGCCGTTCTGCTCCCAATTATACTCGGTTCCGTACGGCACAAATTTGATCGACGATACCGTCCGCACCGTCGTTTTGACCGACGATCCCGTCGCGGAAAAGGCCGAAAAATCGTGCTCGCCTTCCAACAGATCGGCACATTCGCGCATCTTGGAAAGATCCGGCTTCTCCCCGAAACGAACGGCGTATCGCTCCGACAGCGGATTTTCGCGCCGCGCAAAATACAGGCTGTACCGATAGGTCTTTTTTTTCGCCGAACGACAGGCGTCAAACTCCTCGGGCACGGCGACGCTCTCCAATACCCGCACGTCCGGCGGCAGCGCCGTATTGAGCGCGTCCGCAACCCGCTCCGCCGAAATCTTTATCCCGTCCGACAAAACAAAATTGCACACCTGCCCCGCCGCATGCACGCCGGCATCCGTCCTGCCGCTCCCCGTTACGCGCGAAAAAAAACCGAATCGCTCGCAAATCGCTCGCTCCAGCTCGCCCTGCACCGTCCTGCCGTTCTCCTGGATCTGCCAGCCGCTGAAACACGTGCCGTCATAACTGACTTTTAGCGCTATATTCATCTTTTTCACCAAAACTTGTACTACGTATATCGTTTTTTATGCACTGAAAAAATAATTTAAGATCGCAAATTTCCCGCCGAAATACAGATTCAAAAAGACGATCCCCGTAATCAAACCCGCCAACAACAGCACGCCGAGCGCGTCGCGCCAGGTAAATTTCAGCTTCTTATACTTCGTTCTGCCCTTGGAACCGCTGTAACAGCGCGCATCCATCGCATCGCCGAGATCCTCCGCTCTGCGAAACGCGCTCACCAACAAGGGCACCAGCACGGGGATCATCGCCTTCGCGCGGCGAATGAGCCCTCCCGTTTCAAAATCCGCTCCGCGCGCCTTCTGCGCCGAAACGATCCGATTCGTCTCGTCTACCAGCGTCGGGATAAACCGCAACGCTATGCTCATGATCAGCGCCAATTCATGGACGGGAAACCGTATCCACTTCAAGGGCGTGAGCAAACTCTCGATGCCGTCCGTCAAAGCGACGGGCGTCGTGGTAAGCGTCAAGACCGACGTGCCCATCACGAGCAAAAAGAGCCGCAATGCCAAAAATACCATGTTGATGATCGCTTCCCACGATATTACGATGATCTTCCACTGCCAAAGTACGTGCAGTTCTTCTCCCGCCGTATAGAAAAACAAATTCAGGATCGCCGTAAAGACGATGATAAACAAGATCATCTTCACCGAGCGCAATACGCTGCCGAACGGCACGCGCGAGAATATGACCGCCAATGCCAAAAACAGGATCACCGCCGCCAGTCCGAAAAAATTGTCCGCCAAAAAGATCGCTACGATATATGCGATCGTAAGCACGAGTTTTGCGCGCGGATCCATGGAATGCACAAAAGATTTGGTGGGATAATATTGCCCGAAGGTGACGTCATTGAGCATGCTCCGCACCCCCTTTCCCGCACAGCGACAATACCTTTGCGACAAAATCATCGCACGTAAAATCGGTGTCCAGCGAAAAACCGTCTTGCTTTAAGATGCGGGCGCATTTTGCCGTGACCGGAATGTCCAACCCCATCTCCAGCAACGCATCCGCCCGTAAAAAAATCTCCGACGGCTTGCCTTCCATTACCACGCGGCCGCCCGAAAATACCGCGGCACGGGTGCAGTTTTCCGCTATTTCATCCATGTCGTGCGAAACGATGATGATCGTCTTGCACCACCCGCCGTGTATCGAATGCAACAGCTCCATCAATTCCTTTTTCCCCAGCGGATCCAGTCCCGCAGCCGGCTCGTCCAGAATCAATATCTCCGGCTTGGTCACGATTACGCCCGCAATCGCCACCCGACGCTTTTGCCCGCCCGACAGTTCGAACGGCGATGCGTCCTTGACCGCATTCCAGTCCAGCCCCACTGTTTCCAGCGCCTCTTTCACCGCTTCGCGTATCTCATCTTCCGTCTTTTCTTTGCTGAAATTTTTTATGCCGAACGCGACGTCCTTCTCCACCGTTTCCGCAAACAACTGGTATTCCGGATATTGAAAAACCATCCCTACCTTGCTGCGCAGCTCCAAAAACTTGCACTTTTTGTCCGTAAGATCGTACTCACCTATGCGCAGCGAACCGCCGCTCGCCTTCAAAAGCGCATTCAGATGCTGCACAAACGTCGACTTCCCGCTGCCGGTATGTCCGATGATCCCGAAAAATTCTCCTTCCGCAATGCTCAGATCTACCCCGCTTAACGCCGTGCTCGCAAACGGAGATTTCGGATTATATATATACGTCAACCCTTTCGCATCGATTTGCATAGTTCCTCCGCCAGCTCTTCCGCCGTGAATGCGTCCGAAATCTCCAGTCCCGCCTCTTGCAGTTTTTTGCAGATATACGCCGCACGCGGCAACGTCAAACTGTACGTCTCCAATTCCCGGCTCCGCGCAAAAATCTCGTGCGGCGTCCCGTCCATCACGATTTCACCGCGATGCATCACGATCGCACGATCCGCCTGCAACGCCTCTTCCATAAAATGCGTGATCAATACTATGGTCATGCCCCGCTCTCTGTTCAGACGCTTGATCACTTCCATGACCTCCCGCCTGCCTTGCGGATCCAACATCGCCGTCGATTCGTCCAATATCATGATCTGCGGCGATATCGCCAATACTCCCGCGATCGCGATGCGCTGCTTCTGCCCGCCCGATAACCGCGCAGGCGTCGAGTACCGAAATTCCTGCATGCCCACCGCTTCCAATGCAAATTCGATCCGCTTGCCGATCTCCTCCCGCGCAAGCCCGATGTTTTCCGGTCCGAACGCCACGTCGTCCTCTACAATGGACGCAACCGTCTGATTGTCCGGATTCTGAAAGACCATGCCCGCACTCTTTCGGATCGTAAACGTGTTTTTTTCATCCTTCGTGTCCATTCCGAACACGCGCACTTGCCCCGAATCGGGCAGCAGCAACGCGTTGATCAGCTTCGCCAGCGTGCTCTTGCCGCTCCCGTTTCTGCCCAGGATCGCCACAAATTGCCCCGCTTCGATCTGCAACGTCACACCGTTTACCGCCGGAGACGTTCCGTCCTCTCGATAGGAATATTTTACGTTGTCAAATTCTACCGCTTCCATAGGTAAACAGTATAGCAAAAAGCAAAAATTTTCTCAACGATTTTTACCTAGATTGTCCGGATTTTCATGCATTCTTGATATTTCTTTGACAATTTTCACCGATTTATATTGACTAATTTGTCAAAAAACATTATAATATGTTAGGAGTTTTGCGGAATACTTCCGCTCCTCTCCATTGCCAATTTTGTAAAACTAACTATCGGAGGTTGTTTTTTATGAAGAAGATGACGATTGACGGCAATACTGCTGCCAGCCACGTCGCTTATGCGTTCTCTGAAGTTGCGGCAATTTATCCCATTACCCCCTCTTCGCCGATGGCGGAAGTGGCCGACGAATGGGCTACCGCAGGCAGAGTAAACATGTTCGGTCAGAAATTGCGTCTTGCCGAAATGCAGTCGGAAGGCGGCGCTGCCGGCGCCGTTCACGGTTCCCTTAGCGCCGGCGCTTTGACTACTACGTATACTGCCAGCCAGGGATTGTTGCTCATGATCCCGAATATGTACAAGATCGCAGGCGAATTGCTGCCCACCGTTTTCCACGTCAGCGCACGCGCCATTGCGGCTCATTCGCTCAATATCTTCGGCGACCATCAGGACGTCATGGCTTGCCGCCAGACCGGCTTCGCCATGCTCGCTTCCGGCTCCGTTCAAGAAGTCATGGACCTCGCGCTCGTCGCACATTTGTCCACCCTCAAGGCCAAAGTGCCCTTCTTGCATTTCTTCGACGGGTTCCGTACCTCCCACGAGGTCTCTAAAATCGACGTCATCGACTACGACGAGATGAAAGCGCTCGTGGACATGAAGGACATCGACGACTTCAAGAGCCGCGCTCTCAACCCCGAACACCCCATCCAGAAAGGTACCGCTCAAAACGGCGACACCTACTTCCAGAACCGCGAAACGGCGAACAAGTACTACCTCGCTACGCCCGCTATCGTGCAGGAAATGATGGACAAGGTGTCTAAACTCACCGGCAGAAACTACCACCTCTTCGATTACTGCGGCGCTCCCGATGCGGAAAACGTCGTCGTCATTATGGGCTCGGGCGCCGATGCCATGGAAGAAACCATCAATCGCATGAACAAGGAAGGCCATAAGGTCGGCTTGGTCAAAGTTCGCCTCTATCGCCCCTTCGTCTCCGATGCGTTCGTCGCCGCTCTGCCGAAAACATGCAAAAAAATCGCCGTTCTCGACAGAACCAAAGAGCCCGGCTCCCTCGGCGAACCCCTCTACCTCGACGTGTGCTCCGCTCTCTTCGAAAAGGGCATTTCCAAAATCAAAGTCGTCGGCGGAAGATACGGCCTCGGCTCCAAAGAGTTCAATCCTTCCATGTGCTACGCCGTCTATAAGAACCTCGAGGCGAAAGAACCTAAAAATCACTTCACCGTCGGCATCTACGACGATCTGACCAATACTTCCCTCGACTTCTCCGAAAAATACGACGCGGCTCCCGAAGGCGCTATTTCCTGCAAATTCTACGGCCTCGGCTCGGACGGCACAGTCGGCGCCAACAAGGATTCCATCAAGATCATCGGCGACCATACCGATATGTATGCGCAGGCGTATTTCTTCTATGACTCCAAAAAATCGGGCGGCATCACTGTTTCGCATTTGCGCTTCGGCAAAACGCCCATCCAGTCTTCGTATTTGATCGACAGCGCGGACTTCATCGCCTGCCACAACCCCTCCTACATCACCCGGTCTGACATGCTCTCCGACGACTAAGACGGCGGTAACTGCTTGCTCACCTCCCCTTGGACTTCCATGGAAGAGCTGGAAAAGAATTTACCCGCTAAAGTAAAACAGCAGATCGCGAAAAAACATCTCAAATTCTATAACATCGACGGTATCGGCATCGCCTCTCAGATCGGACTCAACGGCAAAACCAGTACCATCATGCAGTCGGCGTTCTTCTTCATCAACGACTCCATCATGCCGTATGAGGACGCTGCCGATTATATGAAAAAAGCCGTCTATAAAAAGTTCTCCAGAAAGGGCGATGCGGTCGTCAATATGAACTATGCCGCCATCGACTCCGCTAAGAGCGGCTTGCAGCAGATCAATTATCCCGCTTCTTGGGAAAACGCTGCCGAAGGCGCTCCGATGGTCTCCGTTGCGGATAACGAGTACTTCAAGAACGTCGTTCATCCCATCCTCGTTTTGGAAGGCGATAAGTTGCCGACTTCCGCATTTAACGCGGACGGCTCCGTTCCCGTGGGTACGACGAAATTCGAAAAGCGCGGCGTCGCGGTCAAAGTTCCCAAGTGGATCCCCGAAAATTGCATCCAATGCAATCAGTGCTCCTTCGTTTGCCCGCATGCCTGCATCCGTCCCACCGTCATCGACGACGCGACCGAAAAACCTGCATCCTTCGTCACAAAACCGACGACCGGCTTGAAAGGTACGCAGTTCCGTATGCAGGTATCTCCACTCGACTGTATGGGCTGCGGCGTTTGCGCCAACGTCTGCCCGGCTAAAAATAAAGCGCTCGTCATGGTCCCGCTCGAAGAAATCGTCGACGCCGATTCGAAAAATTGGGAATTCGCACAAGAAGTAAAACAGGCGGATACCTCTTCGATCAAACGTACCACCGTCAAGGGCAGCCAGTTCAATCAGCCGCTGTTTGAGTTCTCCGGCGCTTGCGCAGGCTGCGGCGAAACACCTTACGTCAAAGTGGTTACGCAGATGTTCGGCGATCGCATGATCATCGCCAACGCTACGGGCTGCTCCTCCATTTACGGCGGATCTTCCCCTACTTGCCCTTACACCGTCAATAAAGAGGGCCACGGCCCCGCTTGGGCAAACAGCTTGTTCGAGGATAACGCAGAGTTCGGCTTCGGCATGAACCTCGCTTATAAGGCTCGCCGCCAGAAATTGGCTGCCGAAGTTTCTGCCCTCGCCGAAAAATGGGCTGACTTCGCCGAAGGCAAAGCCGCTTGCGAAGCTTGGCTCGCTAATATGGACGACGCAGAAGGCAGCAAAACTGCCGCCGAAAGTTTGATCAAAGCTTGCGAAAATTGCAAGGACTGCGGCTGCGATTGCGACGCCCTCTGCAAGGAAATCCTTAAAGCAAAAGATTGTCTCGTCAAAAAATCCATCTGGATCTTCGGCGGCGACGGCTGGGCTTACGATATCGGCTACGGCGGATTGGATCACGTCCTCGCTTCCGGCGAAGACGTCAACGTCCTCGTCCTCGATACCGAAGTGTATTCCAATACGGGCGGCCAGGCTTCTAAATCTACCCCGACCGGTTCCGTTGCTAAATTTGCTTCCTCCGGTAAACGCGTCAAGAAAAAAGACCTCGGCATGATGGCTATGAGCTACGGATATGTGTACGTCGCACAGGTTTCCATGGGCAGCAACAAACAACAGTTCCTCAACGCCATCGTGGAAGCCGAAAAATACCACGGCCCGTCTTTGATCATCGCGTACGCGCCTTGCATCAACCACGGTATCAATATGAGCAAGAGCCAGGACGAGGAAAAACGCGCAGTCGATTGCGGTTACTGGCAGCTCTATCGGTATAACCCCACGCTCAAAGAAGAAGGCAAAAATCCCTTCTCCCTCGACAGCAAAGAGCCGACCGGCGACTACCAGGAATTCATCCTCGGCGAAACCCGCTACTCTTCCCTCAAGAAGACACAGCCCGAAGCTGCTGAAAAACTCTTTAAGGAAAACGAAGAGGAGAGCAAAGCTCGCTACGAAGGATACAAAAAACTCGCAGATAAGGAATAATTCCTTCATCCAAAAAAAGGGAACAGCACAGTCTGTTCCCTTTTTGCTTTGCGTAAACCTTTTAACTTTGCGCCCCGCCCTTTGCTTTGCGTAAACCTTTTAACTTTGCGCCTTGACTTTTGCTTTTGACATCATCATCTTCCGTTTTTCGGCGGCTTATGAATAAGCCGCCGAAAGCATGCGCAGACCGCTCTCCTTTCAAAAAGAGTCTTCTCTGCAAATTATAAAAAACCCTTGCTTTTTCACCGCAGAACGTTTATAATGGATACAAAACACGAACATTAGTTCATAAAAGGTTTTTGCATGGATGAGAGAATCTTTGAAGATCTGAACAGCGAACAGCGGACGGCCGTCCGCGCCACGGAGGGGTTTGTTCGCGTGGCCGCCGGAGCCGGAAGCGGCAAGACGAAGGTGCTCACGCTCCGATACGCCTATATTGCAAAGATGCTGGGAGTTCCGCCCGAGCATATTCTTTCCGTGACGTTTACAAACAAGGCGGCGTGGGAAATGCGAAAACGCATTCGCACTTTTATGCCCGACGAGGACGGCGGTTGGATCTTGACCTTTCACAGCGCCTGCCATAAAATTCTCAAACAAGACATTTCGTATTTGGGGTATCCGTCCAATTTCATCGTTTGTGACGAAGAGGATCAAAAGAGCATCTTGCAGGCTATTTTCAACGAAAACGGCTTGACGTTGCGCGATTTCTCTTTCAAAAAATGTATGGACGCCATCGAAATTTATAAATCGCGCGCGCCTTACGTTCCTTTTTTGATCGACCCGAAACGCACGCTTGCGGCACCCGACCTTCCGCATGCGCACGAGCATGGCAGCATGGATTTTATCATTCTCAACTACTTGACCCGACAGCGCAAAAATTTTTATCTGGAT
The DNA here is from genome assembly GCA_944372075.1 of uncultured Clostridia bacterium. Lineage (GTDB taxonomy): Bacteria > Bacillota > Clostridia > Christensenellales > Borkfalkiaceae > Borkfalkia. The sequence goes on along the minus strand of CALVYJ010000009.1, from coordinate 6,841 downwards.
TTTAACGACCTCATACAATTCGTCTTGTACCTGTTCCTTACCAACGAATCGGTTTGCCGCGCCTGGCAAAACCATTTTGAATATATTCAGATCGATGAGTTTCAGGACGTTTCGGGCGAACAGTATAAACTGGCGGCCATCCTGTCCGAAAAACATAAAAATCTGTTCATTGTCGGCGATCCCGACCAAACCATCTACTCTTGGCGCGGTGCAAACGTGCGCTATTTTTTAGAATTTGACAAACGCTTCCCAAACGTCACGACCATCGTGTTGGATCAAAACTATCGCTCGACCCCCGAAATCCTCGGCGTGTGCAACAGCTTGATCTCGCACAACTCGCAGCGCCTTCCGAAGCAACTGCGCCCCGTTTGCCCGAACGGCGCTAAACCGTGCTATTTCCACGCCCGCTCTCGCAAACAGGAGAGCGAATGGATCGCCGCTACGATCGACGCCCTCAAAAAAAACGCCGTTCCCCTTCGCGATATCGCCGTTTTGTATCGAAGCAATTTTATGTCGCGCCCCATCGAGGAAGCTCTCTTGCAAAAAAATATCCCCTATACGGTTTGCAGCGGCGTCGCTTTTTACCAACGCAAAGAAATCAAAGACGCCCTCGCCTATCTGCGATTTCTGGTTTTCGGCGACGAGCTTTCCTTTCGACGCATCGTCAACGTGCCCCCGCGCGGGATCGGCAAAACTCGTTTCGCTCTCTTGCAGGACTGCGCCCGCTCCGTCGGTTGGCTGGGCGCTCTGCAGACTTTGTCCTCCCATAAAACCTTTCAAACGACCCGTGCGGAACAGCTATTCGAGGCGTTGCAGGACGCGGCTGCTTATGCAACGTCGCACGACGTGGCGGACACTCTGGACTTTTTACTGCATAAGAGCGGCTATGAAGAGTACCTCATGCTCTGCGGGAATCAGGATCGCTTGGACAACCTCAACGAGCTGAAAGCCTCCCTGCGCGAAATTTTGGACAGCGCGCAGGAAGAAGTGAGCGCCGCAGACTATCTCAACGGCATCGCACTCTTGACAAGCGCGGATATCCAGGATCGCGAAAACAGCGTTCGACTGATGACCGTCCATACCGCTAAAGGACTCGAGTTTCCGTATGTGTTCGTGTGCTGCCTCAACGAAGGAATGTTCCCCTCCCGCAAGATCCGAACCAAAGACGCTATGGAAGAAGAACGGCGCGTCGCTTACGTCGCCCTCACGCGCGCAGAAAAACAGCTCTATCTCTCCGACGCCGAAGGCTTTGACGCTCAGGCGCGCGGCGAGCTGTTCTCCTCTCGCTTTTTGTTCAATATCGAACAGTCGCTGCTGGACGTACGCGGCGCACCGCCGCAGGAATTCTGCCGTCGGTCGCAAGAATATATCCGCCAATCCGAATTCGGTATGGGCGCCATCTCCGTCCAAGACATCCGCAAGCAGTTCTTTCCCCCAAACGAACGCGTACGCCATCCCGTTTTCGGCGTAGGCACTGTCCTCGCCGTGGAAGACGGCGCCTATCGCATACGCTTCGATTGCGGTAAATTGCGCTCCGTCGCCGTCGCTTCCGACGTCTTGATCCCGTATTACCCTCCCAAACCCGAACAGCGATAATTTTCCGATTTAACATCCGAACTCCATGCAAAAGGCGGGGCGCCTGTCGTAAAACAGGCGCCCCGCCTTTTGCATCGTTTTTATCTGCCTTTCCAAACACCTTCCAAAATCTCTCTGCCCCAGAACGCCTTTCGCCCTCCCCGCTCATGCCGTTCCAAAGTCGTTGCCGCTTCTTCCCGCATTAAAAAATGCAAGATCCAAACGATCTTTCCCGCAACGCGCGTTCTCTTTTATCCCTCGCAAAACCTTCCGCCTTGCGTGCGCCGACTCGGTTTCGGGCGTTTTACGACTCTTGCCCCTTGAGAACCTCTCGCAGTTTATCCAGCGCGGGAACGTCCGCAGGCGCCCATTCCTCCTCCCGCAATTCCTCTGCTCCGAGAAAGCGCAGCGCCTCATGCTCTACGCAGTCAAACGAAGAGAGAAACGCACACAGATAGGTTCGCAGCGTGATCGTAAAGTCGGGATATTCGTGCGTCATGTCCAAAAAATGCGCACAGACGCGGATATCTGCATGCAGTTCCTCCTTCACCTCGCGCACCAGCGCCGCCTCCGGCGTCTCGCCCGGTTCGATTTTTCCGCCGACAAATTCATAGCGATGCGCAACATACGCATATTTGCTCTCTCCGCGCTTTGCCGCCAATACCTTGCCGTTCTCAATAACGACGGCGCCCACGACCTCCAAATGCTTCTTCATGCAGTATCCCTCTTTCCCTTCTCCGTTTTTATCCGCACCGGCAACTATATGCGAAGCTCCGCCCGCATACCAGACCGCGTACATCGGCGGTTCGGTATGCGGGCGATCGCCGCTCGGGTTCGGCGCCGTTTGGACAAAAGAGAGAAAACGCCACGCATTTTCTCTCTTCCATCGGCATAATGCCTTTTCTTCGTTTCAAACCCGCAGGCTGCCCGCCGCGGCATGCAAGCTACGGCTTTTGCGCCTTAAGATGCTTTTCTCTGCTTTCGACCTCGCTTCCATCAATGGATCAGCGAGCCGATCTCCGCATCGTCGGCGGCGAACAGCACCCTACAACTGCCGTCCGTATTCGTGCTCGCCAACAGCATGCCGTTGGAATATTCGTTGCCGAATTTGTGCGGTTTCAGATTGATCAGCACGACGATCTTCTTGCCGACGAGTTGCTGCGGCTCGTATTGATCGGCGATCGACGAGACGATCACGCGCTCTCCCGTTCCGTCGTGCAAAGTCAACTTCATCAGTTTATTCGTCTTGCGCATGGGCTTTGCCGCCAAAATCTTACATACGCGCAGATCGTTTTTCAAAAACTCGTCCAACTCGATTTGCGGCTTGATCGGCGCCGGTTCCGCGACATACCGTTCTTCCGACACGGCGCTCTCTTCCTTCTTCTGCTCGGGTTCGACTTCTTCCCGCGCGTCGGCGTCCTCCGACTCCGGCAAAGAAAAATCCAATAAACGAATGTATCTGTCCGCCTCGACCGCAAACAAATACAAATACAGCCGCGGGCCCTTGTCGCGCGCAAGGATCAAGTTGTATACGTCCTTGAAAAACTTGCTCTGCACCAACTTCAAGGCGTTCTTATCCTCGACGATCTCCGGATAGATCCGCTTGGGAATGGCGTACAACTCCGCCTGCAAGGAGTCCAACGTATATCCGCCCTGCTCGACGTAGTCCTTTAACTGCCGCACGCAGGCGCGTTCCGACTCGTTCATCGTGCGATAATATTGCCAGTTGCGCCTCTTTTGTATGACGTATTCGCTCTCCGGCGAACAGGTCTTCAGCCAAAATTCCGCCTTTTCAAACCGCTCGCCGAATTGCGACGCCTTGAACGGCGTGCCGATCTTCTCAAACAGCCGTTCCATCATCTCGGCGTTGAAATTCACAACCGAACCCAGCTCTACAAGCTGACCCATCGGAACCGGAACTACCTCTCTGCCCGCAATTTCACAGTTTTCCATGATCCGCGCCGTCGCTTCGTTCGCCGTTTTGTCGCGGTATGCCGTCAGCATTTTGTCAAATTCAAAATACTGCCGCAAAATTTCGTCCGACAGACAAAAATCAAACGCCTTGAGCGGTTCCGTCTTTGCGTACAGCCACAATATCACTTCCGGCTGGTATAACTTCAACAAAAATTCGGGCGTCATGTTCAGACCGGATGAGCCGCTCATCTTGCCTACGCTGCCCTTGATCCCGATAAATTCATACCCCTGAAACAGAGGCGCCGGATAACCGAATACCTCGCGCGATACGTCTTTCGCCGTATCGTAACTCCCGTTCTTCGATGCGTGATCCTTTCCGCCCGGCTCAAAATCTACTCCCTCCGCAAGCCAACGCATCGGCCAGTCTACCTTCCATTGCAGCTTGCAGTTAAAATCTTTCGTAAAGTCAAACTCGCCCTCTTCCCCGCAGGCACATACATACTTTGCCCGCGTGCAGTCCTCCGAAAGCCAGGTGATCTTCGTACTGTCCTTGCCGCAACGCGGACAAAAGATGCTCACCGGATAATACCCGTCTCGCTCCCCTTCCTCCGCGTCTTGCGTGCGGTGCGAATCCAATATGTCAAAGATCTTCTTCCGCTCCCGCAACGCATGTATGACTTGCTCCGCATACCTTCCGCTTCTGTATTCCTGCGCCTGGTAATGAAATTCCATCTCGATCCCGAATTTCTTCAGGCTCTCCATAAACTCCCGCTCAAAATGTTCGGCATAACTCTTGCAGCAGCCGAACGGATCGGGTATGTCGGCATACGGATAGCCGATATATTTCTCAAAAGAGTTGTTCCCGAGATATTCGCTCACGTTCTTGGGTACCTTGCGCAGACGATCGTATTCGTCCCAGGAAAACAACAGCTTTGCGCGCTTGCCTTTCTTCTGCAACGCGCGATATACAAAATAACTCGTCGCTATATCGCGAAAATTCCCTATATGCACCGACCCCGACGGCGATATCCCCGCCGCACATACATACTCCTCTTTTTCGGGTTTGCGGCGAATGATCTCTTCCGCCAACTTATCCGCCCAATACATACTGTTCTCTCCTATTCTCGTTTCGCTTTGTCTTTTTGCTATTATAGCATATTTGCGCCGCAAAAATCAAACCCTATTCGCCTGATCTGCGAAATTTATACGAAATTCCTTTGCTTTTCCACGCGTTTATGGTATAGTGGTATGGAATAAAACTTGCCTGCCGTGCTGCCGATTTCGTACCCGCAACCGCACGGCGCTCGGCTTTATGACCGCTTCGGCATGATCCACGCTTTGCAAGCGCGTGCTTTTGCGCCGAAATACTCTTCACTTCTTTTTTTCATGGATAGGTTGCTTATGAAATTTTCCCGCGGCTTAAAAGACGGCTTCCCTATCGCGCTCGGATATGTCTCCGTCGCCTTCGCCTATGCCGTTCAAACGGTCAATCAAGGTTTTCCGCCTTGGTTTCCCATCCTCATCTCCGCTACCAATTTTACCGGCACAGGACAGTTCGCCGGTACCAATCTCATCGCCGTCGGCGCAAATCTGGCTGTGTTGATCGCAACCATGCTCGTCATCAACATTCGCTATACCTTGATGTCCTTTGCACTGGCTCAAAAATTGCAGTCGCCCTTTCCGCTTTGGAAACGCGCAATCATCGCCTTCGGCGTTACCGACGAAAATTTTGCCGTCGCCATTCGCCAACCGCAACGCTTGTCCTTCCCCTATCTCTTGGGTTTGATGTGCTGCTCCTTCTGCGGCTGGTTGGGCGGCACCGCGCTCGGCGCAGGCGTAAGCTCCATACTCGCGCAGACGTTGACCTCCGATTCCGGCAAAGCATTCTATGAAATGCTCATGAGCGCATTCGGAATCGCTCTGTACGCCATGTTCGTAGCCATCGTCGTTCCACCCTCCCGCGACGACCGCACCATCTTGTTCTTGGTCGTCCTCTCCGTTGCCGCCAGCTGCATCTTCTATTTTGTACCCGCCCTCAACAGCTTGCCCGCCGGTTTGGAAATCATTATCTGCTCCGTTGTCTGTACCGCGATCATCGCGTATTTCTTTCCGCACGACGATGCGAAAACGCCGACCGACGTCGATTCCGCGCCTTCGGACGCACAGCGAGGTGCGCTATGAACGTTCCCGTCGTTGAAATGCTCGTCGGTTGTCTGATCATGTTTGCCGTTACGTATCTGACCAAAGCCGTGACCCTTCTGTTCGGAAAGAAAACCATTTCCAACCGATACGTCCGTTCCTTTTTGTACTATTTGCCGTACAGCGTGCTCGCCGTGATGGTTTTCCCCGCAATCGTGTTCAGCACCTCCGATCTCTACGCCGGCATTGCCGGAACGGTCGTTGCCCTTCTGCTCTCGTATTTTCGGAAAGGTCTTATCCCCGTTTCCTTGGCAAGCATCGCAACCGTCTTTGCCGTGGAATTGCTCTTTTATTTTTTGTAACGAATTCGCGCATAGCAAAATCATTTTGCGGACTTATGGGCGATCGGATATACTTTGCGCCGCTGCATCGCTTGCAGCGGCGCTTCCTGCTTGCATCTGTTCTCATTATGCAAAAACGCCCTGCAAAGCCTTCAACAGGCTTTGCAGGGCGTTTTACCCTTTCGATCGATTACACCACGCCTTGCGCCATCATCGCCTCTGCGACCTTTTCAAATCCCGCGATATTGGCACCCACTACATAGTTGCCAGCATATCCGTATTTCTTTGCCGCCGCGTCGATGTTCTTAAAGATGTTCGCCATGATGCCCTTCAACTTTGCATCGACTTCCTCAAACGACCAGAACAAGCGGCCGCTCGACTGCGCCATCTCCAATGCGGACGTCGCCACACCGCCGGCATTCGCCGCTTTTCCGGGAAGGAAAATCACGCCGCTCTTCTGCAATACTTCCGTTCCGGCAAGCGTGGTAGGCATGTTCGCGCCCTCGCCGACCAGTTTGACTCCGTTTGCAACCAAAATCTTTGCGGATTCTTCGTCCAGTTCGTTCTGCGTAGCACAGGGCAGCGCCACGTCGCATTTGATCGTCCATACGCCCTTGCAACCTTCGTGATATTCCGCGCCTTCTACGCGCGCAGCATATTCCTTGATGCGGCCGCGCTCCACTTCTTTGATCTGCTTGACAACATCCAGCCGAATGCCGTTTTTATCGTACACGTATCCGTTGGAATCGCTCATCGACACAACTTTCGCACCCAGCTGCTGCGCCTTCTGGCAGGCATAGATGGCGACGTTGCCCGATCCGCTGATAACGACCGTCTTGCCGCTGCTCGCCTCCGACTTGCTCTTCAACAGC
>CALVYJ010000008.1 GCA_944372075.1 uncultured Clostridia bacterium | reverse complement strand
GGCAAGGCGCGCAGGTAGGCGTGGAGACCACGGCGCCCGCGTCGATGAATACGTCGAAGAGACCCTCGTGCATCGCCTGTTTCCAGATGGTGTTGGTCGCGGGGATGACGATGCAGCGCACGCCCTTGGCTACCTTCTTGCCGCGCAGGATGTCCGCGGCGATGCGAAGGTCGGAAATATGCCCGTTCGTGCAGGAGCCGATGACGACCTGATCGATCTTGACGTCGCCCCATTCTTCGGGCGTACGGGTATTTTCCGGCAGATGCGGGAAGGATACCGTAGGTTTGAGCGCGGAGAGATCCACTTCGATCACGCGCTCGTATTCGGCGTCCGGATCCGCTTCGAACACGCGCACCTCGCGCTTGAATCTGCCGTTCAGATATTCGAGCGTCACTTCGTCCACGGGGAAGATGCCGTTCTTTGCGCCCGCCTCGATCGCCATGTTGCAGATGGTGAACCGATCGTCGATGGAGAGATATTGAATCCCGTCTCCCGCAAATTCCATCGACTTATACAGCGCGCCGTCCACGCCGATCAGACCGATGATGTGCAGGATGATGTCCTTGCCGCAGATGTATTTTGCGGGCTTGTTCTTGAGCACGAATTTGATCGCCGAGGGTACCTTGAACCAGCACTGTCCGCTCATCATGCCCGCCGCCATGTCGGTAGAGCCCACGCCCGTGGAGAAGGCGCCCAGCGCGCCGTAGGTACAGGTATGGCTGTCTGCGCCGATGACCAGATCGCCGGCGCCCACTAAACCCTGTTCGGGCAGAAGGGCGTGTTCGATGCCCATTCTTCCGACGTCAAAAAAGTTCTCGACGCCGTATTTGTTTGCAAAGTTGCGCACCGTCTTTACCTGTTCGGCGGCCTGGATGTCTTTGTTCGGCGTAAAGTGATCCATTACCATGCTCACCCGCTCCGGACAGCGTATGCAGGAAAATCCCGCCTTTTCAAATTCCTTGACCGCTACGGGCGAGGTGATGTCGTTGCCCAATACCATATCCAGTGTAGCATTGATCAGCTGCCCCGCCTTTACGCTCGTAAGCCCCGCATGGTGTGCGAGGATCTTTTGCGACATTGTCATTCCCATAAGAATCGTTCTCCTTGTACTTATCCGAAAAATATTCCTTTCTCTGTGAATTTTTTGTTGCTCTATTATACCACATATGATATAATTTGTAAACAATTTATAAAATAGATAATTTTAATTACAATAATCGGGAAAACCGATCGTGGCGGAGGGGAAGAAATGAACAGCGAATCGATCCGGACGTTTATCATGTTGTCGAAGCTAAAGAATTTTACGCGCACGGCGGAGCGGATGTACGTAGCGCAGAGCACGGTCACAAACCGGATAGCGGAGCTGGAGAACGAGACGGGGCAAAAGCTGTTCGTGCGCAAGCAAGGCGGCGTGGAGCTGACGGAGGAGGGGCAGTTGTTCTTGAGCTATGCGCAGCGCATCAACGAGCTGGAAGAGAGTTTTGTGCGCGAAGTCAACTCGGCGGCGCGGTACGAAAAGCAGCTTCGCGTGGGGGCGATCAACGCGGTCTATGAGGGGAGTTTGTATCCGCTCTTGCGCGGTTTTTTTCAAAATCACGCAGACGTAGCCTTAAAAATCGTATTGGGACATTCGTTGGATCTGTTGCAGATGCTGCAGGACAACGTTTTGGACGTGGCGTTTTCCTATCTTCCGCTGAAAAAGACGGGGTTTGTGAGCCGCAAGTTCTCTTCGGACAAATTGGTGTTGGCGGCGGCGCCGTCGATCAACCGATATGCGCGCGGGATCCGCAAGGAGGAACTTGCGGCGTGCGAATATTTGATGTGCAACTTTGCGTTCGGGGAAGCGGGGGAATTTATCCGCACGCTGTTTCCGCCGCGGCACGCATTTCGCTTTGAGATCGACAACAGCGGCAAGCTGATCGAATATTTGCTGGACGGGCTTGGGTACAGTTTTTTGCCGCAAAAGATGGTGGAGAAGGAGATCGGGCAGGGCAAACTGGCGGTGATCCGCCCGATCGATTTTTCGGTGCCGGAGATCGTGAGCTACTGCGTCTATCGTCGGGGGAACGGTTTGGCGGAATCGCTGCTGCGCTGAAGGGGGGCGGGGACGGCCGCCGTGCGCACGGAGGGCGGAGAGGTTGACAAATGCACGGCTAAGATGGTATAATTTGAACAAAACGGGAATCGACGCGGGCGAACGATATGCGCCCGTCGGATAAGATATGCGCCCGTCGGATAATAAGGAAAGGAAAAGTGGCAAAGCGGAAAGTTTCGGTGATCATACCGGTGTACAATGTGGAAAAGTATTTGCGGAAATGTCTGGACAGCGTATTTGCGCAGGACTATGCGGATTACGAGGTGATCTGCGTAAACGACGGATCGACGGACGGAAGCGGCAAAATTTTGGACGAGTATGCGGACAGGCACGCAAATCTGATCGTGCGCACGCAGGAAAATCGCGGGCTGGGCGCTGCGCGCAACGCGGGAGTTGCGGCGGCGACGGGCGAGTATGTGGTATTTTTGGACAGCGACGATTTTTTGCGGCAGGGGTATTTTTCGGCTGCCGTGCAGAAGATGGAGGCAGACGGCGCCGATTTAGTCATGTTCAATCCCATTCTGTACGATTCCAAGACGGGCAGGAGCGCGCCCTATCGCAGCATGGTGGATTTTTATCAGTTCAGCCGCGAGGGAGGCTTTGCCGCGGAGGAGCATCCGCTGCTGTTATCCTTCAACGGGTGCTGGGACAAAGTGTACCGTCGGGCGTTGCTGGAAGAAAACGGGATCGTCTTTCCCTGTCCGCGCATCTATGAGGACGTGACCTACGGGATCTTTGCCCAGGTATGCGCCGAGCGCATTTCGGTGCATAAGGAAGGATTTTACTATTATCGCAAGAACACGGGCAAATCCATCACCGATCGGGAGATCAACAATAAGGCATATCGGGCGGATTTTCTGAAAAATTTATGGGAATTGCGCGATTTTCTGCGCAAAAAGGGTTGCGGGGAGAACGTCTATGCGGGCGTAGTGCTGTATATGTTGCGCGACGGAATGTTCCATCTGTGCAATACGCGGCCGTACGGGGATTTCGCGGACTTCTTTCATGCGCTTGCCGACGTGTTTACGGAAAAGGAACTCTCCGCCGTGCGCGTGTGGAGATCGGAAAAGATCGATTGGTTTCTCGACGTTTTGACGCGCGGCGATGTGCGCGCCTGCAAAAAACGCATCGTGTATTATTTGAATCAACCGCTGCAGCTGCAATATAAGACGTGACGCCTTTGAGCGGCGCAACGGCATGGCGGAAGACCGTCCGCGGCGATGCGCTGCGAGGAAAAACGATTTTGCGGAAAAATTCAGAGCCGCGGCGCGAAAAATTCGCGCCGCGGCTCTTTTTTGATCTTTCCGCGATCGGAGATCCGACGGGTTTTTGTAAACGTCGACCGATCGACGTTCTTCGTTCTGCAATCCATGCCCCGACAGTTTTTTACAAGCTGCGACCGATCGACGGCAATTATGTTTGCACTCGACGAGCCGACGGCGGGGGCTGATGCCGGCGAGCCGGAAAGTTCTGCCGCCGCGGGAGCGCGGATTTGGATGGAGCGGCGTCAGCCGTGGTGACGATCGCCCTTGAGGAACCAATACAATTTTTTAGCCATCTGACGTCGCCGCGTGCCTTTGGGGCAAAGTTTGAAGACGATTCTGCGCAGCAGTTTGTCTTTCTGCGCGGGAGCGATGGGGGTGCGGTCGAATTCGACGCAGCCGTAGAAGGGCGTCTTTCGAAAATATTTCCAAAAGTACAGCGCGTACTGGTTGTTCGGGAAAAACCAAGGTTTTTCGTTGCCCGCGTAGTGTAAAATCTTGATGTCGCTTTCGGCGCGCATGTATGCGTCGTAGTAGATTTTCGGAGCAAACGAGCGGGTGTAACCGCGGTAGCTGTCGATCGGGTCGGCAAAGAAATTCCATTTGCTGTCCAAATAGAGGATTTTGCCTTCGCAGAGAATGTTCAAAAGGTCTTGGTCCTGGAAGCGGAAATTTCCCTGCTGCGCAAAGGAGAGCAGGTAGGAGGTGCTGAAATCGCGCCGCAATTTTGCCGTGTCCAAAATGAGTACGCCGGCGTTGATCAGCGTATAGATATTTTTGAAATGGAATTGTTCGTAGTATGCCCGCATGTCGGGATCAAAGCCGTTTACGTTGCCGGCGTGGCAGATGTCGATGGCGCCGCCGATATAGTTATCGCCCAGCTCCGTTTCAAAGAGGTTGGCAACGTCGTCCAAAACGACCAGATCGCTGTCCAGATAGAGAGCTTTATCGTAGCGGGGGAAATATTCGGGGATGATCAGCCGATAATACGTCTCTTTCGTGATGGTCGCGCTTTCATAGAGTTGGTACGATTCAAACAGCTGTTCCGGATTAAAAAAGCGCAATGACAGGTTGCCGACCCCCCGCACGACTGCCATAAGGCGTTCGGTATCGCTGGCCTCCAGATTGTTGTGCAGAACGATGACGTCGTAATTGTGCGAAGGCGAGGCGTGTTCGAGGATGGATTGCAAAGTCGCCGCGGTATATTTCGCGTAGCGGGCGTTGGTTGCCATAAAGATGGGCACGTTCGCCTTGTCAAACGCCGGCGCAAGGGTTTGCAGCGGGTCGGTGTGCGCAAAGGTGATGATGTTCAATTCGCTGTGCTTGTATTGCGCCTTTTCGTTCAGCCAGGTAACGTAGATCCCGAACAACCGTTCTCCCAAATGACCGGGCGTGCGCATGGCTTCCGGATTGTAGTGCTCCGCTTCCATGTCGCGAAATTCATAGAACTTTCGGAGCAGCCCGAACAGCCAACGGCTGTAATCCTGAAACAACGCCTTCGTCATGAAAAACATGTTGCAGATGTACAGTTTGTTGCTCTGCATATAGGTTCGCGCCGCGTGTTTGAACTCCGGCGTAAACCGCTCGATCGCTTCCAAAATAAAATCCAAATCTTCGATGTGCAACTTTTGCGCCTGCCTGTATTGGTCATAGACCGTCTTAACGTCGTAAGAATACGGCACGGGCGTTATGAAATCGGCATTCTCGATCGTGCGCAGCATTTTGTCAACGTCTTTGAGTCCGTACAGGGCGGCGGTGCGGTCGCACAGATAGTTTTCTCGCACGATATGAAAAGCATCCGTCCGATCTTTGTCGGCAAAGGAAAAATAACGCCGGTAATGCCCGAATCCGTAATAGTCCGCCTCTTCGTATTTCCATGCCCAATATTGGGTGAGCAGCTCGCAATACTCGTTTGCATGCGCCGCCATGAATTTGTCTTCTTTTGTACCCTCGGACAAAAAGGCGATTACGTCCTTTTGCCGTACGGGTTTGATGATCTCGTTTTCGATCGTCACGCTGGGTTTGTGGCAGGATATATAAAATCGCGCCGTGGGGGAGTGTTCTTTCAAATCGGTACTCATTTTCGCTCCAATTCTGTTTTAATCGTGTAATGTCTCCATTATACCAAACGAATGTGTGGAATACAAGGGTTTTATGACGGTTAAGTGAAATTTACAAAAATTGCGGCGCAAGTTTGTTGCGGTTCAAGTATCGCCCGTTCGCAAAAATTTTAAGCGCACGGAAACAAAAGCGCAACCGGCAAAGCGCCCGAAGAACGGCAGGCAAAGCGTGCGAGGAACAGGCAGGCAAAGCGCGCGGGAAAAAAGATGGCGCTGAAAGCGCGGGACGCAGTTGAAACTGCATCCCGCGCGGGAAGGGCAAAGAAGCTGTTTTGTGGCAAAGCCGCGCGGTGCGATTTTGCGGGGGTGTCAATGGACGAGCATGGAGAGGGCGACTTTGTTCATATGCAGGCGATTTTCCGCCTGCAAATAGACGACGGATTGCGCGCCGTCCATGACTTCGGAGGCGACCTCTTCGCCGCGGCAGACGGGCATACAGTGCATAAACAGTGCGTCCGGTTTGGCTTTTTGCAGGAGGGCGTCCGTAACCTGATAGCGCAGCAGCTCCGCTTTTAGAAGGGCGTCGCTTTGGGCGCAGGGCGGGAAGATGTCGGTATAGACGATATCGGCATCGCGGAGGGCTTCGTCGACGTCCTCGGTGATGGTCACGTTGCTGAACTGCATGCCGCGCTCGACGATCCGGCGTTCGGGGCTGCAGTCGGCAGGGCAGGCGATCGCGATGTCCATATTGACCTTGGAGCAGCCTAAAATCAGCGAGTTGGCGACGTTGTTTCCGCTCCCCAGATAGGCGAGTTTCAGATTTTCCAATTTTCCCTTCGTTTCCCAAATGGTAAACAGGTCGGAAAGCACCTGCAGGGGGTGTTCGTTTTCGGATAGGCCGTTGAGCACGGGAAGGTTGGCGGAAGCGGAAAATTCGTTCAGCTCCTCGCTTGAAAATCCGCGCAGAACGGCGGCGGCGATCCCGTAGCGTTCAAAGATCGCGGCGGTATCGCGCATATTTTCGCCGCGGGCGAGCGGCGTCTTATCTTTGGGCAAAAAAATGCAATCTCCGCTCAACTGGCGGATGCCCAGTTCGAACGAGAGGCGCGTGCGCATGGAAACGTTGTCGAACAGAAGGGCGATTGTTTTATTTTTCAGGATCGGAGGGTTTTCCCGAACGCGAAATTTTTGTTTCATCGCGCGCGCGGCGTAGAGATATTCAAAGATCTCTTCGCTGCTCAGCTGCGCCAGGCAGAGCAAACTCTTATGCGCGACTTTATAGCGCGGTACATATTTATTGATATCCATGATTCGTCCCGTAACGGAACGGCGAAAAACGCCGCCGTCTGCTTTTTTGATTATTATAGCAAAGTGTCGAAAAAATTACAACTCCGTGCGATAAAAATTTCATGAAATTACCACAAAACGACCAAAATACGGGTAAAAACCGAAAAATAATCAAAGCAGTTGGGCATATTTAACAGAATCGGGAGAATAATTTGTAATGATTGCCCATTGCGTTTTTTTTTGAAATGATGTAAAATAGATATGATAGAAAATTATATCGTAGGGAGGAATATCTACATGGCAAGCCTTTTGTTGAAAGGGATTTATAAGGTGTATCCGTCGGGCGTAACCGCGGTAACCGATTTTAACCTGGATATCAAGGATAAAGAATTTGTTGTATTTGTCGGCCCGTCCGGATGCGGAAAGTCCACGACGTTGCGTATGATCGCAGGACTGGAAGAAATTTCCAAAGGCGAGCTCTATATCGACGGAAAACTGGTCAACGACGTCGTTCCGAAAGACCGTGATATCGCGATGGTGTTCCAGAACTATGCGTTGTATCCGCACATGACCGTTTACGACAACATGGCGTTCGGTTTGAAACTTCGCAAAGTGCCCAAGCAGATCATCGACGAGCGCGTAAAAGAGGCGGCGGCGATTTTGGGTATCAGCGATTATCTTACCCGTAAGCCGAAGGCGTTGTCCGGTGGTCAGCGTCAGCGTGTTGCGTTGGGTCGTGCGATCGTGCGTGAGCCGAAAGTGTTCTTGCTCGACGAACCTTTGTCCAACCTCGATGCAAAACTGCGTGCGCAGATGAGAACGGAAATTTCCAAACTGCACGCAAGACTTGCCACCACGTTTATCTACGTTACGCACGACCAGATCGAGGCGATGACGATGGGTACGCGTATCGTTGTTATGAAAGACGGATTCATGCAGCAGGTAGACACGCCGCAGAATTTGTACGATTATCCGATCAACCAATTCGTGGCAGGATTTATCGGCACGCCGCAGATGAACTTCTTCCCTGCAACGCTCACGCAGGAAAAGGGCAAGACGTATGTTGAATTTATGAATAACAAGATCTTGTTGCCCAAGACGGTGGAAGCTCGTATCCGTAACATTGAAGATTATGCCAATACCGGAAAGGCGATCGTTTTAGGCGTTCGTCCGGAAGATATTCACGATGAAGAGAGCTTTATTTCCGCATCGCCCGATACGATCATTAAAGTATTCGTGGAAGTTGTAGAAAAACTGGGCGCGGAGACGTTGATCTACTGCAAACTGGACTTCAAAGAGGGAGAACAGGCAAACAGCATCATCGGCGATTCTTCCAACATGATCGCGAAGATCGACAGCCGCAGCGTAGTAGCGCGCGGCGAGGTCGTGGAATTGGCGCTGGATGCGCGGCATATCCATATTTTCGACGGCACGACGGAGATGTCTCTGTTGGCGCGCGACGAAGGGTATGAAGTGACGCCGGAAAACGAAGCGTCGTCGGCGTTTGTGCCGTTGACCCCGCAGGAGATGCAGGCGATCATCGAGAAGAACCGCGTCGTAACGAAGGAAGAGAAAGCTGCTATGCGTCGCGAGGCGCGCGTTGCGGCGAGAAAGGAAAAGGCGGAAGCAAAAGCGGCTGCGGAAGCGGCTGCCGAAGCGGCGCAACCGGAAGAAGCGCAGCCTGAAGAAACGAAGGATGAAGAAGAGAAGTAAGCGTCTCTGACAAAGAAACGAATTACGCCCCGCAAAGCGCTTGCGTTTTGCGGGGCGTTTGTCGTATAATTTTATCCTCGAGGGAAGGGTATGGATGAAATTTTGGAAGTTGCGCTGCACGCGTTGCTGGAAAGTTTGAAGGTGTTTCCGTTTTTGGTCTTGATGTATTGTTTGATCGAGCTGCTGGAGCATCGCGCCAGCATCACAAAGAACAAAAACATTTTGACGGGCAATCTGGCGCCCCTGCTCGGCGCGGCGACGGGGATCATTCCGCAATGCGGTTTTTCGGTGATGGCGGCAAAACTGTACGACAAGCGCCTGATCCGAACGGGCACGGTTTTGGCAGTCTTTTTTGCAACCAGCGACGAAGCACTGGTATTGCTTTTGACCAGCGGAGTTGCGCAAAAGACGGCGATGGTCATGCCGTTGATCGCCATTTTGTTCGCCGTTTCGATCGGCGCGGGATACCTGTTTAATTTTCTGTTCCGCAAAGAGCCGCTCGCCCAGTTGGGCGAGGAGGAGCACATCAGCGGCACGCCTTGCGGGCATGATCATGAACAGGAGCGCGATTCCGCCTTTCGCCGCTATTTTGTGCATCCGTTCAGCCATGCGTTGCAGATCTTTGCGTACATTTTGATCGTCAATTTCGTGTTCGGCTTGCTGATGCACTTTGCGCAAAGCTCCATCGAGTCCGCTTTGGAAAGCGGAAAATGGTTGCAGCCGCTTTTGTGCGCCGTGGTCGGTCTGATTCCGAATTGCGCGGCAAGCACGATCATCACCCAGGCGTTTATTTTGGACGGCATCGTCTTCGGCGGGTTTGTTGCCGGCATCTGCGCCAATGCCGGGTTGGGATTTACCATCCTGTTTCGCCGGAAAAAGAGCGTAGCTCGGGCGTTCGCCCTGCTGGGGATCATGTATTGCGTGAGCGCGGCGGTCGGATATGCCGCCATGGCGCTTTCCGCAGTCTTTGCCTAGCAAGCGCCCGCATTCGCAGCGTTTGCTTTTTCGCCGCACCGTCGCCGATGCGTTGCAAATTATGTCGAAATGCGGGATCGAAAGTCTTTTTATCGTTTTTTGTATTGCATTCGACCGATTCGCGGACGGAAAAACTCCGGCTTTGATCGGAGAATTTTATACAAAAATTGCTTTTTTGTACGCTAAAAAGTAAGATTTTGCACATTAAATTGAAAAAATATTACGTTTTGCGAAAAAACAGAAAAAAAAGGTGCGGATCGGCTTGCCGATTTTACGCGCCTTGCTTTTTTATTGCAGATATGCTATACTCTCAAGCGTACAATATGTACATTCTTATACGAAACGAACGTCGGGCAGGAAGAAAAATTTCGAAAGGAGGTAAGAGCTATGAAAAAAACGGTCGGTAAAAAGGTCTACGATACGATGGAAATGAGCGTTGTCAAGCAGGTAGCGCACGGCGCATACGGCGATCCGGCAGGCTATGAAGAGATCTTGTACGTTGCCGAGGACGGGAAATATTTCCTGTACGGTATCGGCGGGGAAACCTCTCCCTATCCCACGGAAAAGCTGGTCAGCCTTGCAAAAGCAAAGGTTGCGGCGTGGGAAAAAGAAAACGCGTAATAACAAAAGAAAAAACAGGCTCCGTTCGGGAGCCTGTTTTTTGTTTGAAAATCGATAAAAAGTTTGCGCTCCGCGCCGCAGAAGCTGCTCGAACGCTCCGCAAAAGCGTGCCAACGCGCACGGTAAGAGTTTTCGTTCGCACCGCGCCGCATTATAGAATAATGATTTTACGCGTTCGCGCGCGAAAGCCGAACGGTAAAATTTGCGAGCGGAGGGAAAAGGAAAAAATTTTTCAAAATTCTGTCGCAAATCTCTTGACATTCCTTTGCAATCCATATATAATAGCGTTAGCACTTGATGAATGAGAGTGCTAACATTGTAGAAAATCAAGTGCCAGAAAAGGGTGGGGAGAGAAGTTGGCAATGAAAATGTCCGACCGAAAGCGGAAAATTTTACAGATTGTGGTAGATGAATACATCAACACGGCGGTTCCGGTGTCGAGCAAGAGCATTGCCGAGAAGCATTTAACGGACGTAAGTTCGGCGACGGTGCGTAACGAGTTGGCGTCGTTGGAGGAGCTTGGATATCTCACGCAATTTCACACGTCGGGCGGCAGGGTACCGTCTCCGCAGGCATATCGGTTTTATATTGAAGAGCTGATGGAGAAGGGGGACTTATCGGAGCAAGATCTGGACTATATCGAGCGATCCTTTTCGGGGAAATCGAACGATGTGGAGCATCTGGTGCGGAGCGTTTCGAAGGTTATCAGCGAGCTGACCGATTACACGTCGGTGGGGATCGGGCCGCATGCGGACGAAGAGCGGATTCGGAACATTGCGCTTCTGGCGTGCGGGGAAGGCCGTGCGCTGTTGGTGATCGTGACGGGCGAGCGGATCTTGCGAGACAGTTTCATTGAAATTCCGGACGGAATGACCAACGAGGAGCTGGAAAATGCTTCGCGCGTGATTGCGAAGCTGTTTGAAGGCAAGGCGCTTTCCGAAGTGAAGGACGTAGAAGAGGAAGTGTTATCGGAATTCGGGCAATACCGGCAGGTGATGCACGAAGTGATCGATGCGCTCAAGTCGTACACGCGGCCGCGCGACGAAGACGTAGTGTTGACGGGCGCGGAGAAGATCTTTAACCATCCCGAATACGACGATATCGAGAACGTAAAGAATTTCCTGACGGTGATTTCGAGCAAAGACAAACTTGCGGAGATCATCGGGGACGAGAACGATGAGATCCAGATCAACGTCAAGATCGGTTCCTGCGACGATGCGGAGGTGCCGGAAGACTGTTCGGTCGTCACGGCGACCTATTCGGCGGGGGGCAAGAATCTGGGCACGTACGGAGTGATCGGGCCGATCCGCATGGATTATCATAAGGTAATCACGGTATTGGAGAATGTCGGCAAGGCATTGGAAGGGATCATCGGGAATAAGCAAAATGACAAAAACGAAAAAAAGGACAAGAAAGATGAGTGAAGAAAACAAACTGCAAGAGAGCGTAGAGCAAGTGTCGGAACCGGAAATTGCGGAAGCGGTGCAGGCGGAAGAAACGGAAAGGGCGGAAACGACGGAAGCGGAGCAATCGGCTGCGCAGGAAAATTCCGGCGAGGCGCTCAACAAGGCTTTGCAGGAGGCTGCTGACTATAAAGACAAATGGATGCGGTCGGCGGCGGAGTTTGAAAATTTCCGCAAGCGCAACGAATCGACGCGGCGAAACGCATATTTAGACGGAAAGGGAGATATTCTGCTGAAGATCTTTCCGATCGGCGACAATTTGGAGCGGGCGTTGGTCTCGTGCGACGAAAAGACGCGAAAGGGGATCGAGCTGGTGCTGCGTTCGTTCAAGAAAATATTGGACGAAGAGGGCATCGAGGAGATCAACCCGATCGACGAAGAATTTAATCCCGCCTTTTGCGAGGCGATCATGAGCGAGCCTGCCGAGGAAGGCGTGGAAGCGGGGTATGTGAAGGAGGTTTTTCTCAAAGGATACAAGCGCGGCGACAAGGTATTGCGGTTCGCGCAGGTAAAAGTTACTTCGTAGCCGAAGAAGCCGTGCGGCTGTGCTGCGAAGCAGGACAAAAATCGTTCAAACAGAGCGAAAGCTCTTTGAAATTATAAAATCATAAAATATTCAGAAAATATCGTTTCGGATAGAAGGAGTGTATAATTATGGGAAAAGTCATTGGTATTGATTTAGGAACAACAAATTCCTGCGTAGCCGTCATGGAAGGCGGCGAAGCAGTCGTTATCCCCAACCCGGAGGGTGCGCGTACGACGCCTTCGGTCGTAGCTTTCCAAAAGGACGGGCAGAGGATCGTAGGGCAAGTGGCGAAGCGTCAGGCGGTAGCCAATCCCGATCGTACGGTCATTTCGATCAAGCGGCACATGGGCAGCGATTACAAAGTGGATATCGACGGCAAGAAATATTCGCCGCAGGAGATTTCGGCGATGATCCTGGCAAAGCTCAAGGCGGATGCGGAGAGCTATCTCGGCGGGAAGGTGACCGATGCGGTCATTACCTGCCCGGCGTATTTTACGGACAGCCAGCGGCAAGCCACGAAAGATGCGGGCAAGATCGCAGGGTTGAACGTTCTGCGGATCATCAACGAGCCGACGGCGGCTGCGCTTGCTTACGGCTTGGATAAGGATACGAACAATCACAAAGTCATGATCTACGATTTGGGCGGCGGCACGTTCGATGTGTCCATTTTGGAGATCGGCGACGGCGTATTTGAAGTGCTTGCGACCAACGGCAACAACATGTTGGGCGGCGACGACTTCGATCGGCGCGTGATGGATTATCTGGTCGACGAATTTAAGAGCAAAGAGGGCATCGATCTGTCCAAAGACAAGATGGCGATGCAGCGTCTGAAGGAGGCGGCCGAGAAGGCGAAGATCGAACTTTCCGGCATGACCACCACCAACATCAACCTGCCGTTCATCACGGCGACGGCGGAAGGCCCGAAGCATTTGGACGTAGACCTCACCCGTCAGAAATTCGATGCGCTCACGGCGGATCTCGTGGAAAAGACGAGCGAGCCGATGCGCCTTGCCATGAAGGACGCGGGACTTTCGTACAGCGACATCGACAAGGTGATCCTTGTCGGCGGCTCGACGCGTATCCCCGCAGTTGTGGAAAAGGTCAAGAAGATCACGGGCAAAGAGCCGTTCAAGGGCATCAACCCGGATGAATGCGTCGCGATCGGCGCGGCGATCCAGGGCGGCGTGCTTTCCGGCGAAGTGAAGGACGTCTTGCTTCTCGACGTCATGCCTCTGTCGTTGGGTATCGAAACGCTGGGCGGCGTGTTCACGAAACTGATCGAACGCAACACCACCATCCCCGCGAAGAAGTCGCAGGTATTCTCCACGGCGGCGGATAACCAGACGCAGGTAGACATCCACATCTTGCAGGGCGAACGTGAATTTGCCAAGGACAACAAGACGCTCGGCAGATTCGAACTCACGGGCATCCCGCCCGCACCGCGCGGCATCCCGCAGATCGAAGTCACCTTCGACGTGGACGCCAACGGCATTGTACACGTTACGGCAAAGGATCTGGGAACGCAGAAGAGCACGGATATCACCATCACGTCCTCTACGAACCTTTCCGAAGCGGATATCGATAAGGCGGTCAAAGAGGCCGAACAGTACGCAGAAGAGGATAAAAAGCGCAAGGAAAAGGTTGACAACAAGAACCGCCTGGACGGCATGATCTTTACGGTAGAAAAGAGCATCAACGAGCTGGGCGACAAACTGTCGGAGGAAGACAAGGCACAGCTGCAAGAGCTGGTTAAATCGGCAAAAGAGGAGTTGGCTTCGGACGACGACGACCGCATCAAAGCGGCGACGGAAAAACTCACGAACGAGAGCCAGCAGATCTTTGCGAAGATCTATCAGCAGACGGCGGGCGCGCAGGGGGATCCCGGTGCGAACGGCGACGACACAGAGTTTCACCAGCAGTAAGGCCGGGAAGCATAGCAGATAAAAACCGGAATGCCGTGATTTTTCACGGCATTGCTGTGCGTAAAGGGGTAAGGGCGATTTTGCCCCGAATTTAGGGAATTGGAAACGGCATTTGCACAAAATCGAGGATACGTTGTGCTGATTTAAGCCGTTTTGAAAACGAACAGGTGCATTATGGCAGATAAGAATTATTACGAAATACTCGGTGTGGATCGAAAGGCGACGGATGCGGACATCAAGTCGGCGTACCGCAAGCTCGTGAAGATGTACCACCCCGATCTGCACCCGAACGATGCGAATGCGGCGGCTAAGTTCAAGGAAGTGAACGAAGCCAACGAAGTCCTTTCCGACCCGCAAAAGCGCGCGGCGTACGATTATGAATTGGACCATCCGGGTGCGCGCAGCGGCGCGGGCGGCTTTTCGGGCTTCGGCGGCGGAGGCTTTTCCGGATTTGGCGGATTCAGCGATATTTTCAACGACATTTTCTCGGGCTTCGGCGGCGGAGGAAGCGCGCAGGCGGCTTCGCAGGGCGAGGACATCACCAAGGAAGTCGTGCTCAGCTTTTTGGATGCGGCGAAGGGATGCACGAAGGAGATCCGGTATTTCCGCAACGAGCCGTGTTCCTCCTGTAAAGGGACGGGCGCAAAGAACGGCACCGCCTACAAGACGTGCGATAAGTGCGGCGGCACGGGGCAGGTTCGCTATGCGCAGGATACGCTGTTCGGCAGGACGATCCGCATGACAACGTGCGATGCCTGCGGCGGCACGGGGAAAAAGATCACCGATGCCTGTCCGGATTGCAAGGGAAAGGGATACGTCCGCAAAGAGACGGTCGTCACCCTCAACATTCCGGCAGGGGCGGATACCAACAGCTACATTCGGAAGAAGGGATACGGGCAGGCTTCGGCGCGCGGCGGCGCGGCCGGCGATCTGATCGTGGTCTTTCGCGTCGAACCGCATAAGATCTTTAAGCGCAAAGACAAGGATCTCTACGTCGAATTGCCCATCTCGTACAGGATCGCGGCGCTGGGCGGAAAGGTGCAGGTGCCGGGCATCGACGATACCTTCGAGTATCTGATCCCGGACGGCACGCAGAGCGGCACGGTGTTTTGCGTGCGCGGCAAAGGTCTGAAGACGCGTACGGGCACGGGGAATATGTACATCACCGTTCAGGTCGAAGTCCCTACGAAACTTTCCCGCGAACAGAAAAACGCGCTGGAAGATCTGGACGACGTCTTGGATATCAAACAATCGGCAAAGATGCGCGCATTCAAGGACAATGTGCAGGCAATGTACGGCGTCGATCCGTACAAAGGATAACTTCGCGCCGACGCTTGCGATAGCTTCGCAGCCTTCCTGCTCGGAGGGCTTCGCGCGGGCGCTTACAATTTGAAATCGTCTTGCAACGCTTTTCCGTCGCAAGATTTATCCGAAAGCAGGCAAACGGCGTACCGTTTGCCTGCTTTCGGCTTGTCTGCGCCAAGCCCCGCCGACCTTGCTTTCGGCGATTTTTCGGCAAGCGTCGCCCAAGAGAGCGGGAAAGCGTCGGCAAACGCAGGCGGAGCAATGCGGGCGGATCGGCGGAAAAAAGCGGATACGGCGCGATTTTTCAACAACGCGTTTTTCAAAAACGCAGCTTTTCAAGTAATGCGTTTTTTCAAACAACGCAGTTTTTCAATAGGCGCGATTTTTCAAGCAACGCGATTTTTCAAGCTGCGCGATGGGTTTGCCTTGGCAAACGGAAAATGTACTGCGGTATTGTAAGGGAAGCGCGAGCGATTTATCTTTTCGAACGGCGGAAGTGCCGCGGTTTTTTGCAAACAGTTGACGGAACGGGAAAAAACGGGTACAATAGTAAGAAACAAACGAATCACGGTGCTTGCCGCGAAGGAGCGGCGGGGAAAGGAAGAAGGATGAAATTTATTGAATTTACGGTTCACACGACGACGGAAGGGAGCGAACTGATTGCGGATATTTTCTGGAATTATACCAATTACGGGGTCACGGTATGCGACGTAAACGACGTCATTGCGTTGCAGAGCGACAAGCGCACGTTTTGGGATTATATGGACGACGAGCTTGTGCAGGGGCAGAGCGACGTACTGGTGAAGTGTTTTCTTCCGACGGATATAGCGGATGAAAACATACGCGGCATTCTTGCGGACGTAGAGCAGTTGCGCGAGCGGAGCGCGGGGATCTTTTCGCTGGGGACGCTGGAGACGTCGCGGCGGGAGATCGAGGGCGACGACTGGATCGACGTATGGAAGAAGCATTTTCGGCCGCTGCACATCGGCGGCAGGGTGGTCGTGTGTCCGGAGTGGATCGAATACCGACCGCAGGCGGGCGAGGTGATCGTAAAGCTGGATTCGAACATGGCGTTCGGAACGGGGGAGCATGAAACGACGTCCATGTGTCTGGAGCTGTTGCAGGAGTATCTGAAGCCGGGCGACACGGTCATCGACGTCGGATGCGGGAGCGGCATTTTGGGGATCGCGGCGTTGAAGCTGGGGGCGTCGTACGCATACATGACGGATATCGACTACGTTGCGGTCAAGAGCGCCGCGCACAACTGTGCGCTGAACGGAGTTGCGGAGCGGGCGAAGATCGATCTTTCCGACCTCTTGGAAAACGCAGACGTGCGCGGAGAAGTCATGACGGCGAATATAACGGCGGATATTTTGTGTCGGCTGTGCCAGAGCATTCCGAAGAATTTGAAGCAGGGCGGCACGCTGATCCTGAGCGGGATCATCGCGCCCAAGCTCGAACAGGTGATCGCCGCATACGAGGCGGTGGGACTGACGAAGCTGAAAACGGTTCAAAAGGGAGAGTGGTTCGCCCTCGCGTTCGGGAAATGAGCGGGCGCACGGAGGCGGCGGGAAGAAAAGTATGGCAACGACACGCAGATTTTTTATAGAAAGCATCGAAAAAGAAGCGGTACTCACGGGCGACGAGTATGCGCATGCGAAGAATGTGCTTCGGCTCAAGGAGGGGGACGAGATCGTCCTGCTGGACGGGAGCGGCGTCGAATACGACGCGATCATCAACCGAGCGGAGAAGGGCGCGATGTTCTGCACCGTTCTAAACGGCCGCCCTTCGGAAAAGGAATGCAAAACGCCGATCGCGCTGTTGATCGGCGCGCTCAAGGGCGACAAGACCGAACTGGTCGTGCAAAAGGCGACGGAATTGGGCGTGTCGCGCATCGGCGTGTTTTCCTCCCGCTTTTGTTCGGCGTACATGAACGAAAACAAGCTGGATCGCCTGCGCAAGGTGGCGAGGGAGGCGGCTAAACAGTGTCTGCGCGCAACCGTTCCGCAGGTGGAGTACTATGCGGGACTGGGCGAAGCGCTCGATTCCTGCCGTTCGTTTGCGAACAAACTGTTCGCTTGCGAGTTTGCCAAAGAATCCGACGTCGAACTGGCGTCGCTTGCGGGCTCCTGCGCGCTGGTCGTCGGCAGCGAGGGCGGCTTTTCGCAGGAAGAGTTTGCGCTTGCAAAGTCCAAGGGGTTTGCGGGCGTCACGCTGGGTAAGCGCATCTTGCGCGCGGAAACGGCGGCGATCGTCTTTTGCGGCGTAGTCGCGTTTGCGCTGGGGGAACTGCAATGAGGGCGGTCGTCTTTACGTTGGGTTGCAAGGTCAACGACTGCGAGAGCGCCTCTCTCCTTCGCGGTCTGCAGGAGCGGGGCTTCGAGGTTTCGGACGAGCTTGTTCCCGCAGATCTGTACATTCTCAATACCTGCGCCGTTACGGGCGAGGCGGAAAAGAAGAGCCGCCAGGCGATCGCGCGCATTCGGGCGGTGAATCCCGAGGCGCACATCGTCGTCTGCGGCTGCGCGGCGGAAAAGACGCCCGAAGTATTTGCAAAACGCCGGAACGTGTATCTGGTTACGGGCGCGCGGCAAAAGAGCAAGATCCTCACCCTGGTAGACGAAACGGTTGCGAATTTGCAGGCAAATTCGGAAGGGGGGTGCGCGGGCATCCGTCTGGACGAGGACGATCGCGCATACGACGAGATGCTCCCGCCCAAGTCGCTCAAGACGCGCGCATTTATCAAGATCCAGGACGGCTGCAATCATTTTTGTTCCTATTGCATCATTCCGTATCTTCGCGGGAGGAGCCGCTCGCGCGCGTTGGAGAGCGCCGCTGCGGAGATTTTGCAATGCCGCGCGGAGGAGGCGGTGATCACGGGCATCGACATTTCCTCCTATAACGACGGCGGGCGCGATTTGAGCTGTTTGCTGTCGGCGATCAAGGATGCCGATTGCCGCATACGGCTGGGGTCTTTGGAAGTGGGGGCGATCACTCCCGCCCTGTTGGACGCCGCCGCGCAGGTTCGCGACTTTGCGCCGCATTTTCATTTGTCCTTGCAGAGCGGTTCGGACGCCGTATTGAAGAAGATGAATCGCCACTACACGGGCGAAGAATACTGCCGCCGCGTCGAGGCGATCCGCGAGCGGTTTCCCGACGCGGCGATCACGACCGATATCATCAGCGGATTTCCCACCGAAACGGAGGAGGATTTCGAGCAGACCTGCGCTCTGGTCAAGCGCGTCGGGTTTTCGCAGATCCATTGCTTTTCGTACAGTCGCCGCACGGGTACGGTGGCGGCAAAATTCCCCGAATTGCCCGCGCAGGTCAAACGGCAACGCCTGCACGCTTTGCTCTCGCTCGCCGCTCAGATGCGCCGCGAGTATGAGGAAAAATTTATCGGAAAGGTTCTGCATATCGTCCCCGAAGAACAAAAGGACGGCTATACCGTCGGCTATTCCGAAAATTATATCCGCCTGTACGTCAAAGAGGAGATCGGCGTAAAGACGCGCGTGCGCGCCCTTTCGCCCTTTGCCGACGGCTTGCTCGCTTGCCGCACGGATTGATCCGCTCAAACGCCGCAAATTCGCCGCGGAAGCGTTGGAAAAATCGAGCAGGCGCCGCAAATTCGCCGCGGAAGCGTTGGAAAAATCGAGCAAACGCCGAACGTTTTGCGATTTAGCGGTTGAAGGAATAAAATTTTATAAGGAAGGATTGCGGCAAAGCCGCTTGAATAAGGAGAAGGTAGTATGGAAAACTGTATTTTTTGTAAAATTTTAGCGGGGGAGATCCCCTCATCGAAAGTTTACGAAGACGAGGCGATGCTCGCCTTTCGCGACATCAATCCGCAGGCGGCTGTGCATGTTCTGGTCGTGCCGAAGTCGCATTTTGCCACGCTTGCGGAAATGGACGAAGCGCAGGCGGAACTGGTAAAGCAATGTTTCGTAAAGATTCCCGCCATTGCCGCATCGTTGGGATTGGAGAACGGGTATCGGCTGATCGTCAACCAAGGGGAGGACGCCGGGCAAACCGTACATCATCTGCACATCCACATTTTGGGCGGGCAGGCGATGGGCGAGAAGATGCTTTAAGCGCCGCAAGCGATTCGAACGGCAAGCGTTTCGATCTCCCTTGAAGCAAAGGCATGCGCGAGGGTTCGGCGCGTTTTCGGTTTTGAGAGCAAAGGATAAAGCGGGGAGGGCAGTCTGCCGCGGCAGACTGCCCAAAGGCGAAAGGGGTATGCGCCGCGGTACAGTGTCTGTACCGCGGCGCAGCCGTGCAACAATGATTGACAAATTCCGAGCGGCTGTGGTATAATCGTAGCCATAAAACGAGGTGAATATGTTTCGAGCGGATGATTACAGATTGCGCGCCAAGGCTCTTGCGGATACCTTGCAAGAGACCAAAGAGGCGTTGGATATCGACATTTTGACGGAAAAACTGAAAGGATTGAAGGCCGAGCAGGAAAAGCCGGAAGTGTGGCAGGATTTGGAAAAGTCGACCAAACTCGGCAGGGAAATTTCGGTCGTAGAGAGCAAGATCCACGCATACGAAAAGGGAAAGAAGGCATTGGACGAAGTCAACTCGGTCATCGATCTGATCGAAGAGACGGGAGAAGAGGAGTTGGTGCCGGAGCTGGACGGCTTATTGCAGACGGTGGAAGAAGATCTGGAAGATATGCGGATCCGCACGCTTCTGCGCGGGAAATACGATGCCAACAACGCCTTGCTGACCTTGCATTCGGGCGCGGGCGGCACGGAGAGCTGCGATTGGGTTTCGATGTTATACCGCATGTATACGCGCTATGCCGAGCGGAACGGATTTAAGGTGACGGAGCTGGATCGTCTGGATGGCGACGAGGCGGGCATCAAGAGCGTCGATTTCAAGATCGAAGGGGAGAACGCGTACGGCTACCTGAAAGCGGAAAAGGGCGTGCATCGCCTGGTGCGCATTTCGCCTTTCGATGCGAACAAGCGCAGGCACACTTCCTTTGCGTCGCTGGAGGTCATGCCGGAAATCGAGGACGACGGCGACATCGAGATCCGCAGCGAAGATCTGAAAGTGACTACCTTCCGTTCGTCGGGCGCGGGCGGCCAGCATATCAATAAGACGGAGTCCGCCATTCGCATTCAGCATATCCCCAGCGGAATCGTCGTATCCTGTCAGAACGAGCGCTCGCAGATCCAGAACCGCGAAATGGCGATGAAGATGCTGCGAAGCAAGCTGATCGAGCTCAAAGAGAGCGAGCGCCTTGCCAACGAGCAGAATTTGAAGGGCGAAATCAAAAAGATCGAATGGGGCAGTCAGATCCGAAGCTACGTGTTCTGTCCGTATACGCTGGTAAAAGACCATCGAACGGGCTATGAAACGGGCAATATCCAGGCGGTCATGGACGGCGACATTCAAGCCTTTATCATCGATTATTTGAAAAAGAGCTGATCGTTTGCCGAACCGTTCGGGCTCGCCGCGCGTTCGAACAGACGGACGCATTCGGATGTTTGCTTATTTACGACGTGCGTTCGGGCAGGCGGTTTATGCGGAGCGCGCGTTCGGCGACGCGTCTGCGGATCGAAGAAGATAGGAAAAAAGCCGCCGAGCGGACGAAGGTTGCGGGGCTGATTGCGGTCGGGGGCGCAAACCGGCACGGGAAAAGCAGGCGGGCGCGTTCGAAGGCGAAAAGGGAAAAAAGGGAGCGTTGTGGTAGCGGATATGAAGCTGTATTATAAGATGTATCGCCGAAAACCGAACATGATCTTTTTTCTGGTTTTAGGCGGGATTTTTCTGGGGCTTGGGGTGTTGGGCATCTTTTGGCTGGATATGCCGGGCATCGCGATCGGATGCATGGTATTCGGGGCGGTGCTTGCCGTCGTTCCGCAGTTCGTTATTTTTTCCAGATACGGGTTGCGCGGCGAATGGTTGCGCTTTCGGAAGTGGGGCATACCCAAGAAGATCGAGCTTGAGAAGATCGGCGGCGTCGTGTTGTGCATTTACGACGAATATCGGCGGAACAAGGGATATGTTCCCGCCACGTTTTCCGTAAACGGCGGGCAGGCGTACATACCGGCGATCGTGTTGCTCCGTTCGGTAGACGAAGGGGAGTTGGACCTGTGCGATACGCGCAGCGCAACGCTCATCACGTTCCGAAAGGAGAGGATCACGGACGCGGTATTGGAATTTGCTTTTTTGGAAGAGTTGTACAAGTCGGCTTTTGCGGGGAAAATTTACGTCAGCGAGAGTATCGCGACGCTCTATAAGCCGGCGCTGGATGAAATTTTCGGAAACGACGACCGCGTCGTGGTATACGACCGATTGCCGAAAGGATTTCCGTTTACGAAAAAATGAGGGGGACGTCCCTCATTTTTTTAACGAAACATATGTGTTTCGGCGCATAGGGGAAGTATTTATTGCCGAAAGAGGCGCGCGGGGCGAAACTTGGCTCTGCGCACATATGCGTATAAAGGCATGGGAGGGGTATATGCAGTACGGAGCGCGGTTTGCGGCGATACAGCGCAAAAAAGACCCGCTGATTTTGGGGATCGAAAGCTCGTGCGACGAAACGTCGGCGGCGGTGATACGGGGCAGAGTTCTGCTTTCCAACGTCATACTCTCTTCGGCTGCGGAACAGGCGAAGTATGGCGGGGTCGTGCCGGAGATCGCCTCGCGGGCGCATACCGACGCCATCGACGCCGCCGTTTACGGCGCGCTGGAGCAGGCAAAGATACGGAAAGAGGAGTTGGATGCGGTTGCCGTAACGTACGGGGCGGGACTTTTGGGCGCGCTTTTGGTGGGTTTGTCCTTTGCCAAATCGTTTGCCTATGCTCTCGATATTCCGCTGATCGCCGTCGATCATATCCGCGGGCATATGGCGGCGGCGTATCTTGCCGACCCTGCGTTGGAGCCGCCCTTCATTACCCTGCTTGCCAGCGGCGGGCATACGGCTATCCTCTATACAAAGAGTTTTACCGAATTTTCCATTCTAGGCTCTACCCGCGACGATGCCGCGGGCGAAGCCTTCGACAAGGCGGCGCGCGTGCTGTCGCTGCCCTATCCGGGCGGCCCGAATATTGAACGGCTCGCGCGGGAGGGAACGCCGAACGTCACCTTCCCCAAGATGTTCAAGGGAGGCGGCTATGATTTTTCGTACAGCGGCTTAAAGACGGCGGTCATCAACTATTGCCATACGCGCGAACAGAAAGGCGAAGCGTACAGCCGCGCGGACGTGGCGGCATCCTTCCAGTGCGCCGCTTGCGACGTGCTCGTCGAGCGCGCCGTGGCGGCTTGCAAAGAATACGGCTGTAAGGTCGTTGCCGCGGGCGGCGGCGTCGTCGCCAACGGGTACCTTCGGGAACAACTGCTAAGCGCCTGCGCGCAAAACGGCATTCGCGCCGTCTTGCCGGAAAAGAAATTTTGTACCGACAACGCCGCCATGATCGCCGCCGAAGGGCTCATCCGCTATGCGGCGGGCGATTTTGCCGACCTTTCCGTCAATGCGTGCGCGCATATCCCCCTCGGAAAAAAGGGAAAACAATAAAAGCGTCGCTCCGTATGATCGAAATAGATCTTTTCGGAGCGCCGGTACACCGTCAAACGGTCGCCTGCAACAAATTTGCAGGCGGCCGTTTCTTTTGTTTGTAAAATATTTCAATGTTGAGGGTACGGTTCTTCAACGTCAGTCAGGTTGAGTATATAGTCGGTAGAAACATGATAAAATTTCGCCAATAGGATCAGCGATTCGATCGGAATTTGTCGTTGTTCGTTTTCATATTGCGAATAGGTGTTTTGCCGTATATTCAGAATTGCCGCAACGTTGGCTTGCGTGAGACTGTTCGCTTCTCGAAGTTCTTTTAATCGCATTTTAGTTTGGTTTCCTTTTTTTTTGAAAAATTAGAACAAACGGTACAGCGGAAACAAGTATCGCATTGTATTTCACAACGGAAAGAGCGCGGTATTGAGCATACCCACTCAAGACTGCGCCAAATTGGAAGAAGTTTTGTATTGAGAGAAAAAGAGCGGATCTCGATCCGCTCTTTTAAGGATGGTAAAGGGGAAAGGATGCAAGAACTAGGAATAGAAGCGTTGCAGAAGCTGATCGGTTTGCAAAAAGAACGAAAGGAAATAAAAGAACTAATTGAAAACAAGAGGATCAATGTAAACGGGGTCTATTGTGATTTTTTCCGAGAAAACGGAACGACGGAAAGCAAGCCATCCTATTCGGAAGTTGTTTTCGTGCCGTGTTTACTGTGGATTGTCGGTCTGATCGTAGCAATCAGCTCGAAAAATATGAAGCTGCTGGTTTGGGAATGCGTTATATTTGCGGTAATTCTGGCAGTGTCGTGCTGTTTGCGAAGAAAAACGCGCACGCGATGGGAAGAGATACAAAAGAAGTACCGTGCGGCATGCGCGCAGGCAAAAGTCAGATTGGAAACGGAAGTTTTGCCGGCGTTGGAAATTTTGCGGGCGACTGTGCCGGAAGAATGTATTGAGAATGTCGCGAAAGCGGAGGAACTCCTAAAACAAATTCAATATAAATCTTATGAAGATGGATGCGCAAATCAAAAGCAGTGCGCGTTTTGCGGGGCAAATAACGCGATATCGGCATACAGATGTGAAGTATGCGGCGCGCCCTTTATGCAGTAAAAAACAAATGGTATAAATCGGGTCAAAAGGGGCAATAACCGCTGTCGAACGAGGTTCGGCGGCGGTTATTTTATCGTTAAGGCGCTTCGGGGCGCGGACAAGTTTGCGCAAAAGATCGGGCGCGCTGCGCAATTTTGCGCAAAGCTGTTTCGCATTGTGAGAGGGAGGTAAAGAGAGGATGTTCAGGTGGTTGCGCACGATGGCTGCGCTGGCGATTTCGGCGGCATTGCTTGTTCTTCCGCAGGTAATGGATGTGGAATTGCTGTTTGATGGGGCGGACTATTATACCTTTTATTCGCAGAGCGTCAGTTCGCAGGCGCATATCGTCGTCGTATCGGCGAACGACGCGCAAGCGGTGCGGCGTTCCCTGCAATCGGTTACGGGTGAAAGCGCCCTCTATCGGCGGACGCAGGACGCCTTCGCGCAGGTGCAAAGGTACGGCGGCGAGCTGATTTTTTCGCAAACGACGGGAGACGTTACCGATTATTATTATTATGCGCCGCGCCTGCAAGGGGGCGTGCTGTTGGAAGGGGAGCGGATCAATTTGCACGTCGCCGTGCGCGGCGAGGGCGCCTGTATCGGTTCGCCGTTGATTTTCGGCGGGTATTGATATCCGACACATTCGAGAAAAAGGGCGCGCGAGGCGCGTTTTGCGGGCAAAAGCGAAGAATTAAAAAAATTTTTCAAAAAATTTGCCGTTCAAGGTATAAAGTTTCGGAAAGCGTCAAAAATCCAACTATAAAATTTTTCGGAGGCAGTCATGCAAGAAAACAAGCAGGGCGAAACGTCGCCCGTCAAAATCAAACGTAAAAATCTCTACTACATCCTCGTATCGGCGTGCGCGCTTATTGTGGCGGCGGCGATCGTTCTGACCGTCTTTTTCGTGACCCAGGGAAGCGAGGAAATGGAAAATCCGAACGGATCGGACATCGAACAGCCGGACGACGAGCCGGACGATGAGCCGGACGACGAGCCGGACGACGATCAGCCGAGCAGCACGGAGATCGTGTTTGCGGTGCCAGTATCGAATGCAACCGTGGCTACCACGTATACGTTCTGGTACAATTCTACGCTCAACCGCTACAATCTGCACACGGGCGTCGACTTTAAGGCGGATGCGGGAACGTCCGTATCGGCGGCGTATGCCGGCACGGTGGAAAGCATCACCGACACCCTTTTAGAGGGCGGCAAGGTCGTCATTAACCACGGCAACGGATTGCGCAGCGAATATGCGTCCATCGACGTATTGTCCGGCCTGAAAGTGGGCGATACCGTCGCGCAGGGCGCGCAGATCGGTACCGTATCCGCCGCGGCAGACGCGATGGGGAACGAGTACAATGAAGGAGCTCATCTGCATTTCGAGGTCACGCAGGACGGGACAAGCATCGACCCCGTCACTTACCTCGACCTCGACGAGAAATAAAGCCGTCGCGTCGCGCCGAAACGCAAAACGCCCGCAAGACGATCACCGTTTCGGCAACGCGCGGCAAATCATTCTTCCTCCTCCCGAGCGGGGCGGCATTCTGCCGCCCCGCTCGCCTTTTGCGCGGCATCTTAACGGCGCCGCGCCCGTTTGTTTTTAGTCGGACACAAAAAGAGGGAAAATAGCGTCGCGTCGTTCGGAAGGCGATCTGCATGTTCGGCAATCCGCATGTTCGGCGATCCGCAGGCCCAACGATCCGCAGATTCCGCGATCCGCATGTTCGGCGATCCGCAGGCCCAACGATCCGCAGGTTCCGCGATCCGCAGGTTCCGCGATCCGCAGGTTCCGCGATTCGCGGGTTCAACGATCCGACGGCGAGAGGTCATTAAGGAGAAGTCTTTGCGCGGGGTCGCGGCGGGGCGGCGCAGCGGAATGGGGCAGGCGGCGATGGGGGGTCGGCGCGGGAAAAAAGAAAGCAGAATGGATAAAAACTCTGTACAAAGCGCAGTAAATGTGCTAAAATAGTAAAAAATCGAGGGAAGAGAGCGACTATGCACGAAGGACATAGGGAGCGGATGCGTGAGCGGCTGTATCTGCACGGCGAATCGCTCACCGACTGCGAATTGCTGGAAATTTTGCTGTATGATTTCATTACCCGCAAGAACACGAATCCGACGGCACATCGTCTGATCGATTGTTTCGGGGATTTATACGGCGTGTTCAGCGCGACGCCGCGTCTGTTGAGCGCAGTGGCGGGGATCGGTCGGCAAACGGCGGAGAAGATCTATTTGCTTGGCGAGCTGTATGGTCGGATCCGAAGCTGTGAGCGCACTTATATACGGCTATACAATTTTTCGGAGGTAGTGCAGTATGTTCGCGCGCGATTTGCGCGGACGTCGTGTGAAAAATTGGAGCTGTACATGACGCGCGAGGATTGCACGTTGGCATGTGCGCATACCGTTTCGAACGTAGACAGGGCGAAGGTGATCATTGACGATAAAGAGTTGAGTTTGATCTTATCCGAAGCGAAGCCGTCGAATCTGATTGTAGCGCACAATCATCCGAGCGGCAAGGCGGAACCTTCGCAACGCGACGACGAATCGTTGGAAAGCATCGGAAAGGTATGCCGCATGCACGGCGTATTTTTGCGCGACAGCGTGATCGTTTCGGGAGAGGATTTTTACAGTTATTATCTGCACGACCGCATGGGGCAGTTTCGCTGAAGGAACAAGCGAGAGGCGCGAAGCGCGGCGCTTTGTATAAGCGTTGCGGCGGGGCGGTATCGGGATAAAGGGAAAAAATTTAGCAAAAAAACGATTTTAATGACAGAAGACAGACAGGAGACACGAGCATGAAAGAAGTGAGAACGAGGTTTGCCCCCAGTCCTACGGGGTATATGCACATCGGGAACTTGCGCACGGCGCTGTACGGGTATTTGTATGCCAAAAAGCAGGGCGGGAAGTTTATTTTGCGGCTGGAGGACACGGACAGCAAGCGATTTGTGGAAGACGCGGTGCAGATCATATACGACACGCTCAAGGATGCGGGGATTCGCTACGACGAAGGGCCGGACATCGGCGGGGATTACGGGCCGTATATTCAGACGGAGCGCGCGGCGATCTACCAGGAGTACGCCAAGAAATTGGTAGAATTAGGGGGGGCGTACTATTGTTTTTGCGACAAAGAGCGATTGGAAACGCTCAAGGACGAGAACGGCGTCGGGCGGTACGACAAGCATTGTCTGCATCTTTCGAAGGAAGAAATTGCCGAAAAGTTGGCGGCGGGCGTGCCGTATGTCATTCGTCAAAACGTACCGCAGACGGGATGCGGCAGTTACGAGGACATGGTGTACGGGAAGGTGAGCGTCGATTTTAAGGACATCGAAGACGGCGTTCTTCTCAAGAGCGACGGATTGCCCACCTATAATTTTGCCAACGTGATCGACGATCACCTGATGGGGATAACGCACGTGATCCGCGGCAGCGAGTACCTCTCGTCCACGCCGAAGTACAATCTGATGTACGATGCGTTCGGTTGGGAGCGCCCGGTCTATATTCATCTGCCGCCCATCATGAAAAACGCGCATGAAAAGCTGTCCAAGCGCAACGGCGACGCCAGTTACCAAGACCTCGTCGCAAAGGGATATATCAAAGAGGCGATCATCAACTATATCGCGCTTTTGGGCTGGAGAGATCGGA
>CALVYJ010000007.1 GCA_944372075.1 uncultured Clostridia bacterium | reverse complement strand
CTGATAGTGAAAGCGTTTGTGCGAGAAGTGATACTCGATAACGACAACGTAACGATAACATATAACTTTACCGAAAATTATACGAAGTATAGAGTTACGCAAGAAATAATACAAAAAGTGCAAAGGCAGTCTCGAAAAAAGACTGCCTATAATAAAAATTTGTGTTCGTATAAACTCCCGCCGCTCCCGCCAGAACGGGTACGAAAATTTCCTTGCCGAAAAGTCAACCGAATCATGTTGCCGCCGATAACATCCATCGCCATATCCGCCAAAGACGCAAGCCGAACGAACCGTTCGGCTTGCGTCTTTGCTCCGCTTTTTTGCCCTTACTTACAAGATATTTTCAAATCTTACTATGCGTATTTTTTATATGCGCTGTACTTATTCGAAAAAATGTGTTAAACTATATATAAATATTTAGAAAAAATCGGTATGGTTACTTATGAAAAAGAAAAATCGCTGGCACAGAGCCAGACACAATTTTTATTATCAGTTGATACCTGCTTACAATGGGCAACTTTTCTAAATTTCTAACGCACGTCTGCGGGATAATCCCCATCAAGAAGAATACGACGGACGCCGCCGCCGTTCAAACATGTTATCGGGTGGCAAAAGAAGGATACTCCATAGCCCTGGCACCGGAAGGCAACCGCACATA
This sequence comes from uncultured Clostridia bacterium, assembly GCA_944372075.1. GTDB lineage: Bacteria > Bacillota > Clostridia > Christensenellales > Borkfalkiaceae > Borkfalkia. The sequence continues at coordinate 27,064 of CALVYJ010000007.1, read as the reverse complement.
TACGGGCGAAACGGTACATATCTCCCCCGCTATTTCCAAACTGATAAAACTGATAAAACTTCCCGTGGCGATCGTCCGCATCAGCGGCGGATACGGCGCCGCTCCCCGATGGGCTGAAAAGACCAGACGCGGAAAAGTATGCGTATCCGTAAAACGCATCCTTGAACCAAACGAATATCAATCGATGCAAAACGACGAACTGTACGCATTGATCAAAGATGAATTATACGTCGACGAATCGGACGACGGCACCGTCTATAAAGACATTCGGCGTTCAGCCGAATATTTGGAACGTGTGCTGTATATTTGTCCGCAGTGCGGCAAAATCGGAACGCTGCGATCTTCCGGAAGAGAATTTTTCTGCACCGCTTGCGGCTTAAAGACCAACTACCATTCCGACAAACGCTTCGACGACGGTTTCTTATTCCCTACCCCCTTAAAATGGCAGGCATGGCAGGAAACTATCGTTCGCCAGACGAACCTCGCTTCCGATACAGCCGTTTCCGCCGATGAAAGCGTGCGGATAGATCTTTGCGTACGACCCAAAAAGAAATGCCTTTACCGACACTGTCTTCTTTCCCTCTATCCTGCGAAAATCACACTGAACGGGGAAGCCTATCCGTTCGATGCTATAGACGCAATGACCGTTTGCGGAAGAAACAAACTCTACGTCTATTTCAAAGACCGAACCCTTCAAATCAAAGGCAATAAGCGTTTCTCCGCATTAAAATACGTGAATTATTATCATAATTTCAAAAACGCTTCGGAGGAAAAAACAATGAGTTTCTCGGGATCTGATGTCTGGTCTTTTCTGCTGATCATCGGCGTTTTGCTTGTGAGCATGCTCATTGCCAGTTCGTTGAAACGCGCTTTTAGGGTTTTGGAAAAATCCCTGATCCCCGTTTCTGTGTTGGGCGGCATCATCTTGCTGATCATCTCTACGATCGTCTACTTCGCAACGGGAACTTACCTGTTCGATTTGCAGATTTTCAGCTCCGGCAGCGATTTCTCCGGCATGGAAATTTTAGAGTTGATCACTTACCATACTTTGGGGATCGGCTTTATTGCCATGGGAATGCGGTTCAGCGACAAAAAATTCACCAAAGAACGAAGCGTCGAGATTTTTAACAGCGGCGTGACCACCGTCAACACATACCTCCTTCAGGTTTTGCTCGGAATGACGATCGTGTTGTGCGCAATGTATCTGTTCAACGTGACGGGTTTGATTGAGGCCGCCGGCGTGCTGCTCGCCTTCGGCTTCGGTCAAGGCACCGGACAAGCGCTTAACTTCGGCGCTATCTACGAACAGTCCGGTTTGGAAGGCGGCGCCAACTTCGGCTTGACCATCGCCGCCCTCGGGTTCCTTGTCGCTTGCATCGGCGGCGTCATTTATTTGAACGTCCTAAAAACGAAAGGTAAAATCGTAATCGCAGATAAAGCCGAAGCGCCGATTTCTCTGAAAGATTACCAGGATAACAACGAGATACCCGTCGTCTCTTCAATGGATAAATTCACCGTGCAAATTGCCATCGTTTTGGGCGTTTATATCCTGTCCTATTTCCTGATGATGGGCCTTTCCGCACTCATCCCCAGTCTCGAAGATACATTGTTCGGGTTTAATTTCTTCATCGGCACATTACTCACCATCCCCACAAAGGCAATCATTAAATTTTTGAAAAGAAAAAATGTACTCAAACACAAAGTAGTAAACAACTTTATGATGAATCGCTTGGGAGGCTTCGCCTTTGACTTGATGATCATTTCCGGAATAGCGGCCATCAAACTGCCTCTGCTCGCCGATCACTGGGAATTGCTGCTGATCATGGCGCTCGTAGGCGCAGTCGCCACCTTCTTATACGTCTACTATGTTTCGCGTACTCTGCATAAAAATTATATGCACGAACAGTTCCTCGCGATGTTCGGCATGCTTACCGGAACGGCAAGCACAGGCATCATCCTCTTGCGCGAAATCGACGGTTCCTTCCGCTCTCCGGCAAGCGAAAACCTCGTGTTTCAAACTCTGCCCGCCATGGTGTTCGGTTTTCCGCTGATGTTGCTCGCCCCCGTCGCCGACAACGGCACGACCAGCGCGCTGACGGTGCTGGGAATTGTTGTCGCCATGCTTGTCGTATTAAATCTTCTTCTGTTCCGAGCCCAAATCTTTCGTCGCAAAAAAAACGCAGTCCCTCCCGCCTCATGCCAAACGCCGCAGACAGACGAAAGCCCTGACCCTGTCCAAGATCAGCCGACAGATCCCCCGATCGCTTAAAACGCAAACGCCGCGTTTCAATTCATCGACTCCTTTGCTCCTTTCGTTGAGCGATTGCACATAGATTTCCGTTTGCTGCGCTTCTTGCCTACCGTTCAAAAATCAATGACAAATCTAATTCAGAATACAGAGATAAATCCTATGCTTAAAAAACTCTTATTGACAATCTCTATGCTCGCCCTCGTGGCCTTACTGCCGTTTTTTGCGTGCTGCGCTTCCAACGGACAAGAGCATTCCTTGACCTATATCAACGAAAAAGCTCCGACTTGTTCAGAAAACGGAAATATCGGCTATTGGCATTGCTCCGACTGCGATAAATTTTTCTCGGACGCCGAAGGGCTTTATGAAATCACCGATGCTGCGTCCGTGATCCTTAAAAAGACAGAACACACCTTCGGAGATTGGAGTCACGACGATCTGTACCACTGGCATCAATGCACCGCATGCGGTTTTGTGAAAGACAAAGAACAGCACGTCGGGGAAAACAACGTATGCACCCTCTGCAAAGGAAAAACGGCAACCGCCGGTTTGGAATACAAACTCTCGGGCAACTCGTATGAAGTTTCCGGAATAGGGCTGGTCTCCGATCCCGATATTGTCATTCCCGGCACGTACAACGGCTTACCCGTGTCCGGCATCGCGGAAAAAGCCTTTATCAGCTGCAATACCGTTACAAGCATTTCTCTGCCGGATTCCATTCAGACGATCGGCCCCTTTTCCTTCTTCAAATGCGCCGCGCTCAAAGAGATCGACCTCGGCAACGGCGTACAACGCATCGCGGACAACGCATTCGGCGAATGCATAAATCTAACCAAAATCGAACTGCCGCAGAGCCTGTTGCACATCGGCAACTATTCCTTTACCGCCTGCGAAAACCTCCTGCAAATTGAATTGCCGCAAAGCCTGCAAACGTTGGGAGAGAACGCCTTTTACGAATGCGGCAAACTTGTGATCTTTTGCGAACCCTCTTCCCTTCCGTACGAATGGTGTAATCCGTCGAATACCTGTCCGGTGATTTGGGATTGCAAAAACAACGACGTCGCAGACAACGGAATGACCTTTGTCACGATAGACAATTTGCGTTACTCTCTTTATGAAGGTTACGCCGGCCTTTACAAGCAAACGCATACATTGCAGGGCGAAATCGAAATACCTTCCGAAATCGTTTATCAGGATCAAACGTATCCCGTCAAAACAATACTGCGCGAAGCTTTCAGAGGTTGCGACATGCTCACTTCGATTTTCATTCCCGGTACCGTTTCGACCTTTGAAGAATACGCCTTTTGGGGTTGCGTCAACCTTGCCGAAGTCCATATCGGCGATTTGTCGGCATGGTGCACGGCTCAATTTCAAAACTCTCTATCCAACCCGTTGCTGTATGCAAACCTCTATATCGACAACAACGCAGTAACTTCCATAACCGTACCGGACGGCACGTCCTGTATCGGAGATTACGCGTTTAGCGAATATGCCAGCCTCACAGACATTTTTATCCCCGACAGCGTTACAAGAATCGGCGATCACGCCTTCTTTAATTGCCGACAGTTGCAAGAAGTCGTTTTCTCAAATTCCCTGAACTCAATCGGAATCGCCGCCTTCTATCACTGCAATTTGTCAAAGATCAGCATCCCGAAAAACGTAACGGCTATCGGCGAAAACGCTTTTTCCGACTGCGGAGTTTCCCCGCAAACGCATATCGAAGATCTTGCCGCTTGGTGCGCGATTCAATTCGACAATTACAACGCAAATCCTTTATCCTGCGGCGGAGATCTGTACGTCAACGGTGAACCGATCACCAAACTGATCCTTCCCGAGAATCTCCGTTCGATCGGAAACTTTGCGTTTGCCGGCGCAAACAAGATTACCGAGCTTACCATCCCGAAAACTTTGCTTTCGATCGGCGTCGGAGCCTTTTACGATTGCGACGCGCTGAAGAGCGTTTCTGTCGGCGACATCGCCGCATGGTGCTCCCTTTCCTTTGCAAATGCAAAATCAAATCCGATCTATTATGCCCGAAACCTCTATATGGACGGCGAGTTGATCACCGATCTTACCGTCCCCGCCCCCGTCAAAGAGATCGGTACGTATACGTTCAGCAACTGCGTAAACCTCCTTTCCGTTACAATTGAAAACGGCGTGAAAAGCATCGGCGATTTTGCATTCTACGGCTGCATTAACCTCACTTCCGTCACCATCCCGAAAAGCGTAACCGACATCGGAAAAAAACTGTTCTTCGACGTGTACTCCTCCAAGATGCAGCGCATCGCCTTTGAAGACGCGCACGGATGGAGCGTTTTCAACAGCGCGGACGAGAGCGAAGCAATTTCCGTCGACGTGAGCGATCCGGAAAACAACGTCGTCCTGTTCTTTTACGATTACGCAAATTTCTATTGGAAAAAAGCGTAACATCCCTCTCGGAAAGATCGATTGCTCGATTCAAAACCATGCTCCGTCTCCCGCTCTCCTTCCGATTTTGCCTCTATGCCAATAAACTTGCTCCGGTTTTTCTTGAAAACATATAAAACATCTTGCAGGTCAAGCGTTTCTATGATAAAATACCCTATAGAAATTGGTCAATCATTGCAATACATGCCACTAAAAAGGAATATCTCGTATGGACGTTAAACTGCGGAAAAAATTTTTTGATATTTTACACGAAGAACTTGTTCCCGCCCTCGGATGTACCGAACCGATCGCAATCGCTTTGGCCAGCGCCAAAGCGCGCGACGTGCTCGGGAAAATTCCCGATAAAATCGTCGCGAAATGCAGCGGCAATCTCATCAAAAACGTAAAATGCGTGATCGTTCCCAATACGGAAAATCTCGTCGGCATCGAAGCCAGCGCGATCGTCGGCGCCGTCGGCGGAGATTTTTCAAAAGGCATGGAGGTCTTGGGCAACGTCACCCATGAACAGATCCTCTTTGCAAAACAGCTCTATCAGCAGAAAATTTGTACCGTCGAATTGCTCGAAACACCCTTAAACTTACACTTGATCATTTGCGCAGATGCCGGAAATGACCACGTGGAAGTCGAAATTCGAAATCTGCACGATAACATCACCCGTATCACCAAAAACGGCGTATGCGTTTATGACGCGAAGGAAAACGACGGACTCTATTACGGCGTTCTGACCGATCGCAGCATCCTATCGTTTGATCGAATTTACGATTTCGCAATCTCGACCCCTTTGGAGCTGCTGAAAAATACCTTTCAGGAACAGATCGACGACAATATGCGCATCGCCGAAGAGGGCCTCACCGGAAAATACGGCGTCGGCATCGGAACCAGCCTGCTGGCAAACGATTCTTCCCTCGCCGCAAAAATTAAAGGCTATGCCGCCGCCGCCAGCGAAGCGCGTATGAGCGGCTGCATTCTGCCGGTCATCACCAACTCCGGCAGCGGAAACCAGGGCTTGGCCGCCTCGATCCCCGTCATCGTCTATGCCCGCGAAAAAGGCATCGACGACGATAAACTGTTTCGCGCGCTCGCCCTTTCCAATCTGCTGACTATCTATCAAAAGCCCTTCATCGGCAGATTGTCCGCGTTCTGCGGCGCCGTAAGCGCTACCACTGCAAGCGGCGGCGCCATAACCTTCTTGGCCGGCGGTTCCCTCGATCAGATCAAAATGACCTTGATCAATGCGCTCGCCAATGTAAGCGGGATCGTCTGCGACGGCGCAAAAGCCTCCTGCGGCGCTAAAATTTCCGCAGGCTTGGACGCCGCCATCACCGGACATTATTTGGCTATGGATCATAAATATTATCAGCCGCACACCGGCATCTTGCAATCCGATATTGACCATACCATTACCGCCGTCGGAAGAATGGCCATGGAAGGAATGCGCGATACGGATAAAGTTATTTTGAAAATCATGTTGGGAGAATCCGATTTCATTTGATCGTATTATGAAAAAACAAACTCGTCAAATCATTTTCCGCGAAAGCATCCGGTCGCTTGCCATGATCGCTGGATGCTGTCTCTATGCAATCGGCCTCGACTGCTTCCTTATTTCAAATCATATCATCGGAGGCGGGATTTCCGGACTCGCTTCCATTTTCTATCTCGCTACTGACCACCGAATCAGTTTGGGCGTTATGACCACCGTCCTCAATATCCCCATTCTACTGCTCGGTTTGAAGCAAATGGGCTGGAAATTTATCTTGCGATGCCTGCTTACCATCGCCGTCTTATCCGTCTGCAACGAGTTCTTTACTTCCTTGCCAAGCATGACCTCCAATCGCATCCTCGCCGCCGTCTATGGCGGCATCCTCCAAGGCATCGGCTTGGGTATCTTTATCAAATTCAAGGTCTCCAGCGGCGGTACGGAATTGCTCGCACGCGAAATCAATCACTGGTTCAAATTCTTCAGCATCCCCGTTTGGATCGCCATCCTCGACGCCGCCATCATTTTGGCAGGCGCTCTTACCCTCAATGACCCGGAAACCATCTTCTATGCCCTCATCTTTATCTTCGTAAGCACTAAAACAAACGATATCATCATCATGGGCATCAACCGTTCCAAATTGTGCTATATCATCACCAGTTTCGGCAACGAAATCTCCGACTACCTCCTCAAACACAGCCCGCGCGGCATTACCTTGATCGAAGGCAAAGGCATGTACACCGGCCAATCCCGTCAGATTTTGCTCACTTGCGTAAAACCGCAACAGATCGATCAGCTCAAAGCCGTCGTCAAACAAATCGACGACCAGGCCTTTGTCATCGTCAGCAATGCCAATGAGGTGATCGGAAAAGGCTTCCACGACCTTCACGACAAATATTGATCGCCCCTCTTTGAATCCCTATCCGAAAGAGCTGTTGCCCCCATCCCTGCCTCTGTTCGGATTCTGATCAGCTTCGATACAAAATGCGGAGCGCGATATCCCATCGCGCTCCGCATTTTTTCTGTCAAATTTTTGACTTTCTCCTCTGTTTTCGTGTCCCTGCACTTTGCATCCTTGCAGCCGAACACCGTTGATCATGATTTGATCGGCCAATAGGCCACGACTACTTCCTGCAACGGATTCTCACCGAAAATATACTTAAACAAACTCGTCTGTTTACATACATCGTATGCCTTTCCGATCACTTCCACCTCGGTAAACATTCCCGCAATCGCTCCGACGATCAGCAAGATCGCAACCGTTACGACCAGGGAATAGACGCATCCTAAAATTCCGTCCACAATGCGAAACCATTGAAATTTACGCAAATTCTTCAAGATCGCTTTTAAGATCGCCATAAGAATGATCACAATGATGCCGAGGCAGATCCACGCCAATACCGTCTGCACAATGGTCGCAACTTCCGCCGCTTCCATTTTGATCAGCTTTCCTTCCCCTACGACCGAGTCCAATGCGCCCTGCAACGCCTCCAAAAGCCCCGCATCCGTAAAAATGTCGTTGATGATCGGAATCAAGCGCATGCCGAGCAATATCGTGATCGCAATATCCAACAACCACCAGCCCCTTTGGAAAAAGCCGCTTCGGTAGGACAAAACTGCCACCAGCGCCAAAAATATTACAAATACAACGTCGATTACGATTGTCATATGTTCCTTTCTCCGCTCTCTTCAATTATCTATTGCAAACCGCCGGCCAGCTTCATCTTACCCTTGAAAAAACCGAGCAAAACCGCGCGCACAAAATTTGCACTCATTCCAACAAACAATGCTGCGGTAAGCAATGTAAATTGCCCTACCCAACACAATACGCCGAACAACATAAGCGACATCAAAAACGAAACCCATGCCATGAACAGATGCCAGCCCTTCATACTGATCCTGCCGAATACGCTGAGCAACAGCGGAAAACTTAACAACAATACCAAAAAATAAAGGGGGATCCCGTACAGCAGAAGATTGTAGCAAAGCGTTTGACAAATGGAGGTCAACGTCGCATTGGATGAAAAATCGTAGGATCGTACCACTTCGCTCAAAAAATTCAAAAACTTTACATTGTAACTCGACTTAAAATGAAACAGGAAAAAATGTTCGATCCCGTCAAAGCCGCGAAACGCATACGCGCCGTCCGTCCAATTGAAAAAGAACGCCCCGAAACTAAACCCCAACAGCAAAACGCACAGCGTAGCGATCACAATTCGGTTGATGCTGAAATTGCGCGAAAATTTGCCGCGATGCTTGGTCGGTTTTGCCTGCTTCCCATCCGCCGTCGGCAATGCGGAGGGCGCCGTAGCCATTCCGTAAACCGGCTGCGTGTACACGAGCGTCGGCGTTACCGGTTGCTGCACGGGTACCGCTACCGGCGCGGTGCCGCCATACGGAACCTGCCGCGCCGCCTGGATCCGATCGATCTCTCCGTGCAACGCCTTCACTTCTCCTTTCAGCTGCGCAACTTCCGCCAATAACTCAAACCGCTCTTTTTGCTCTTCGGGCGCCGCCTGCGGTTTCTGTTCCGCCGCTGCACCCGGTTGAACCGGCATCGACACGACCTCGTTTTTGTATGTATTCAGATTGCTCTTCATTTTGCGGAGCACACTGTCGATGTCCTCTTCAAACAGATATCCGCAGTGCGGACACCGAATCTTCGAATCTTCCGTCTGTCTCCCGCAATTCTTACAAATCTTCACGCTCTATCTCCCCGTTTTCTGTCTTTCGCCCAATCGTCCGACTTCTTCCTTGCGTTCTTTTTATACTTATTATAACCGCAGTCGCCCGTTTTGTCAATCGACGCCGCCTAAAATCCGTCTTTCCCGCAAAAGTAAAATTTACCGACCGCATGCCCTGCGGTCGGTATTCGACTGTTCTGCTCTGCCTTCGGCAGTCCTATTCCTGCAATTCGTCTATTTCTTGTTAAAATTATCTTTCAACGAGACGATTTCCGACAAAACAAGCTCGCCGTTGTCCGTACACTTCTTGTAATACCCCGTACGCATCAGCTGGAAGGGCGTGCCGTCTTTCGCCTGCGCCAGATACGGCTCCGCCTTCGCCTGCAGAATAATCTCGCTCTGCGCATTCATCCGCTCGGAAAAATCTTGCCCCGCATAATCCGCGTCGCGCAGCAAACTTTCATACTGCCGCACCTGCATATCCACACATTCGTCCGCATTGACCCAATGAATGACGCCCTTCACCTTGATTCCGCTCGTATCGTTTCCGCTGTGGCTTTCCGGGATATACGTACAGAAAACTTCCTGCACATTCCCCTGCTCGTCGATTGCCACATCGTCGCAATGCACGATATACGCGTTTTTCAGCCGTACGTACCCGTCTTTCTTTAATCGAAAATACTTCGGCGGCGGATCCAACGAAAAATCCGTGCTTTCGATATACAGATGCTTTCCGAATTTCACCGCACGCGTGCCGGCATTTTCATCCGCTTGATTTACGTCAAAATCCAGCAGCTCTTCCCCTTCATAATTGGTGATCGTCAGCTTCAACGGCGACAATACCGCCATCGCCCGCTCGGCATGCGCATTCAGATATTCGCGCACACACGCCTCAAAATACGAATACTCGCACTCCGAATTCGCCTTGGCAATCCCGATCCTGGAACAAAAATCACGCACGGCCTCCGCCGGTATGCCGCGATTGCGAAGCCCCGAAAGCGTGGGCATGCGCGGATCGTCCCATCCGTGTACCAGGTTTTCTTCCACCAGCTTTTTCAAATACCGCTTGCTCATGACCGTATTCGTAATATTCAGACGCGCAAACTCAATTTGCCGCGGCTTCGGAGAAAATCCCAACGCGATGCCTACCCAATCGTACAGCGGCCGATGGTCTTCAAATTCCAGCGTGCACAGCGAGTGCGTTACCCCCTGCAGATAGTCGCAGATCGGGTGCGCGTAATCGTACATGGGATAAATACACCATTTATCCCCCGTACGGTGATGCGTTGCGTGCAAAATCCGATAGATAACCGGATCGCGCATATTGAGATTGGGAGACGCCATGTCGATTTTGGCGCGCAGACACTTCTCGCCGTCTCTGTATTTGCCTTCCTTCATCTCCGTAAACAGGCGAAGATTCTCCTCTGCCGTCCGATTCCGATACGGACTTTCCTGCCCCGGTTCCGTCAGCGTGCCGCGCGTGTTCTTGATCTCTTCCGCCGATAAATCACACACAAACGCCTTGCCCTCGCGAATCAGACGCAGCGCATATTCGTAAATCGTATCGAAAAAATCCGACGCATAGCATTCCCGCGCCCATTCGTATCCCAGCCAGCGGATATCCGCTCGGATCGCATCCACAAATTCCGTCTTTTCTTTCGAAGGATTGGTATCGTCAAAAAATAAATTGCATTTGCCGCCATACCGCAGCGCCGTGCCAAAATTGACAAACATGCTCTTGGCGTGCCCTATGTGCAAATATCCGTTCGGCTCGGGCGGAAAACGCGTCTGTATCGCGCCGACCTTTCCGCTCTCAATATCCTCATTGATAAACTGCTCGATAAAATTCGTCGCCTCCGGCAGTTTCTTGCCCGTATTTTCCATATCGTTACTCCCTAAACGTTGTTTCCGTATCCTGATTTATCCGTTGTATCGTACCGCGCCGTTACGACAGCCCGACCGTTTCGCCCGTTTCGTCTACGTCGATGTGCTCCGCCGCAGGTTGCTTGCCGAGACCGGGCATCAGCATGATGTTCCCCGCTACCGCCACGACAAATTCCGCGCCGCCCTTGATGATGATATCCCGAACGTGTACCGTAAAGCCGCTCGGCCTTGCAAGCAGTTTCGCATCGTCCGAAAGCGAATATTGCGTCTTGGCTATGATCACCGGCATCTTTCCGTAGCCGCGCTCTTCCGCCTCGTCGATCTTTCGCTCCGCCTCCGCAGAATACGTCACGCCCGCTCCGCCGTATATTTTTTGAACAACGTCCGCTATCTTCGTGCGGATCGGATCGTTCAGATCATAAGAATAGTGCAACTGACTCGGCTGCTGCGCCGCCGCGCAGACCTCTTTCGCCAGCTCGACGCCGCCTTCGCCGCCCTTCAAAAATACGTCCGTAAAGACCGCTTTCGCGCCCGCTTGCTCTACGCCGCGCATGACCGCTTCGATCTCCGCAGCGGTGTCCGTGGCAAACCGATTCATCGCAACGACAACCGGCTTTTGATAGACGTTGCGCATATTTTCAATATGCTTGTACAGATTCGGCATTCCCTTCTCCAGCGCAACGAGATCCTCCTGCGCAAGGTGCGCCTTATCCGCTCCGCCGTGCAGTTTGAGAGCCTTTACCGTCGCCACAACGACGACGCAATCCGGTTCGATCCCCGCAACCCGACACTTTGTATCCAAAAATTTTTCCGCTCCGAGATCCGCGCCGAATCCCGCTTCCGTAACCACCCAGTCCGCCAGCGACAATGCCGCATACGTCGCAAGAATACTGTTGCAGCCGTGCGCTATGTTCGCAAACGGGCCGCCGTGTACGATCGCCGGCGTGCCCTCCAGCGTCTGCACCAAGTTCGGCTTGACGGCATCCTTTAACAACACCGTCATTGCTCCTTCCGCTTTCAGATCCCGCGCATAGACATACCGCCCGTCGTACGTCTCTCCCACAATGATGTTTCCGATACGCCGCTTCAGATCCCGCAACGAAGTCGCCAGACACAGGATCGCCATGATCTCCGACGCCGCCGTGATCTCAAAATGCTCTTCCCGCTCTAAACCTTCTCCCTTTTGGCCGATCGTGATGTTGCGCAACGCGCGATCGTTCATATCCAGACACCGGCGGAAATAGATCTTCTTCGGATCGATCCCCAATTCATTGCCGCGAAAAATATGATTGTCGAGCATTGCACACAATAAGTTGTTCGCTGCCGTAATGGCGTGCAGATCGCCCGTAAAATGCAGGTTGATCTCTTCCATCGGCACGATCTGCGCATAGCCGCCGCCCGCCGCGCCGCCTTTGATCCCGAATACCGGCCCCAGCGACGGTTCGCGCAGCGCCAGACAAACCTTCTTCCCCAGCTTTGCCATTCCGTCCGCAAGCCCGATGGATACCGTCGTCTTTCCTTCCCCCGAAGCCGTAGGGTTGATCGCCGTCACTAAAATCAGCTTGCCGCGCTTCCCTTCCGTCTCCACGGTCAGCTTGGCTTTGTATTTTCCGTATTGCTCTATCTGCTCTTCCCCCAAGCCCAATTTCTTCGCTATCGCCCCGATCGGCTGCATCTTGCATCGCTTGGCTATTTCAATATCGCTCAACATGGATCCTTCCTCCCTGTCCTTTCATTTCTCACATTCGTGCGGCAACTTCAAGTCCGACCAGTCCGCTTTCCAGTACGCGCCCTCTTGCCGAAACCCGAACCGCGCCAGATCGACTCCCCAAATTTCCCGCGTCGTTACGTTCTTTATAAAATCGTTCCTGCACTTGTTGATCAGCGCGCGCAGCATAAGCTCTTTTTGCGTGCAGACGTCATCGCAAACCAGTTCGCCTCCGACAATCCCTCCGCAAGAGGTCTGCTCCCCGTCTTGCAAAACATAACACACGTCATATCCTTCTTTTTCACACGTTCGTACGGTTATCATGCGTTCATTATAACACAATTTCAAAATAAACGCAAAAAAACTTGTACTCGCTTGGAAATTTTGGTATAATTTTTTTTAACCGAACAGTCTTTGAACTCGCACCTTTTTCATTTGCGCTTGAGGAGATCTCTCGTATGGATAACGCAATCTTGCAATTCTTTGAAACGATCCGATGCCCCGCCCTGAACTGGTTTTTCGCCGCGTTTACTGCGCTCGGCGAAGAATTTATCATCGCCGCCGTCATCGCCGTCATCTATATTTGCTTTTCCAAACGGATCGGCGAACAGGCACTGATCACCGTCATGACCGCCAGCTGCGTCACGACCGGACTCAAAAGCGCCGTGCGCAGGATCCGTCCTTACGCCGCAGGCGTCGTGGAACGCGTGAATATCGATACCCTCCTCGTCTCCACGACAGACCTGGACTTCGATATGAGCTTTCCCAGCGGTCACGCGACCGCAACCGGCGCCTTCTTCACTACCTTGGCGGTGCGACTGAAAAAACCGCTCGCGATCGCGCTGAGCGCCCTCTTCGTGCTCTTGGTAATGCTGTCTCGCCTATACTTGGGCGTCCACTACCCGAGCGACGTCCTCACCGGACTTGCCATCGGCGTTGTCTGCTCCGTCGCTTGGGATTGGATTTATCGCAAATTTTATTCCGCTCGGCTGTATATTTATCTGGGCATCGCTATCCTGACGCTGCCCCTGCTCTTTATCCCGCAGACAGCTACCCATTCCATGTTCCAAATCAGCGCCATCACGCTGGCAACCGCCGTAGGCTTGCTGATCGAAAATTTTTGCATCCGCTTTGAAGATACGCATCGCCGCCTGCATCGCCTTTTTCGGCTCGCCGTCTGCGCTTGCGTCGCAGCCGTGCCCTTCCTGCTCTGCCAATTCCTGCTGCCGGACGGAAACTGGTTCTCCTTTTTGAAATACTTTCTTACCCTCTCCGTTACATTGACCCTCGCGCCTCTCTGTTTCCGTTTCTTAAAAATATAGCGTTTTTCCCCCTCTTTTCATTGACTTTACGGCGGGAAATCGGTAAAATAATAGGGAATATTTTGGTTTTGAGGTGGATCATGTCTGATAAACACGCTGTTACGATGGATAAAATCGTCAACCTTTGCAAAGCCCGCGGAATCATTTTCCCCGGCAGCGAAATCTACGGCGGCATGGGCAATACTTGGGATTACGGCCCCGTCGGCGTAGAGATCAAAAACAATATCAAGCGAGCTTGGTGGAAAAAATTTGTGCAGGAAAGCGATAATTCCTATGGCGTCGACGCCGCTATCTTGATGAACTCCCGCGTTTGGGAAGCCAGCGGCCATACCGCTTCCTTTACCGATCCGAAAATGGACTGCAAAGAATGCAAGGCGCGTTTCCGTGCCGATAACCTCATCGAAGCGCATTCGAAGGGAAAAGTAAATCCCGATACCATGACCAACGAGGAAATGGAAGCCTACATCGCCGAACACAAAGTCGCTTGCCCGAACTGCGGCAAACACAACTGGACGCCCATCCGTACCTTTAACCTCATGTTCGAAACCTCCCGCGGCGTTACGGACGAGAGCCAGAATAAAACTTATCCCCGACCCGCAACCGCTCAAGGCGCATCCGTCAACTTCCTGAACGTGCAGCGCACGACGCGCGCAAAAGTCCCCTTCGGGATCGCGCAGATCGGAAAAGCCTTCCGCAACGAAATCACGCCCGGGAATTTTATCTTCCGCACCATCGAGTTTGAACAGATGGAACATCAGTGGTTCTGCAAAGAGGGAACCGACCTCGGCTACTACGAGGAATATAAACAAAAAGCCAAGAATTTCCTCTTGGGCCTCGGCTTCAAAGAGGATCACCTGCGCTTTAAGGACCACGATAAACTCGCCCATTACGCAAAATCCGCTTGCGATATTCAATACCTGTTCCCGATCGGTTGGTCTGAACTCAACGGCATCCATGACCGCACCGATTACGACCTCTCCCGCCATCAGGAGTATTCCGGGAAAAATATGTATTATCTCGACCCCGCAACCAACGAAAAGTATATCCCTTACGTTGTGGAATATTCCATCGGCGCAGATCGCCTGATGCTCGCCGTCCTGTGCGAAGCATACGAGGAAGAAGAGTTGGAAGGCGGCGACGTTCGTACCGTCATGCACTTCCATCCCGCCCTCGCCGCCTACAAAGCCGCCGTTCTGCCCTTGCAGAAAAATTTGTCCGATAAAGCCCGCGAAGTGTATAAAATGCTCGCGAAAAAATTTATGGTCACCTACGACGAGGCCGGTTCCATCGGAAAACGCTATCGCCGTCAAGACGAGATCGGCACGCCTTTCTGCATTACCATCGATTTCGATACCCTGGAAAACAATTCCGTCACCATCCGCGACCGCGATTCCATGGCGCAAATTCGCCTGGACATCGACGAGCTCGCCGCCTATATCGAAAAATCATTGGAACACTGATCTGTTTGAAAGCAAAAAATCCATCGGGTTTTCCGATGGATTTTTTTATTGCCGTTTTTCTGTTTTTCTATCGTTTTCGCAATTTGTACCGCCCCCACTTTAAGAGGCTTGCCGATTTGACCGAAAACGGTTTTGCCGAACGCGCTGCGCGCTAGTCCTCTAAATAACTTGTACCCGGTACGTTCGGATAGCTCCCCATCGCGATCAACAATTCCAAGCCGATCGCTCGCGCGGACAACACCGCCGCCTTGACCGCCGCGGCTTCCCCGGAAAACGCCAAAATGACTTCGTTCGAATGACTCGTCCCCCGATCGGGCGTCATGTACCGCACAATCTCGACCTCCGCCGATTTCAATGCATTGTCCGCCATGACCAGGCCGATCGCTGCCGGCGATCCCGCCAAAAATCCGAACGCTTGCCCGTATTTCGCACCAAATGCCTTTTCCAATACGCGCCCCGCACTCGAGGAATAGGTGAATTCCAAATGCCCCGCTTCACTGATATACAGCTCTCCCACATATTTATCCGTCAACGACAGCGCGATCTCTATCGCCCTTCGCGCATCCGACAGCGTGTTGCCGCCGATCACTACGTAATTTCCGTGACCGCCCCAACCCTTCGTGTCGCGCGGAAGCTCGATCGTCAATACTTCCGTCGACGTCGCCTTGACCGCTTCGTCCAGCGCCGTCAGCTGCCCTGCCGCTCCCGTTCGCGAACTGTATACGCCCAACGCCCGATACTTTCCGCCGATCCCCATCTGCGCAAGCAGCTTTTCGTCTGCCCCGCTGATCACCAGCCCGATCGTATCCAACACCGCCCTGCCTACATACTCCGCTCGCGTACAATTTGTCGATATCGAATGTATATCCATACCTTACCTGCCTTCCGATTGTATTGTACCAAACTTCCCGCCTCTTTGTCAATCCCTTTCTCTCCCAATTCGCTTCCGCTCGCACCCTCCCGTTCCTCTTTTCTGAAACTTTTTCTCTTTTTGTAAATTTATCGGTAATTTTACTTGACATTCTATACTATGTATTGTATAGTATTTCACATAATATAGTATTGAGAGGAGGCAGCATGGATATACAACTGAAAAAAGGGCTATTGGACGTATGTGTGCTGTCTGTCCTGCGAGACGGAGAGTCCTACGGGTACAAAATCATAGCCGACGTTGCGCCATACATTGAAATTTCCGAATCGACGCTCTATCCGATCTTAAAGAGGTTGGAAAGCGCCGCCTATGTCACGACGCACGGCAAAGCCATCAACGGAAGGCTGCGCAAATACTACAAAATTACGCAAAAAGGACTGGAACGCATCCATGAATTTATAGAGGACGTAAAGGAATTTGAAAGAATTTACAACTTTATCTTTCGAGGAGAACAGAAATGACGAAGAAACAATGGTTTAAGCAGTTAAAAAGGGAACTCGGCGCGCTGTCTGCATCAGACCGCAACGAAATCCTGCAGTATTACGATGAGTTATACAACGAAAAGCGAGAGAGCGGACTGACGGAAGAGGCTGTCCTCGGCAGTTTCGGAGCGCCGCAGGAAGCGGCGCGCGGGATTCTTGCCGAGCGTGACTTGCCCGCAGCCTCCGCCCGAGAACATCGGAGCGTCGCAAGTTTTCTTGCGATCCTGTTTCTCTTTCTTTGCATCGGCATCCCGATCTTAAGCGTGCTTTTCGCCCTTGCGATCACCGCGGGCGCGCTCGTCGTGAGCGGAGCCGCCATCTTCCTTGCCGGTATAGCCGACGGGGTTTGGTTCTGTATTCTGCTCTTTCGGGATACGCCCGTCGCTACGCTTGCCCACATCGGCATCGGACTCGCCGGGGCAGGCTGCGGCCTGTTGATGATCCCGCTGTTTGCCGTCTGCACAAAATGGATGCTGGCGTTATGCAAAAAATCGCTTTTGTTTACAGGAAAACTTTTAACCGGAAAAAGGAGTATGTAGTATGAAACGTTGGATGAAAATTTGCGCCTGGATCGGCGGCATCCTGTTTGTCGCCGGCGGCATCGTATTTGTCTGCGGCATGGCGAAGGAAAATTGGGCGTTTGACCGACTCGCCACCCTATCCTATTCCCAACAAGACTATACCGCAGACTCCGTTATCTCTGCCGTAAACATCGATTATGACGTATGCGATATTACCGTGCAGGTCGACGCCGACGCCTCGTTTGTTTCCTGCTCCTACCCCGTCGTCACCGACTTGACCAACGGCAATCGAGCCGAGGCAACCTTCCGCATCGAAGATCAAACGCTTTTTATCCAGGCCGATCGTTTGCCGTTTTCTCCGTTTCAGTTTAATCTCGGAAGCAGCGATGCAAACCTGACGCTTACGTTGCCGAACGAGTTGCAATCTCTGACCGTGACTTGCGACACGGGAAACGTCGTCTTGGAGAACGTTGCCCTGCTCGACTCGCTTACCGTCTCCGTAAATACCGGAAACATCGATTGCCGATCCGTACAAGCGAACTCGGTTTCCCTTTCGGCAGATTTAGGGAATATTGCCCTCAAAACGTGCTCCGCCGAGCGATTCGACCTGAAAGGAGACGTTTCCAATATTACTCTGCGAGACATAACCGCTCAAACCTTTTATGCCGACGTCGATCTGGGAGATATTCGCTGCGCAGGTACGATCAGCGCCTTGACGGCAGAACTTCGCACCGCTACCGGAAATCTTGCGTTGAACGGCGGATTGCTCGACGTGCGGGATCTTTCCCTGCAAAGCGATCTGGGCGACGTCTCCGCCACTTTAATCGGCGCGCGCGAAGATTACGCCGCCGACGTGGAA
Source organism: uncultured Clostridia bacterium (assembly GCA_944372075.1). Taxonomy (GTDB): domain Bacteria; phylum Bacillota; class Clostridia; order Christensenellales; family Borkfalkiaceae; genus Borkfalkia. The sequence continues at coordinate 9,061 of CALVYJ010000007.1, read as the reverse complement.
TGGGATCTCGGTCAAACCAATATCTACCCCTCTCAACAGGGCGAGCGCTCTTTACTCATCCGAGCAGAGATAGGAAACATCGATATACAGTTTCAAAAGAACTGAGCGGTTGCGTTTTTGCAAAACAGGCGCGGACGCTTTCCCGAACAATCGCCTGAAAGCACTTCCTCTCGAATGTCCGTACGGAGTCGATCATACAATTCGTACACACAAAGCGCGGCATGCAAAGCAAATCTTTTGCTCGCATGCCGCGCTTTGTCATTCTTTTTTATGCGGCGATTGGCGTTTCGGCCGACGTTCCGAATCCGAACGCATATTCAAAAGCCGACGTCAAAATCGATCGTTTTCCCGCGCCGCCACAAAATCGCGGACGCCTCTCCTCTGCTTTGCCGCTTTCACTGCGAAAGTTTCAAACTATTTCTTTTTGGAGTCGGAGTCCAAAAACAAGCGGCGGTTTTCTTCAAAAAACTCGAAGTACGTACGCGTGTTTTCCAGCTCCCACCACTTGCGCGGATAAACGGGAACATTGTCTAAATCGTAGATCTTTGCGCCGCGCAGCGCCAGCAAAAAGGGGGAATGCGTAGCGATGATCAGCTGACAACCTTCGTGACGGACATTATATTCGAGCAACTCTTTCATCTGTAATTGCAGGCGCGGCGATAAACTGTTCTCCGGCTCGTCCAAACAGTAGATCGCCTCCCCCTTCATCGAGTCTTCGAAAAATCGCAGCGCCGTCTCGCCGTTGCTGTGCAGGCGCACCTCTTTGCCGATCGTTTTATGCAAAAACTTTCGGCGCGACAACGATTTTTGCCTCGCCATCAACTGCATGCGCACCGTTTCGTAGTCCTGCATTCCGCTAAATCGAATGGTATCTTCGAATTTTAGCCTCGCATACTCTTGTTTCCCTTCGTCCGTCGCTTCCGCTATCTCCTCATTGCGCGTCCGCGCCGCCAACATATATTCAAATACGTCGTCGCTCGTGATGATACGGCTCCCGCTCGGCAACGATAGAGGTTCTCCTTCCTCGTCAAAACCAAATCGATATGTGCAACTGCGCACATACGGCATAAACAGTTCTCCGCCGTTGAACGGCGAGATGCGCGCCAACCGCAAACGCTCTGCGATCGCGTTCAAAAGCGTGCTCTTTCCGCTCCCGTTTCCGCCGTAAAATATCGTGATCGCTTCAAAATCCAATTCCCGCAATCCGCGCTGCGGAAACAACATGCACGGATATCCGTTTTCAAGATACCCGAGCGCTCCCCCGTTTTCTTCGCGGCGTGCATTGGCAAGCCGCGCCTCTTCGTCCTCGTCGGGCAAAACAAACTTTTCAAGATAAACCACTCTCGTTCCCTCATCCTTCGCATCCGCGATACGCTACCAGAATCGACGTATTTTGCCACCTGCCAACCTCTTCTACCCGCTCAAAACCCGCTTCCGTCAACGCCTGCATCTCATGCTCCGCCGTCAGCGGCGCATCAATATGATACAGCCTTCCGTCCGCGATGCCGTACTGCCGAATCGTGCGCTCCTTCGCCTCCTGCCCGACGCGCTCCGCCGCAGGATCCTTTTCCAAATAGTCGGTCAGCACAAACCTGCCTCCCTTTCGCAGAGCAAAGAATATTTTGCGGTAAAGAAATACCTTTTCTTCATACGTGAAATGATGCATCGATTCGACCGACACCGCCGCATCATACCGATCCCGCCCCAGATCCATCGCAAAATAATTTCCGCAAACCGTGCGCGGAGAAAACGCCGCATACTTTTTTTGCAATACGTCCAGCATCTTTTGGGACAGATCGATGCACGTCAAACGCGCCGCCGCATTGACGGCATAATAATATCGAAGCTCCAAACCGGTGCCGCAACCCAGATCCAAAACCTCTGCGCCCGCCGCGGCGGGAAGCAGTTTTGCCGTAAACGGATAAAATTCCTGCGCGCCTTGTATCGCAAGCAACTGATGCTCTTCATATCCGTCCAAGCGGCGTTCAAAAAATGCCGCCATCTCTTCGGGTGATGATTCCGCCGATGTTTGTCTCACCGATGCACTCGCCTTTTTACCTTCCCCTCTTTTCGAAATCATCCGCTGCCCTCCCTTTCCGTTTCAGTATAACACACTTTTTTGAAAGAAGCAACGTTTCTTTCGACTTATCCCATCGCCAAAATTCCGCCTCTTTCGAAAATCCAGCCTTCTTCGGCAATTTCAACGCATTCAAAACATCTGCCGTAGCCCCGCCAGCAACACCCGCTCCGTCTGCTCTTTGCAAATCCAAACGACATCCCCCCTCCTTTGCAGAAAGCCGCTGCTCCGGGAAAAGCCGATTGCGGAAGTTTTTGCCATACGAATGCTTCGACGTGCCGAACGCATCAAAAAAATGAGACTCGGCAATACGCCGAGTCTCGAAAGTTTTATTTGTGTTTCCTGTCTACATAACTCGTATGCAAGATCTCATGCGCCTTGTGCGAACCCGGTTCGCCGAAAAATTCTTTGTAGAGCGACATGACTGCTTCGTTTTCGTGGCTCTTGCGGATCTTCGCCTTTTTATCTTCGTCGTACAACGCTTTCGCACGCGCTGCGCGCAGATCGGTATTGCGCCGTACGTACGCGCTCTGGATCGGTTGACCGCCGCCGTTTACGCAGCCGCCCGGACAACACATGACTTCCACAAACGTATAGTCGCACTCGCCCTTCTTGATCTTCTCGCATAACTGCTTGGCATTGGTAAGACCCGACGCCACCGCAACCTTTACTTTTATTCCGTTCAGATCGTATTCTGCCTCTTTGATTCCCTTGATGCCGCGCACTTCCTTAAAATCTACGTTGTCCAGCGGCTTTCCGGTGATCTTTTCCGCCGCCGTACGCAGAGCCGCTTCCATAACGCCGCCCGTCGCCCCGAAAATGACGCCGGCGCCCGTAAACTCGCCCAAAGGATTATCAAAGGTGCCGTCGGGCAATTCATTATATAAAATGCCGGACGTCTTGATCATCTTCGCAAGCTCGCGCGTCGTGAGAACGGCGTCAACATCCGGATATCCGCTCGCATTTTCATCGCCGCGCGTCTTTTCAAACTTCTTTGCCGTACAGGGCATGATCCCTACGAAATAAATATTTTTCGGATCGATCCCCTCTTTCTTCGCCCAGTAGGTCTTGATCGTCGCACCCGTCATCTGCATGGGCGACTTGCAGGAGGACAAATTGGGAATCAGCTCGGGATAATAGTACTCTACATAGCGGATCCAGCCGGGCGAACAGCTCGTGAACATGGGCAGTACGCCCTTGTTCGTAACCCGATCCAACAGCTCGGTCGATTCTTCCAGAATCGTAAGATCTGCCCCGAAGTTGACGTCGAATACCTTGTCAAAGCCCAACATGCGCATCGCCGTGAACATCTTTCCCTCCGTATTCGTTCCGATCGGATATCCAAACTCTTCGCCGATCGCCGCACGTACGGCAGGCGCCGCCGCCACAACGACAACCTTTTCCGGATTGTTGATCGCATCGCGCACATTGTCGATCTCTTCGCGCTCATGCAGCGCTCCCGTGGGACATACCGCCACACACTGCCCGCACGCGACACACGCAACGTCTCCTAAATTCGATTCAAACGCACACGCTATGTGCGTATTGAATCCGCGCCGCGCCGGCGCTATGACCGCTACGTCCTGCACATGCTTGCAGACCGCTACGCAGCGGCGGCACAAAATACACTTCTCGTTGTCGCGCACCAGATAACTCGTCGACGTATCCGGCTCGTATTCCGCACGCACTCCCTTGAATCGGTTTTCGTCGCATCCGTATTCGTTGGAAAGCTTCTGCAATTCGCAGTTCGTGGAACGAACGCAGGAAAGACATTCCTTTTTATGATCGGATAATAAGAGCTCCAACGTCGTTTTGCGGGACTTGCGTACCTTTTCGGTATTCGTAAATACCTCCATGCCCTCGTTTACGGGATATACGCACGCCGCAACCAAACTGCGCGCGCCTTTCACCTCTACCACGCAGACGCGGCACGCCCCGATTTCATTGATGTCTTTAAGATAGCAAAGCGTGGGAATGTTGATGCCCGCAACCTTTGCCGCTTCCAATATGGTCGTGCCTTCCTTGACTTCGACCGGTATGTTGTTTATCTTCAAATGTACCATAATTTTTTGTGACCTCCGCCGTTATGCCTTGATAATCGCACCGAATCTGCACTTCTCCATGCACACGCCGCACTTGATACATTTATTCGGATCAATGACATGCGGTTCTTTTACCGTGCCGGAAATCGCGCCGACCGGACAGTTACGCGCACAGAGCGTACAGCCCTTGCATTTGTCCGCCACGATCTGGTAGCGCAACAACTTCTTGCATACGCCGGCAGGACAACGCTTCTCCTTGACGTGCGCCTCGTATTCGTCGCGGAAATAATGCAGCGTCGACAATACGGGGTTGGGCGCCGTCTGCCCCAAGCCGCACAGCGAGTTCTCTTTGATGTAATAACACAATTCTTCCATCTTGTCCAGATCTTCCATCGTCGCCGTGCCGTCCGTCACTTTGCAGAGCATTTCATACAATCGCTTCGTGCCGATTCGGCATGCCGTACACTTTCCGCAGCTCTCGTCTACCGTAAATTCCAGGAAGAATTTGGCGATGTCTACCATACAGTTGTCTTCGTCCATGACGATCAGTCCGCCCGACCCCATCATCGAACCGATGGCGATCAGATTGTCATAGTCGATGGGCGTATCGATCAGGTGCGCCGGAATACAGCCGCCCGAAGGCCCGCCCGTCTGCGCCGCCTTGAATTTCTTTCCGTTCGGACAGCCGCCGCCGATATCGTAGATGATCTCACGCATGGTCGTGCCCATCGGAATCTCAACAAGTCCCGTATTATGGATCTTCCCGCCCAATGCAAATACCTTCGTGCCGCGGCTCTTTTCCGTTCCCATCGAAGCAAACCAGTCCGCACCCTTCAGGATGATCTGCGGTACGTTCGCATACGTCTCTACGTTGTTCAAAATGGTCGGTTTGCCGAACAACCCCTTCACAGCCGGGAACGGAGGACGCGGCCTGGGTTCACCGCGATGCCCTTCGATCGACGTCATCAATGCCGTCTCTTCGCCGCAGACAAACGCGCCCGCACCGAGACGTATATCCAAATCAAAATTGAAGTTCGTTCCGAATATGTTCTTTCCCAGCAATCCGTATTCGCGCGCTTGGTTGATCGCGATCGTCAACCTCTGTACCGCGATCGGATATTCCGCACGCACATAAATGTACCCTTGATCCGACCCGATCGCATAGGCCGCAATCGCCATCGCTTCGATCACCGCGTGCGGGTCGCCTTCCAGGATCGAACGATCCATGAACGCTCCCGGATCCCCTTCGTCTGCATTGCAGCATACGTACTTTTTATCGCCTACGGAATTTTTCGCAAACTGCCACTTGCGACCCGTCGGGAATCCGGCGCCGCCGCGCCCGCGCAATCCCGATTGCATGATAACGTCAATGACGTCTTGCGGCGTCATTTCCGTCAATACCTTGCCCAACGCTTCGTATCCGTCGTACGCGATGTATTCTTCGATCTTTTCAGGATTGATGACGCCGCAGTTGCGAAGCGCTACCCTGTGCTGCTTCTTGTAAAAATTCGTATCGTTGAGCGCCTTGATCGATCCGTCTTCCCCGACCGTCTCCTGATACAACAGCCGCGTTACGATCCGCCCTTTTATAATATGCTCGTTGATGATCTCGTCGACGTCTTCCACTTTGACCTGGGAATAAAACGCGCCCTCCGGATACACGATCATGATCGGCCCGTATGCACAGAGCCCGAAACACCCCGTCTTGGTCACGTGTACTTCGTTCTCCAATCCCTCTTTGCGGATACGCTCAACCAGCGCATCGTAAATTTTCATCGAATTGCCGGAAGTACAGCCCGTGCCTCCGCAAACCAGTATATGTGATCTGAACATGAATTCTTTCTCCCTCCGCCCTTAATTCTCGCCTATCAAATATTCTTTGCAAGGGTTCCCGTTCACTACATGATCGTTCATGACCTTCCGCGCTTTTTCCGGCGTCATGTGAATGTATGTGTACTTTTGTCCGCCCTTGAATACCTCTACGATCGGTTCCAACCGGCACATGCCGATACACCCCGTCTGCGATATGCTCACATTGTGCAGCTTCCGCTTGTCCGCTTCGTCTAACAACGCCTCCAACACCGGCCGAGCGCCCGCCGCAATACCGCACGTCGCCATGCCTACCTTTATGACCGTCTCATCCGCCCCCGCTACGCTGCGATTGTCCGTCTGCGATTTCATCTTCTCTCGCAATGCCCTGAGTTCTTCCAGACTCTTCATATCCTACCTCCAAAAATATCCACTAAGTTTTCCTGTATGTATTCCTTCAAAAACATTCGAACTTCCGCCGCCGACAAAGAAATCTCGCTTCCGAGGATCTCGCGCACTTCCCGCGTGTCCAATATCCCCGTATTCGTACCGTCTGTCGCCTGCACATAAAATTCTACGCCGGGATTCATCGTTACAAGCTGTAAAATCACTCCCCCAAAATCCCCCAACGGCATCCTGTCTACATGGCTGATTTGATACTCCGCTTGCGTACACGTCCCCTTTCCTTTCTCCGAACGTATGCTGAACTTCCCTCCGGCACTCTCCGCGGAAAATTTGAAAAGCGGTATCCCCATTCCGACTTTCCGCGTCGTGCGCGTCGTGGTGAACGGATCGCTCACTCGCGCCAACATCTCTTCATCCATGCCGCATCCGTCGTCCTGTATCCTTATCGTCAGCCAATCCTTTGCATAGTCCGCCGCTACCGATATCTCTATCCGCTTCGCACCCGCCGACAGCGAGTTTTCCGCTATGTCCAATATGTTCAGCGCCAATTCCCGCATATCAGTTGTACTTCGCGAGTATCCCCTCGACTTCCTCTACCGATACCTTGCCGTACACGTCGTCGTTGATCGTCATGACCGGCGCTAACCCGCAACAGCCGATACAACGCGTCGCATCCAACGAAAACTTCAGATCGTCCGTACACTGCCCGCCTTCGATCTTCAACGTGTCGCAAATCTTCTTGTACACGTCCCCCGATCCCTTGACGTAACATGCCGTTCCTAAACATACGCCGATCTTGTACTGCCCCTTCGGATACAGCGAAAATTGCGCGTAAAACGTCGCCACTCCGTATACCTCCGCCAACGACACGCCCAGCTCGTCCGCTATGATCTGCTGCACCGCCTCGGGAAGATATCCGTAAATGTCCTGCGCCTTTTGCAACGCCGCTATCATCAACCCGTTGTCGCCGCGCTTCTTTAATTGCGCCAACTCTTCCCGCAGTTTCTCTTCCTGCTCCTTCGTTCCGTTAAAAGGAACATCGATCTTTTTAGCCAATGACTCCTACCTCCGCTCTTTTCGGTCAAATTAAAAAATTTGCCCGCATTATATTGTTCAACATATTTATTCTAACACATTTCACATCTCTTTTCAATAATATTTACCAATCTGTATGCCTTTTTTTTATGAATTTTTTTTTTGTTTTTATCCCTCGCTCTCTCCCTCCGAATTCCCGCTTTTCCCTCGAAAAATTCGCACGCTTGACTTTTTTCATTTGATATGGTATAATTATCAAACTAATTTTTTTCGGTGAACGCTTGTACCTGAAAAAGGAGGTCGCTATGAACTATTCCGATTTACGTGAAAATGTGCTGAAACAGTACGCAAAATACGCGCAGGATATCATGGAACTTACAAAAATGGCGCAAAAAAACGATATTATCAACCCCAAATTGTACGAAAAATACGACGTAAAACGGGGACTGCGCGATATCAACGGGAACGGCGTCGTCTGCGGTCTGACGGAAATCTCCGAAATCATCGCATTTGGCAAAGACGCGCTCGGCAATAAAATTCCGACAGACGGCGAACTGTACTACCGCGGCATCAACATCCGCGACTTGGTAAAAGGCGCCGCAGGACGCAGATTTGATTTCGAGGAAGCTACCTACTTGCTCTTGTTCGGAAGTTTGCCCTCCAAATCACAGCTGGAACGCTTTTGCGAGATCTTGGCGGACTTCCGCACGCTCCCCGTTTCGTTTGTCCGCGATATCATCATGAAAGCTCCCTCCAAGGATATGATGAATATGCTCGCCCGCTGCGTGCTCTCCCTCTATTCCTACGACCCCAAAGCGGACGATACTTCAAAAAAGAACGTGCTGCGCCAATCCTTGCAACTGATCGCGCAGTTCCCGCTCTTGACCGTTTACAGCCAAAAAGCATACCACTATTACCATTCGGATGCTTCCCTGTTCATCCATAAACCCAGAAAAGAGCTCTCTACCGCAGAAAATATCTTGTATATGCTCCGCGAAGACTGCAAATATACACAACTCGAAGCCGAAGTGCTCGACTTATGCCTCGTCTTGCACGCCGAACACGGCGGCGGCAATAACTCGACGTTCACTACGCACGTCGTCACTTCCTCCGGTACGGATACCTATTCTTCCGTCGCCGCCTCCCTCGGTTCCCTGAAAGGCCCCAAACACGGCGGCGCCAATATCAAAGTCTGTGAAATGTTCGACAATATCAAAGCCAACGTTCCTTCCTTTGATCGCGGTAAATTGAAAGATTACGTCGCCCGCATCCTCGATAAAGACGCGTACGATCACACCGGCCTCGTTTACGGAATGGGCCACGCCGTCTATTCCCTTTCCGATCCGCGCGCCGACATCCTGCGTACGTTTGCCGAAAAATTGGCAGAGGAAAAACATATGCAGGAAGAATTCGCCATGCGCAATTACGTCGCGCAGGCCGCCGCCGAATTGATCGCCGAAAAACGCAAAATCTATAAGGGTGTCGCTGCCAACGTCGATTTCTATTCCGGATTCGTCTACGATATGCTCAATTTGCCCCGCGAACTCTATACCCCTTTCTTTGCCGTCTCCCGTATCGCGGGTTGGTCTGCCCACCGCATGGAGGAAATTACCAACGGCGGCAAAATTATTCGCCCCGGATACCAGGCCGTCGCAAAGAGAAAACCGTACGTGCCCTTGGAAGATCGAAAGGA
>CALVYJ010000006.1 GCA_944372075.1 uncultured Clostridia bacterium | reverse complement strand
CACATATCGCCATCGAAAGCAGACGAGTAGATTTTTAGATCGCGGATGCACAGAGATTCAAACAGAAAACCCAGCGTCTTGAAATCGGTATTAAGTTCGTTGTTTGATATATTGACGTACGTACTCCTGTTTTTTGTATTTTGTCCCGCTGTTTGCGGAGGGCAGTTTGCGGCGATAGCGGACGGCGATCTTCGGTTGCGCTTTATATCTCTGTTTCAGACGGGGTGGTTTATCGAGTCGATGCTGACGCAGATCGTGGTGGTGTATATGTTGCGCAGTGCGCGGCTGCCCGTCGGGAAAAATGCGGTATCCGTTCCCGTATTTTTGACGACGATCTGCGGGGTTATATTTTTAACGATTGTGCCCTACACATTCGGAGACAGGATCGGCTTATGTTCTTTGCCTGCGATTGTGTGGGTGATCCCTGTGAGCGCGGTTCTTCTATACATATTTGTGGTCTCGCTGTTGAAAAAATTATATACAAAGCATTTCGGTTGTTTGCTGTGATTTGAAAGCGACATTTAAGAGGGCGCAGTCAATAAAAATTGTAAAAAACAATACAAAGCGGAAAGCTCTCGCTAAACGATCGAGGGCTTTCCGCTGACGTCGAACTACGGTATTTCAAGGAAAGGACGCTTTCATGAGAGGGCGTCCTTTGTTTTAAGAGGGGCGGTTTTTTTTGGGCGGGCGTGTATCAGACACACTTCCAATAGAGTCTTTCAATCAAATAGGATGCGTCGTTGACCGTGCGATAGAGCCTTAGTTCATATACAGTCCCTATTTTTATTTCGGACATAAGGAAGTAGCAGGATGTGGTGACGCTTCTCGATGAGGAAATATAAGGTGTCAGATTACCGCTTCCGTCGGTAGCAACGCATTCCAGGGTGATTTCAGAAGAAATAAAGTATTCCGTATTTTCGTTCAAGAGGAATTGCACGCTTTCCAAATCTGTGCCGGAGATTTCGAACAGCTCATTGCCGTCTTCCGTTTCGGATACAATGGGTAAACCAACGATTTGAAGGAACGAATATGCGGTTGCCACGGTAGTTTGCCAGAGGATCAAGGAGTCGCTTTCTCGCAAAAGACGTATGACGTATTGTCCGTTTTCAATGGTTTCAAACGAAGCGGTAAAAGACATCAGACCGTTGGTTGAGGTAAATGTGCGTGTCTCTATATCCATATCTCCCATACGCAGTGCGACGCGAAGAGTAACGTTTTGCGGGTTTTGCAGGTCAAACGTGACGTTCAGATTGGTCGATCCGACGATGGGTTCCGCGCTATTGATGATGATATCGGGAGTGGTAAATGAATCTTGCCACCAAGTGACATTGTTCGCGACGGCAGACATCGTATAGGTGGTTTGCGGCGTGAGATCGTTGAGCGTAACAAGCGTTTCTTCGGAAGGCAGGAGGATTCCCGTAGCGGAGCCGTTTAGGAACAATTCTGCAGTACCTTCAACGCCTTCAAATTGCCATTGAGGGAAATCCAAAGACAATGCGGTTCCGCTTATAGAAATCAATTCGGGGTCAAGTTCCGTTCGCAAGATCTCTTCGTAATGTACTGTACCGCGATCATCCATGATCGTGAGCGTGTAATCGGTCATAGGTGTCAGCCCGTCAAAGAGGATATCGCCGACGTCTTCAGAGCTAAGGACTTTGCGGCCTACTTCTATGCCTGCATCGGTGAGGAGCACGGTTGCTTGACCCTGTGATTCTATAAATACGGTCAAACTGATCGAAGTCGGCGTGCAATAGATTGAGCTCACTTGTGCAATGAGATAGGGAATCGCGTAGGATTCATCGAGCAGGAGATTGCCCTTGCTGTCCATGATTTTGAGATGATAGGAGGTATTCGGGATAAGGTTTCGGAAGGATAAATTCGGTTCGTTTATGCTTAAGCGACCAGACAGTTCGTTTTCGAAGTACACTTCATATCCCTCTTCGTTCAGGTCTTCACTGTTGAATTGCAACAGGATGGAATCGATTCCGACGTATTGTTCGACGGGGAAGAGCGTCTGTTCATACGGCAGGGTTCTGTATGTTTGGAAGAAATAGTTGGTTTCGCCGTCGCTAACATTCACCGCATACGTTGTAGAGGGGTGCAGATTGGTCAATTCAAGCACGGTAACGCCGTTTTCCAACGTTTTGGATTGTCCGCCGAAGGACGCCGTCAACGGTACTTTTGCGTTTTCCACGTTGAGTTCGACGCGGATTCGCGTCATGGAGATCTCCGAGGAGATCTCGGACACGGTGGTCGGATAGGGCAGCGTCGTAAACGTTTTGTCGAACACCGTATCGCCCGCGTCGTCTCGGATCGTCACGCGGTACTCCGTTTCGGGGATAAGACCATCCAGCAACAGGTCGGGTTGCGAGGCGTCGAAGGTCGTAAATTCCTCGCCGTTTAGCTGCACGGAATAACCGGCCGCGGTAAGTTCATCTGCCGTGAATTGCAGTTCAATGGATTCCGACAGGACGGATTCGGACGGGAACAGTTTCTGTTCGTATGCCCGCGTGCGGTATGTGTTTGTGAAATAAATCGTTTCGCCGTCGCTGATTTCCAGCACATAATCCGTATCGGGCGTGAGTTCTGTCAATTCAAATACGGTAATGCCGTTTTCCAACGTCTTGGATTGACCGCCGAAGGATGCCGTCAACGGTACTTTTGCGTTTTCCACGTTGAGTTCGACGCGGATTCGCGTCATGGAGATCTCCGAGGAGATTTCGGATACGGCGGTCGGATAGGACAACGTCATAAACGTTTTGTCGAACACCGTATCGCCCGCGTCGTCTCGGATCGTCACGCGGTACTCCGTTTCGGGGGTTAGTCCGTCCAGCGACAAACTGGGAAGAGAGGCGTCGAAGGTCGTAAATTCCTCGTCGTCAAGATATACTCGATAGGAACCTTTGAGCGTTGATCCGTCAAACGCCAGGGATATACAATCGGACAGGACGGATTCAGTGGTAGGGGTGATTAGCTGTATGGCGGCTGTGCGATAGTTTCCCGACAGATGGACGGTTGAACCCTCTGTGATTTTCAAGTGGTAGTCGGTATCGGGGGTGAGCGAGCCGAAGAAAAGAGCGTAGTCGCTTGTCTCGTCGGAGGCGCTTGACTTATTGGAGAATGTTTGCGTATAGCGTTCATTTTCCGATGTCAAAACGGCAGTCAGTTTGGTGTTTTCCGCCCAATCGATTACCAAATTAAATTGTAGGGAATGGGAGGTAGCCAAAACAGAGGATAGGGAGAGGCTGGTCACCGACAAGATGACGGCGACCGCAATCACAACCGCGCCGGCTGCGGCGCCGACGGTTGAAACCAGTCCGGCAAGCAAGGAACGTTGTCGCTGCAGATTTTTATTGCGGCGAACGTTTTTGCGAGCGGCAGACGAGGGCTTTGACGAAAATTCTTGCGAGCGGAAAAGCTCCTCGCTGCGTGATACTTCTTCCGCTCGGAAATTTTCCTCGGAGCGGTGTGTCTCTGCATAAATTTTCAATTCATCCGTTTCGAATCTATCGCGCATTTCCACCTCGAATAAAATCATAATCCAAAGTATAGTGCGATTATACCATACAATTTTTATAATTGCACTACCCACAATAAAATTTTTGCTAAAAATTTCTAGAAAACGGGAAATTTTATCGTCTGCTTGTGATGGCTGTGCAGAAACGGGCAAAAAGCATATTCGCTTGACGGATCGTCAAACGGCCATCGTAACAGTCGATGATTGTCGTGCAGCCGCAAAAACAATTTTAACCGATGAAGCCTGTTGTTGGCGAGCGAAAGGATCGCAAAGGCAGAAACGAGGAGAGCGCGGCAGCATCGGAGGGGCGAAGGAAGGGCGAAAGGCGAGAAATCGCGGGAGCGAAAAAAAGCGCAGGGGATACCTGCGCTTTGAACTGGCGTAAAAATTATTCAGCCTGCTCGGTTTCAGCTTTTTTAGAGCGAGTTTTTTTGGGTTTTGCTTCTGCAACCGGCTCGGCTGCGGGCGCTTCCTCCACTACTTCGGCAGGGGTTGCAGCCTGCGGGTTTGCTTTCAGGGCATTCAGATTTTTCGCCAATGCAGACTTTTTATTCGCCGCGTTGTTCTTGTGGAAGATTCCCTTGCTTGCAGCGGAATCGATGACAGAAACGGTTTCGGGCAACAGCTTTTCTGCTGTTTCCACGTCGCCTGCGGCCAAAGCTGCATTAAACTTTTTGATGGCGGTCTTTACGGAAGTTTTGATCATTTTGTTTTGCGTATTCTTCTTTTCGGTAACGACCACGCGTTTTTTCGCAGATTTGATGTTAGGCACTTTGCTTCTCCTTTCAATGGTTACTCATTTAATATCTCGACTATTTTATCATAAAAAAATCTGCTTGTAAACTATTTTTTGGCGAAATATGTAATTTATTCTCATGAATTTTCATATATTTTCCGGAAAGGCAAAAAAAGGGGAGAGGAAGGTATGACGGAGGGATATATAGCGTTTTTTGACAGCGGGATCGGCGGATTAAATTTGATGGCTGCGTTTCAGCGACAATATCCGCGGGAGCGGTGCGTGTATTATGGCGACAACGGAAATGCTCCGTATGGCAGCAAGACGGAAAAGGAGATCGCACAACTGGCGGAACGAGCGTTTGACCGATTGACGCAATATCCGATCCGAGCCGCTGCAATCGCATGCAATACGGTCACGGCGGAGTGTATAGAGTCGCTTCGAAAGCGCTATTTATTTCCGATAGTGGGCATGGAGCCGGCGGTGCGGCCGGCGGCAGGCGTCATGAAGGGCGGACGGATACTGGTGCTTGCTACGCCGGCGACGCTGGCGAGCGAGCGCGTAAAGAGATTGTTGGCGCGAAACGGTACGGATACGAAGATCGCAGCGGTCGCTCTCGACAAACTGGCGGGGGAGGTGGAAAAGGCGGCTCCGGATTTTGAACGGATCCGCCTTGCCGAGCATCTTCCGAAGGGGCAATTCGATGCCGTCGTTTTGGGTTGTACACATTACATTTATTTGAAAAAACAAATCGAAGCGGCGTATCGATGTCCCGTATTTGACGGAATCATAGGGACGGTTGACCACTTGGCAAAAGTTGCAAACATATGTTTGGAAAAATCTTCAAAAATTGCCAAAATTTGCCCTGTTTTTGTCGGAGATTCTGAAAAAACCAATAAAACATTATATAAAACGCTGTTTTTAATATAAACATATGTTTGTATATGGTCAAAACGTTTCAAAACGGGGTAAAAATCTAGAAAAATTTGAAAAAAAAACTAGTTAAGTGGTTGACAGTGGTCAAAAGTGGTGATATAATAAAAGCATCCTACAAAGGGGGAGCGAGGGGGAAGTGTATTCTTTCAACGGCAGGTTCAACAACAGGTTGGACGATAAAAACAGAATACGCATTCCTGCGAAGTACAAAGCGGATCTGGGCGCAGATTATAAACTGGCGTACGGACCGGGCGAGAGCATATATGTGATGCCGCAGCGGGAGTATCAGAAGATACTGGACTCGTTTGGCGAGGCGTCATTTTTTGACGAAGAAGCGCAAAACGCGATAGCGATGTTTACCGGTATGGTATACGATGTGAGTGAAGACAATCAAGGCAGGATCGTATTGCCGGCGGATCTGAAGGAATATGCGAAGATCGACAAAGAGATCGTAATAACGGGAGCGGCGTCGTATTTGCGGATTGAGCCGGCGGAACGATTTGCGAAAAAGAATGCGGACATGAACATCGGCGCGGTATTTGCGAAATTAAACGCGCTGAAGAAGAGTGGCGAATGATACCGTTTGCGCATAAGCCGGTGATGTTGGAAGAATGTATGGACGGGCTGGCGTTGAAGGATGGCGGAGTATATTTTGACGGCACGGTAGGGGGCGGAGGTCATTCATACGAGATACTGAAGAGGAGCGGTGCGAAGAGCAGGCTGATTGCGACGGATTTAGATGAAAATGCCATTGCGGCAGCAGGGCAGCGTTTGCGAGAATTTTCCGGGCGGTATCGGATTTATAAGAGTAATTATAAGGAATACGAACGCGTACTGGAAGAGGACGGAACGGACAAGCTGGACGGAGTGCTGTTGGATTTCGGGGTATCGAGTTTTCAACTGGATGAAGTTACGAGGGGATTTAGTTATAAGCAGGATGCCCCGTTGGATATGCGAATGGACATATGCGCGGGGCTGACGGCGGAAACGGTTGTGAACGAATATTCGCAAGAGCGATTGGCGGAAATCATTGACCGATACGGAGAAGAGCGTTTCGCGAAGAAGATCGCCGCGAACATAGTACGGGCGCGATGCAAGGGCAGGATCGAGCGGACGAGCCAGTTAAAGCAAATTATCGAAGAGAGCATACCGATCAAATTCCGGCAAAACGGGCCGTGTGAAAGGAAGACGTTTCAAGCGATCCGGATCGAAGTAAACGACGAGTTAGGCGGACTGGAAGAGGCGGTACGAGGATTGGCATTGCGTTTGAAGAAGGGCGGAAGGATCTGTATTTTGACCTTTCATTCTTTGGAAGACAGGATCGTAAAAAACGTATTTCGAGATTTGGCGACGGACTGTATTTGTGACAAGAGTTTGCCGATCTGCGTATGCGGTCGAAGGAAAGAAGTAGAGCTGATCACGAAAAAGCCGATCACGGCATCGGAAGCGGAAACGCGTGAAAATTCGAGAGCGAAAAGTGCAAAATTACGAATAGCAGAACGAGTATAAGAATATATATGAAAGGAGAGCGAAAATGGCAACCGGCATCTTAGAAAGAAGCAGATATCAGGAACGTACGGACAGACCTTTGAAGGCGTATGGAAAGTTGAGCGGAGGAACGGATCCTGCGGACATGACAGAGGAGCAGGTTGCGTTAAATTTCAATTCGCGGATTTCGGATAATTATAAAAAGCTGATCAATCCGGATCTTAAGCGTGCGGAAGACATAATGGGCGACGGGCCGATCATGCCCGAAGAATATGAAGAGCCGGTCTATGATTCTCCGGAGGCTTACGCGCGGGCAATGCTGTATCCTGACCGTACACAAGAGGCGCCCAAGTTTACGCATCAGCGCGTTACGGAGGATATTTTCCGTGCGGATTCGCCGATCAACAATCGTGCTGCAAATCAGACGGCGGCGCCGGTCTATGAGCAGCCCGTTTATGAACAGGCGGCTTATGAAGAAGCACCCGTACAGGCGGCGTACGCGGAAGAGGCGAGCGAAGATCTTACGCCCACGGCGACGACGATCCAGTATCGCAGCGAACTGTACCGCGATGAGAAGCGCGAGGCGGTGCGCGAGAAAAGTCGGTTCTCCATGACGGCGAAGGGCAAGCTGTTGATGTGCGTGTATGCGATTGTCGTGGTAGTCGTATTGGCTTTGATCATCATCAATACCAGCGTTCTGAACAGCTTGGATGCGAGCGTTGCGGAGCGCGAAGCGGAATTGAACGCGTACAGGACGGAAGCGCAGCTTTTGAAGGAAGAAATCGAAACGCTGACAAGCGAAGAATCCATCATGGAACGTGCCGAACAGGATTTAGGGATGGTTCGCGTATAAACGTATAAAACTGAAAGATTTACAAAGGAAATCCGGTCTCGCATGCGGCTCTTGGAAAGGGCTGCGGGCTAGACCGGTTTTTTTATGCGGTTGTCGAGGTGAGAAAGATCCGAACAAAAAAACGAGAGGCGGGCGCAGTGTCCGCAACGCTCTTACGAAAGAGGTTATTTGCCGTACTGATGGCGATAGCCTTTCTTTTTTTGGCTATTTTTGCGCGCTTTTTTATCGTACAGGTGATTGACGGGGCGACGCTGCGATCGCGTGCGGTCGAACAATGGACGCGAGAAATACCGATCATTGCCGAGCGCGGCGAGATAGTCGATTGCAACGGCACGGTGCTTGCCGAAAACGATGCCTCGTATTCGGTATTTGCGCGTCCGAACGCCATTGAAGATAAGCTATACACGGCGCAAACGTTGGCATCGGTATTAAGTCTGGATGCCGAGCAGCTGTACGCGCGTTTGACGGGAAAGCGCGTATCGGAAGTGACGGTGGCGCGGCACATAACGAAAGACAAGACGACGCTGATCGAGTCGTTTGATTTGCCGGGCGTGTACTATTCGCGCGACAATACGCGGGTGTATCCGTATGGAGAGATTCTTTCGCGCGTATTGGGGTTCACGTCGACGGACGGACTGGGACTGACGGGACTGGAAAAATATTACGACAAGTATCTGGCGGGGAAGGACGGGGAGATCGCGTACCCGACCGATCTGGTGGGGGCGGAGATCGACGGCGTTGCGGTATATTATCCTGCCACGGACGGGTTGAACGTGCGGCTGACGATCGATTACGGAATACAGGCGTTGGCGGAGAGTGCGGTTCGAAAGTTATATGAAGAATACAGTCCCGTCAATGCGCAGGTGCTTGTTTTGGATCCGGATACGTTTGGGATTTTGGCAATGGCGGAATATCCGTCCTATGATTTGAACGATGTGCCGAGGGAGGATTCGGAGAAGCTGAACGCTCTGTCGCGGAACAATTTGGTGTCGGATATATACGAACCGGGTTCGACGTTTAAGATCGTGACCGCGGCTGCAAACATTGAGGAGTATCTGCGCGGCAACCCAGCGGCGTATTCGCTGCAATACAGGTTCAGCAGCAGCCGTACGAGGACGGTAGACAGTACGACGATCAAGTGTTGGAGTACGCATGCGAACGGGAAACATTCGAATCAGACGCTGGCGGAGGCGTTGAACAATAGCTGCAATCCCTGTTTTACGGATATAGCGATGGCGTTGGGAACGGAAACGTTTTACGATTATCTGGAGCTGTTTAATTTCGGTAAGCCGACCGGCATAGATTTTTCTGGGGAGGCGCAGGGGATGTTGGTGACGGAAAGCGCGGTGCGCGGCTGTGATCTGGCGCGGATCGGGTTTGGTCAAACGGTAGCGGTCACGGCGTTGCAGTTGGCGTGCGCGGGCGCGGCGGCGGTCAACGGCGGATATTATTATCAACCGCGGCTTGTGCAAGAGATCTATTCTTCGGACGGAACGATTCGAGAAGAGTTGCCTGCCGTGTTAAAGAACCGAACGATCAGCGAAGAGGCGTCGAAAATACTTGCGTCTTTGCTGGAAGGCGTGGTTGCGAACGGGAGCGGCAGCAAGGCGTATATCGAGGGGTATCGAGTGGGCGGAAAGACCGGAACGGCGCAAAAATTTGAAAACGGCGCCATTGCGCAGGGGAAGTACGTATCGTCGTTTCTGGGTTTTTTCCCTGCGAACGATCCGCAGTATTTGGCATTGGTGATTGTGGACGAACCGCAGGGGGCGTATTACGGCAGCGTTGTATCGGCGCCGGCTGCGGGAGATATATTTCGGGGCATCATAGAATTAAAGGGGATCGCCCCATATGAAACATAAGGAGCGAGATTTTGTTACTGGGAGAATTATTGAGCAAGGTGCAATACGAAAGATGCATTCATGAAGCGGAATGCGAAATTCAGGGCGTAAGTACGGACAGCAAGCATGTGATGCAGGGGGATCTGTTTGTGTGTATAGCGGGAGGCGAGCACGACGGGCATTCTTTTGCGGCGGAAGCGCTGGCGGCAGGGGCGGTTGCGTTGGTCGTGGAGCGAGAGCTGGAGTTGCCGGTACCGCAGGTAGTCGTGCGCGACGGCAGGGCGGCGGCGGGAGAGATTTCGGCGGCGTTTTACGGACATCCGGAACGGCAGCTGAAGATAATCGGGATAACGGGCACGAACGGAAAGACGACGACCGCGCACATGCTGGTGTCGATTTTGACGGCGGCGGGAAAGCGTTGCGGGAACATCGGCACGCTGGGGATATGGTATGCGAACAAGGAGATCGCGCCGGAGCTGACGACGCCCGATCCTGTTTTTCTGTACAAGATATTTGCGGACATGGTGGAATGCGGCATTGAGTACGTCGTCATGGAAGTATCGGCGCACGCGCTGTGTTTTGGAAAGACGGACGGGATCGTCTTTGAGGCGGGGATCTTTACGAATCTGACCGAAGATCATTTGGATTTTTTCAAAACGATGGAGGCGTATGCGCAGGCGAAGGAGCGGCTGTTTTCGGAAGGGCGATGCCGCGTGGCGGTATTGAATTTTGACGACGAAGAGGGCAGAAAGATAGGCGGATGGTGTCAAAACGCATACAGTTACGCGTTGGAGAACCCTGCGGACGTATTTGCGGTCGACATACGGGAAGATTTTGACGGCAGCAGTTTTGTGATCAATCTGTTTGACGAGTTGTACGACATACGGTTGCATATGGCTGGGTTGTACAACGTATACAATGCGATGGCGGCGGCGGAGTGTGCAAAGCTGTTGGGGGTGACGGTGCCGGTCATTGTGGCGGGGCTGGCGGGGCTTCCGCGGGTGAGCGGGGGGTTGGAACATATAGCTAGGTATGCGGGAGCGGATATTTTTGTGGACTTTGCGCATACTCCGGACGGATTGGAAAAGTCGCTGACGGCATTGAAGCGCCATTGTGTCGGGCGACTGATCTGCGTATTCGGGTGCGGAGGCAATCGCGACGCGATCAAGCGGCCGATCATGGGAGAAACGGCTGCGAAATTGGCGGATTTTAACGTCTTGACGTCCGACAATCCGCGTTACGAGGATGCCTTTGACATAATTTTGCAGATAGAGGCGGGAGTGCGAAAGGTTTCGACGGACTATGTCATCGTAGTCGATCGCGAATGTGCGATCGGATACGCATTAGACCTCTTGAAGGCGGGCGACGTCCTCTTGATAGCGGGCAAGGGAGGAGAAAACTACCAGGAAATCATGGGGGTTCGTCATATTTACAGCGATGTGGCGGCGGTGAAGAAGATGTTGGCGCAACGAGGCGGAGCGAAAAAAGCGGAATGAAAGAGGGGATTTGGATGTTGCTTGTATCGGGAGGGGTGAGCGCAGCGCTGGGAGCGTTGCTGCTGCCCATTCTGCGCAGGCATGGGGCAAGGCAATATATATTGGGTTATGTCCGAGAGCATCGGGACAAGTCGGGAACGCCCACGATGGGCGGATTATCCTTTGTGGCGGCGGTGGCGGTCTGCGCCGTTCTTTTCGGACTGTATGCGGACAGGCACACTGTGGTCGCGATCACGTTCGGCGGAGCGTGTACGGCGGTCGGCTTTTTGGATGATTTTCTGAAATTTCGGTTGCGCCGCAATTTGGGGTTGCGGGCATGGCAAAAGGTCGTATTTCAGGTCGTGATCGCGCTGTTTGCAGGCATATATTGCGTGCAGAACGAGTTGACGGTTCTGCATATACCGTTTGCAAACAGGTCGTTCGATATCGGCATATGGATGTTGCCTTTGACGGCGTTTGTCTTTCTTGCCACGGTCAACTGCGTCAATCTTACGGACGGATTGGACGGGTTGGCGGCGTCCGTCAGTTTTTGGTATTTTGCCGCATTTGCCGCACTGTTGACGATGAAAGGCGGACATGCCCTTGCGGGGTTATGTCTTTTATTATGCGGCGCGCTGGCGGGGTATCTGATCCTGAATACCTATCGCGCCTCCGTATTTATGGGGGATACGGGATCGCTGGGACTGGGCGGTTTTGCCGCGGCGATCGCCGCGTTCAGCGGAAATCTTCTCTATGTGGCGGTGATCGGAATAATGTTTGTCTGTTCGGGAATATCCGTGATCCTGCAAGTAATATATTATAAGCGTACGAGGAAGCGAATCTTTTTGATGGCGCCGCTGCATCATCATTTTCAGAAGAAGGGATATTCGGAAAGCAAAATTGCGTACGTATATTCTTTGATAACGGCGGTAGCGGGTTTGTTGAGTTTGGCGTTTGTTCAGTAAGCGGAAGGAGCAAGACAATGAATTTCAAAACACAAAAATTTCTCGTGGCGGGGATGTCGAGGAGCGGGAAGGCGGCCTCGGAGTTTTTATTGCGGCACGGTGCGGCGGTATATATATATGACGACGTGGCGGAAGGCGCCGTGGAGAGGAACATGGCGGAATTGGCATCGCAGGGCGCTGTGCCCGTGCGCAAGGATGAATTGGCGTCGGCGGTGTCGGAATGTGACGTGTTGGTATTGAGTCCGGGGATACCGATCGATCACGCGTTGCCGATCCTGTTTCGGAAGGCGGGGAAGCGGATCATCGGGGAGGCGGAGCTGGGTTGTCTGTATCTGCGCGCGCCGATGATTGCCGTGACGGGGACAAACGGGAAGACGACGACGGTTACGATGCTGGACGAGATTTTTCGGCAAGCGGGCGAGAAGAGCGTGGCGTGCGGCAACGTCGGTTTACCGCTGACGGCGTGTACGGACGCGATGGACTATGGCGATACGGCGATCATGGAGGTATCGAGTTTTCAGTTGGAGACGTTATCGAGCATACATCCGCATGTCGCGATCGTGACGA
Organism: uncultured Clostridia bacterium; assembly: GCA_944372075.1. GTDB lineage: Bacteria > Bacillota > Clostridia > Christensenellales > Borkfalkiaceae > Borkfalkia. The sequence continues at coordinate 15,992 of CALVYJ010000006.1, read as the reverse complement.
ATATCACGCCCGATCATTTGAATCGGCATTACAGCATGGAGAATTACATATTTCTGAAATCCAAGCTGTTGCGCAACATGCGAGAGAGCGAATATGCGGTTTTGAATGCGGACGACGCGACGGTCAAGGGGATCGCGGCAGAGCTTCGCTGTCCGATTCGATGGTTTTCCGTACAGGAGCGCGTCGAGGGGGCGTATCAATACGAAGGCGCTCTGTATTTTGAAAATGAAAAGATCATGGATATTTCCGATTTGACGTTAAAGGGGGAGCACAACGTCAAGAACGCGTTGGCGGCGATCTGCGCGGCGAAGTTGTCGGGGATATCCAGCGAGGTGATCGCCAAAGCGTTGGCGACCATGCGCGGAGTTCGGCATCGGATTCAGACGGTAGGGCAAGTGAACGGAGTGACGTTCATCAACGATTCCAAGGGCACGAATGTGGACGCGACGATCAACGCGGCGGCGAGCATGCAGGCGGATACGATTCTGCTTTTGGGCGGGAAAGACAAGGGATACGATTACGATGAGCTGTTTGCGCGTCTGCGCGGAAGCCGAGTGGTGCAATACGTCATCTACGGAGAAAATCGGTTCAAACTTTTCAGCAGTGCGGTTCGAGCGAACGAATCGCGCATCATGCTGTGTATGGATTTTGAAAAGGCGGTCAAGATGGCGGCGCTGTCGGCAAAGGCGGGGCAATGCGTCCTGTTGAGTCCGGCGAGCAGCAGCTTCGATGCGTTTTCCGGGTTTGAAGAGCGAGGAGAGGCGTTTGAACGATTGGTAAAGGAGATGATGGAGCGGGATGCGGAGTGTGCCACTGCCAGAGGCGACGATTGAACGAACGCGGGATATTCGGCGGCGGGGCGAAATAGGGATTTTGGCGGTAACGGTGGCGTTGGCAGCGTTCGGGGTGTTGATGGTGTACTCGGCGAGCTATTATTCGGCGCAAGAACAGACCGGCGACGCCTTTTTCTTTATGAAAAAGCAACTCATCGGTTTTGTGCTGGGGAGCGTGGCGATGGTAGCCGCCGCCAAATTTCCTTACCGAAAACTGATCAAATTGAAATGGCCGGCGCTGATCGTATCGGTGGTATTGTTGGCGGCTGTATTTATTCCGGGTATCGGCGTGGAAAATTACGGTGCGACGCGTTGGATCGGAATCGGGCCGATCACGATCCAGCCGTCGGAGATTTCCAAGTACGGGTTTGTCGTGTTTGCCTCGGCGTATTGCAGTGAAAAGCCGGAACGCATGCGAACGTTCGTCGGGATGCTGCCTGTTCTGGCGGCGGGCGGCGGGATCTGTCTGCTCATAATAGCGGAACCGAATATGTCCGTAACGATGTGTACGGGAATGATCATGTTGGCTATGCTGTTTTTGGGCGGGGCAAAGATAAAGCATATGATCGTCCTGTTGTTGCCGCTTGCGGCGCTGGTACCGGTATTGATCATCATGGAGCCCTATCGTCTGCAGCGATTGTATGCGTTTTTGGATCCTTGGAGTTCGCCGCAGGGGGAGGGATATCAGCTGATCCAATCGCTGTACGCGCTGGGAAACGGCGGGTGGTTCGGTACGGGACTGTTTCAGTCGATACAAAAATACCGCTATTTGCCGTTTGCGGAATCGGATTTCATTTTGGCGGTGATCGGCGAAGAATTCGGGTTTATCGGCGTCGTGGTTTTGTTTTCGGCGTTTGGGCTGTTGATCTATTTCGGGATCCGAACGGCGGCAAAGAGCAGGGACGTTTTCGGATTTATGCTGGCATCCGGGATCACGGCGGCGATAGCGATACAGGCATCGATCAACGCGCTGGTGGTGAGCGGGTCGATACCGCCAACCGGGCTGCCGTTGCCGCTGATCAGCGCGGGAAACACGTCGCTGTTGTTCACGATGGCGGCGTTGGGCGTATTGTATAACATATCGTGCAGAGCGCGTCGATAAAGCAAAGCCTCGGCAGAAGCCGAGGCTTTGCCGTGCGCACTTTTTTTCATTTTTTTACATACTATGATTTCAGGGAAAGAATTTCCGCGGGGGCGATTCGGGCGGAAAAAGGCAAAGGAAAGCGGCGCGCAAGCCGTGAAAGGAGAGGAAAAATGGAAAAATATATCGTTGAGGGCGGTAGACCGCTGTACGGCGAGGTGGAGATACAATCAGCCAAAAATGCCGTGTTGCCCCTGCTGGCCGCCGCAGTACTGGTAGACGGAGAGGTAATTTTGCGGAAGTGTCCCAGGATTCGAGACGTGATGAACATGGTTGAAATCTTGCGAGAGCTTGGATTCCGGACGGACTTTATAAAAGACACGTTGCGGATCGACGGAGCGGATGCGGCGAATCATGAAATTCCTGCCGCGCTGGCGAAAGAAATGCGATCCTCGATATTTATGTTGGGGTCGGTGATAGCGAGGTTTGGCAGGGCGCGGATCGCCTATCCGGGCGGATGCGATATCGGATTGCGGCCGATCGACCTGCATTTAAGCGGATTGCGGCGGCTGGGCGTCAAAATCAATGAAGCGGGCGGCTATATCGATTGCGAATGCGACAGATTGCGCGGAGCAAAGATCGTTTTGGATTGTCCGAGCGTAGGCGCCACGGAGAATATAATCCTTGCGGCGGTGCGTGCGGAAGGGGATACGCTGATTGAGAACGCGGCGAAGGAACCGGAAATTGTCGATTTGGCAAATTTTCTCAACCGAATGGGAGCGCGCGTGTACGGAGCCGGCGGAGCGACGATAAGGATAGAGGGCGTAAAGGAGCTGCACGGGACGGAATATACGCCGATATCCGACCGAATCGAGGCGGGAACATTTTTGATCGCGTCTGCGATGTGCGGCGGGGAATTGGTGCTGAAGAATGCAAAAGCAGAGAATCTTGCTGCAGTAATACATAAACTTATCGAAATCAGTTGCAAAATTCATACGGATAATGGTAAAATATATATAGAGAGTCGGGGGCGCATATCGCCGAAATTGGTAGAGACGTCTCCGTATCCCGGATTTCCGACCGATTTGCAGGCGCAGATAACGGCGCTTGCGTGTATCTGTGAAGGGTCTACGGTCGTTGTGGAGAATCTGTTTGAAACGCGGTTCAAGCATGTGCCGGAATTGATACGGATGGGTGCAGACATCACGGTACGCGGCAGGAGCGCATTTATTCGCGGCGTATCGACGCTCAAGGGCGCGGACGTAGTTGCCGGTGATCTGCGCGGCGGAGCGGCACTGACGTTGGCGGCGATATCGGCGGAAGGGCTGAGCACCGTAACGGATTTAAGCCATATTGATCGCGGATATTCGGGGTTTGAATACAAGTTGCGGAGCGTAGGTGCGCGGATACGCCGTATCGCCGTATAGATCCGCGGAAAAAATACCGGAGAGGAAACGAAATGCGAAGCAAACGATTCGTGATCGTATATGCAGTGGCGGTGTTCTTGATCGTATTTTTGATCACGTTTAATTCCGTGTGTGCGATTAAGCGGTTCGAGGTGTATTACGAGATCGGCAGTGCAACGATGGAAGCCAAGGCGTCGGAAGTGCAGGCGGCTTTGGAAGATCAGTATTTGAACAAGAGCTACCTGTTTTTCAAAAAATCGAACGTAGCGGACGTAGTGGCGAAGGAGAGTGCGGGGTATCTGGAGGTCATCTCGATCACCAAACATTTTCCGAACCGCATCACGGTGAGCGTGCGCGAGCGATATGAAAATTTTGCATTTGAGCGAGACGGCAAATATTATGTTGTCGGCGATGACGGAACGGTATTGGCGGTCAAAGAAGAAAACGTAAACAACATAGCGGGAAGCAATATCGAGGTGAAGGGCATAGCGTTTGGGGAGCATTCGGTAGGAGATATGTTTCAGGTTGCGGAGAATTATTCGCAAGCATATGCGGCGCTTAAGAGCTTTTTTAATGAATTGACGGGGCAAGGATACCGCGGGAACGTGACGCAAATACAGTACGGAACGACCGGCGTGAGCGACCCGCAGTACAATTACAGTTATTTCTATGCCTCCACGGTAGAGGGTGTAAAATTCTGGATCGTAAAGCCGGAGCAGGACACGTTGCAGAAGGTAAAACAGCTTTTGGAGCAGTATCGGGAATTGAGCGATGCCGAGAGAATGGAGGGGTACATTTATGTCGGAACGCAGGGTGCGTCTTATTCGACGAACGTACCTCCGGAACTGGGTGATTATATTCCGGAATAACGCGATAAAAATTCATTACGTTCCCCGAAAAATTCTTTCGGGGAACGAATTTTTATTGACAAAAAAATAAAATTACTATATAATAGTGATTATATAATATACCAGCGAAAACGATAGAAAAACGGAGAGGGAAATGAGCCGCAAAAGCGTAGCCGTGCTGGACGTAGGTTCAGCGTCCGTGACCGTCCTGATCGGGGAACGCGGAGTCAACAATACCTTTGTTTTTAAGGGAGCGCATACGGAAGCGTATGACGGTTTTGCCGACGCGGAATTTTTTGACATCAACGGATTGCAGAGTGCTGTATATGCTTGTTTGGAAGGGGCGCAGCGTAGTTTTGGGAAGCGGATTCGCGAGTTGTTTGTCGGAGTCCCCGGAGAGTTTATCAAGGTAGAAACGAAGCGTTGTTTCATGAGTTTTCAGAGCAAGCGCAGGGTGGCGGCATACGATTTGACGGCGCTCTACGAACAGGGTTATGTGCAGCCCGAACAGGGGTACACGCTGATCCGTCGCAGTTTGGTGTGTTATATAACTTCGGACAAGCGTAGAACGATCAATCCGATCGGAATGGTCAGCGATTCGCTGGAAGGATATTTGTCGTATTTTTCGGCGGACGACAGGTTTTTGGACATATTCCGGAACATGTTATTGGAGTACGGGATCAAGCACATAGAATTTTTGCCGACCTGTCTGGCGGAAGCGCTGTATTTAATTCCTTCGGAAACGCGCGACGAATATGCGATCTTATTGGATATAGACAAGTTGTCGATGACGTTCAGCGTAGTATGCGGGAACGGAATCGTATATCAAGGGTCATCCTCCGTAGGCGGCGGGCATGTGATAGCGCAGTTTTATTTGGGAGAAGAGCCTGTCGACATACCGTACGATGTTGCGGAAGCGCTGGTAGAGAAGATCAATTTATCCAGCAAGGAAGACGCTTCGGCGACGATCGACTATATAGACAAAAAGCGTTCGTACACGTTGTCTGCCCGTTTTGTCAAGGAACGGGTGCGGGACGGATTGGATATATTGTGTGAAGTTATCGATCGGTATTTGGAAGTTTTCGAGGATAAGAATCTCGATTACAAGCCGATATTATTGACGGGGTGCGGTATCAGCAACATTCGCGGGGTGCGCGAGCATTTATCGGGGCGATTGAACAGAGTTGTTGAGATTATAGCGCCGAGACTACCTTATTACAACAAAGCGGCGCAGAGCTCGCTTCTGAGCCTTTTGGATATGGCGCTGGAAACCAAGCGCGAAAAAAGTTTTTTATATAAATTTTTCAACGGAATCGGAGGGTAACACCATGTTTAACAGTTTTGATAGTTTGTCCGGCGTAGCAAGGATCAAAGTAATCGGCGTAGGCGGCGCCGGGAACAATGCGGTCAACCGCATGATTGAAGCGGGCATACAGAGTGCGAGCTATGTGGCGGTCAATACGGATAAGCAGATTCTTTTGCTGAGCAAGGCGGAGAATAAAATTCAGATCGGATCTGCGCTCACGAAAGGTTTAGGAGCCGGAGCGGAGCCGGAAGTCGGCAGAGCGGCGGCGGAAGAGAGCAAGGAAGTTTTGACGGAAGCGGTAAAAGATACCGACTTATTGTTTATCACGGCAGGAATGGGCGGCGGAACCGGAACGGGAGCGGCTCCGGTCATTGCGAAGATCGCGCGCGATTTGAAGATACTGACGATCGCGATCGTCACCGAGCCGTTTAATTTTGAAGGCAAGAAGCGTATGGACAATACGGCGAAGGGGTTAGAAAACCTCAAAAAGTATGTCGATACTTTGATCATAATACCGAACGACAAGATCACGAGCGTTGTTCCGAAGAACACGCCGATGGTAGAGGCTTTGCGCGTAGCGGACGAGATATTGAAGCAAGGTATCCGCGGCATAGCGGATTTGATCGTAAATCCCGCATTGATCAACTTGGACTTCGCGGATGTGCGCACGATTTTGAAAGATCAGGGATTGGCGCACATGGGCGTTGGCGTTGCGAAGGGAGAGAACAGGATCGTAGAGGCGGTGCGCCTTGCGGTGAATTGCCCGTTGCTCACGACAACGATCGAAGGGGCGAAGGGCGTGATCCTCAACATCGTCGGCGGAAACGATTTGACGATGGACGAAGTGCAGACGGCGGCGACCCTGGTACAGAGCGTTGTCGACTATTCGGCGAACATTATATTCGGCGCGTGCATAGACAGCAATATCAACGACGAAGTAGAAGTTACGGTAATTGCGACCGGTTTCCCGAATATGGAAAATATTTACAATGCGAAGGACGAGCGCAACGTATCCAACCGCAATTTCTTTGTAAATCGCGGTTTGCCGGAGCGGAGCGGAGAAGACGCGCCCCTGACGTCTACCGTCCAAAACGTACCGCCCGCATATGTGCGCACGCCCATGAACAATACGATGTCGGCACAGCAGGCGCCGGTCTATAAACAGCCGTATCAGCAGCAGTTTGTACAGCAGCCGCGTCAAGCGCAGCCGCAGTATGAACAGTCCGCTCAGTACAATCAACAGTCTGCGCAGCCGCGGTATCAGCAACCTCGTCAAGCGCAGCCGCAATACGAGCAGCCGATTCCGCAGTACGCACAGCAACCTGCACAGCCGCAGTATCAGCAGCAGCCCGTGCAGCCGCAGTATCAGCAGCCCCGCGGACAACAGCCGCAATACACGCAACAACAATATGCGCAACCGCAATATTCCCAGCAGCCTCGCGGACAGCAGCCGCAGCAGGGCGACGATAAGGAATTGCCTACGTTCGTGCAGCGTTTATTCAGAAAGAAATAACCTTTGATTCCGTTCTGCCGACACGCTCAAGCGTGTCGGCAGTTTGTTTAGCCGCATACGGAAGCCGCAGTTCCTCGCTGGGTTGTGAGGGACTGCGGCGTTTTTTTTGCGTCACGGCGGGAAAGACGAGGTCGTATGGTTTGCCTGTTGTCTTTACGAAAGGACGGAAGGGGGCAAGAGTGAAGGGAGTCCGGGTTAAAAAGAAAGAGCCGATAAATAAAAAATGCCGAGGAAAACAAACTTGTTTTCCTCGGCATTTTATGCAAAAGAGCACTCCTCAACGGCACGATAAGAAATGCTTTTTTGAGCCGTAACGTACGATAAGCTGAAAAAGAATCAGCATCGAGAAAAAAGCATGAAAAAACGAACAGCCGTGTTTTTGCCCCTTAAATCGATCAATTTATGAACTTTGCCCATAGGCAAAGAGCGATAAACGAAAGCAGATCAGGCAGTGCGCGGATAGCGATCACAAACACAGGCCGCCCAAAGCAGGTATGCACCGCAAGGAATATTCAGCTTCGTGGTGCATACCGTTTTACTCCCAAATTTTACTCAACTTTAGCCAATTCGTCGGCATAAGCCGCCAAGATAGCGTTGCGCAGATTCTCGCGTGTTTCGGTATTCAGCGGATGAGCAATATCCTTGAACTCACCGTCGTTGGTTTTGCGACTGGGCATTGCAATAAACGGCCCGTCTGCGCCTTCGATCACCTTGATGTCGTGTACGACAAAGCAATCATCGATGGTGATTGAAGCGACTGCTTTTAATTTACTGTCGTCCTTTTTTACGAATCTGATACGCACGTCTGAAATTTTCACAAAAATTCTCCTCCTTATGCAGTGCATTTATCGATGATTCCATTCTACTATACATTTTTTGAATTTTCAATAGAGTTTTGAAAAAAGTTAAAAAATTTTTTTGAAAAAGTAAAAAGAATGGCAAAAAACGTACAATTTCGAGGAAATTCGGCATATATTTATGGCATGGAACGAAAATTTTGGCAGAATTTGCAGAAAATATTTTTTATCGGGATCGGCGGGGTCAGCATGAGCGGGCTGGCGATTTACATGCTGCGAATGGGGTTTGAGGTTGCGGGAAGCGATCTGACGGCGAATGCGCAGACGGCCAGAGTTGAAAAGGAAGGCGGGCGCATTTTTATCGGACACAGCGCGGCGAACATAGAGGGAGCGGAAGCGGTGATTGTAAATTCGGCGATAGCGTCGGATAATCCCGAACTGTGTGCCGCACGCGGGAAGGGGATTCCGATTTATAGTCGAGCGGAGCTTTTGGGGATGGTTGCGGGAAGTTTTGAAAACACGATCGGCATAGCGGGATGCCACGGAAAGACGACGGCGACGGCGATGTGCGCGCACGTTTTGGAAGAATGTTCCGGAAGTTGCAGCGCGCATATCGGAGGCGAGGACGCGGAATATTACAATTTGTATTTAGGCGGAGAGAAATACTTTGTTACGGAAGCGTGTGAATACAAGGGAAATTTCTTAATGTTGCGGCCGAACGTAGCGGTGGTATTGAATACGGATAGCGATCATTTGGATTGTTATAGAGACGCAGACGCGCTGGCGGAAGCATATCGCATGTATGTAAAGCGAGCGCAGGCGGCAATTCTTTGCGGGGAGGATAAAATAGCCAAAGAGGTCGAAGCGGCGCTCACGTTCGGGCTTACGAGCTACTGCGACGTCGGAGCGGAAAATATACGTTCCAATGGCGGAAGATATATTTTCAACGTACGGATCCGCAATGCGATCTATGAAAGGGTACGGCTGAACGTATTTGGCAGGCACAACATATACAATGCGCTGGCGGCGATTGCGGTAGCGGAGTATTACGGGTATCCGACAGCTCTGTCGGTGAGCGGTCTGCAAAAATTTCACGGCATACGCAGGCGATTCGAGTTGTTGGGCGAGTGTAACGGGGCGCGGTTTATCGCCGATTATGCGCATCATCCCAAAGAAATAGCGGCGGTACTGGCGACGGCTCGTGAAGTGAGCGCCGGGAGGTTATTTGTCGTTTTTCAGCCGCACACATATTCGCGCACGCGCATGCTGTTCGAAGACTTTTTGAAAGTGTTGTTGCCGTTGGAAAATTTAGTCATTTACAAGACGTATGCGGCGCGTGAATTTTTCGACGCACAAGGCAGTGCGCTGACCTTATCGGAAAGTTTGCCGAATTCTCTTTACATGGATTCTCTGCGGCAGATGAAGATGTATTTGCATTGCACGTTGCATGCCGGAGATACCGTCTTGTTTCTCGGGGCGGGCGACATATACTTTATTGCGAAACGTTTGTTGGCGGAAGACAAGGGGATCTAGTCAACAGGGGATCGGCGCCGGCATATGTCTTTGGCAGCGCCCCCGCCGGCAAACGCGTTTGCCGGCGGGGGCGCTTTTAATCGGTAAAGAGCGGCGGGACGCGTTGAAAGGCGTCCCGCCGCTCTTTTATTGAGAAATTTGCGATAAATTGCCGCGCTCGGCTCGACAAACGCTCCGCGTGAGAGGGGGAGCTTCAGCGATAAAAAAGGATCGATCGGACGCAAGGCGTCAAAAATCGACAGGTTGGTTTTTCGCTTTGCAAGCGTAGGCGTAATCGATGAATTGTCTGGCGCGTCGGGGGGATCTTCCTCCTTTGAGCAGAGCCCAGCGTTCGGCGAGAGCAAAGAGTTCCTCTTCCGGCAAATCGAGGTTGCGATCGGCGGCGAGTTGGCGAAGGATAGACAGATATTCTTTTTTCCCGGTAGAGGAAAAGCAGACGGTGAGGCCGAAGCGGTCGGACAGAGAGAGTTGTTCTTCCATCGTGTCTTTGGCGTGGACGCTGTTTTCGCGGTCAGAGAAGTTTTCTTTGACGATGTGGCGGCGATTTGAAGTAGCCACGATCATGACGTTTGCGCCTTTTTCGTTCAGACTGCCTTCCAAGCTGGCTTTTAAGGAAGTAACCTTGTCGTCGCGTTCTTCGAGGGAGAGATCGTCGATAAAGAGAAAGAACTTAAAAGGCAGGTGAGCCAGCACTTCTTTCACCTCATTGATCTCTTTGATTTTATCTTTGGGTATTTCTACTGCGCGCAAACCGCGGTCGGCATATTTATTCAAGATAGCGTGTACGGTAGAGGATTTTCCGGTACCTTTATCACCGTAGAGGAGCATATTGGAAAAGGGCAAATCGTTGATAAAGTTGACGGTATTGTCTTCAACGGCTTTCTTTTCCGATTCATAGTCTTTCAGATCCGACAAGCGGATATCGGACGTATGCGGGATCGGTTTCAAAGCGCCGTTTTCAAACGAATAGGCTTTATTGCCGATAAAAATACCATAGCCGTTATTTTTATAAAACGTTTTCAGTTTATCGAGCACGGTTTTGCTGTTCCAGCACTGACCGAAAAGGCTGTCGTCGTTTCCGTATCCGATTGTCGGGAACCCCATATTTAAGGCGGCGGAAATATTGCAAGGCGGCGTATCGGCGCATTTTGCGAGATCCTGCAAAATGGCGAGATCGTGCGAAAATGCGTTTTCCAGATCTTGAGATACTTTTCCCGAAAGACAGCGCCGAGCGAATAAATTATCGTCATAAAGGATTTTATGGGAGAGATAGGAGGCGAAAGAATTTTGCAAATCGTCTTGCAGCAATAATTCGTAGGCATGGGCATAGTCTTGCAGACTATCCTGTTTTATCGCGCTGACAAAGGCGGAAACGGCCGGGTTTGAAAGGATCCCGCGTAAGAGTATAAGCGCGCTTGTATCAAAACGTTTCATAATATCAACTCCGCAACAATTTTACACTATTATAGACTGTTTTCGAACGGAAAGCAATTATTTCTGCGCATGAAAGTTTTTATTGTAATTCATAAAATCGATTGTTCATATCCGTAAAATTGATAAATAAAATTGCTGAATTGCTTGACGGAACGGAAGACAGAGACTATAATAATAGCATACAAAAAGGTAAAAATTCTTTGCGGAGGGATCGACAAATGGCAAAAATATACTATCAAGCGGATTGTGACATCAATGTTTTGAAAAACAAGACGGTAGCGATTATCGGATATGGCAGTCAGGGGCATGCGCATGCTCTGAATTTGAAAGAGAGCGGAATCAAGGTCGTAGTGGGCTTGTATGAAGGCAGCAAGTCTTGGGCGAAAGCGGAAAAAGCGGGACTGAAGGTAATGACGGCGTCGGAAGCGGCGAAGGCGGCGGATATCATCATGATCTTGACGCCGGACGAAAAGCAGGCGAAAATTTACCGTGAGAGCATACTGCCGAACTTGACGGAAGGGAAAGCGTTGGCGTTTGCGCACGGATTCAATATACATTTCAAGCAGATCGTTCCTCCGGCGGACGTCGACGTGTTCATGATCGCGCCGAAAGCGCCGGGACATACGGTGCGCAGCGAATATGTAGCGGGCAAGGGAACGCCGTGCCTGGTCGCGATCCATCAAGACGCGACGGGAAAAGCGTTGGACGTAGCGTTGGCGTATGCGGCAGGCATCGGCGGAGCGCGTGCCGGCGTATTGGAAACGACGTTCAAGTGCGAAACGGAAACGGACTTGTTCGGGGAACAGGCGGTATTGTGCGGCGGTGTTACGGCTTTGATGAAGGCCGGATTCGAGACGCTCGTAGAGGCCGGATACGATCCCAGGAACGCATATTTTGAATGCATTCACGAAATGAAGCTGATCGTCGATTTGATTTACAAGGGCGGATTTTCTTTGATGCGGTATTCGATCTCGGATACGGCGGAATTTGGCGATTATGAGATCGGAAAGCGGATCATCACGGAAGATACGAAGAAAGAGATGAAGAAGGTCTTGGAAGAGATACAAGACGGTACGTTTGCGAGCAAATGGATAGCGGAAAACAACAACGGCCGTGCGCATTTTATAGCCAAGCGCGCATTGGAGGCTTCGCATCAGCTGGAAGAAGTGGGCGCGGAGTTGCGGAAGATGTATTCCTGGAGCGATCAGAAAGAGGATATGTAACGATATAAATGCAAAAAGCGGTTTTCGCAGTCAGCGGAAACCGCTTTTTTACTGTCAAACATTCACTATAATATGCGCGCGCGAAAATTTGAAAAATTTCCCGCATTTTAATTGAATTATAGGAGGAATAATGGTATAATATTTGCGTATTGATCATGGTAAAAAGGCCAATCATAAAAATCACGCGGAAGGGAGAAACGCTTTGAATAACTTGGGAAGAGGCTCAGAGAATAATCAAAAGGAAAAAGACGGGATCTTTACGAGAGAAACGGCAGGGATCGTACTGGTATTATTTTCGGTGATAGCTCTGGTGGTACTGATATCGCGCAGGGTTATTTTCGGGAATGTCGGCTTTGCGATCAGCTCGTTTTTGTTGGGGACGTTCGGATATTGTTCGTATGCGGTACTGGCTGCGCTGATCTATGGCGGAGTCGTATTGATCGTGGGCAAAAAGCGTACGGCGCCTCGTCGGCGCGTTGCGTTGAGCGTGCTGTTGTTTTTATTTTTAGTGGCGCTTGTGCATACGATTACGGCGGCGGTAGGCGAGATAGAATACAGCAGTTACGGGGAATATCTGAAGGCTTGCTATGCGGCGGGAGAAAACAGCTTTTTCCGGACGACGGGCGGCGGAGTGATCATGGGTTTGATCGTGTATCCGGTCGTTAAACTGACCACGTCTGTGGGCGGTTATATTATTTTTTCGTTGCTGCTGTTGGGAAGCGCCTATTTACTTTTTGCTACGGAAACGGCGTCGAAGTCTGTTTCGCGCAAGGAGAAGGCGGCGCCGAATGCGGCGGTGGACTATGCCACGTCGGATACGTCGAATTTGTATTCGTTGAATTATGCGGATACGGCGCAGCAGGGTATGCCGGCGGACGGGGTGCAATCTTCGCAGATCTACGGGCAGACAGCGCCGGAGGTGGCGCAATCCGCGCAAATCTATGCGCAGCCGACGGAGAATACGGCGGAGCGGTCAAAGCGGCTGTATGCGTTGGGAGAAGAATTTGATTTCAAGAGCAAGCGGGAGATGCGGCAGGAAACGCGTCGGCAGGAAGAAGAGCGCCGCGGCAGACCGCAAGGGCAAGAGGCGCCGCTTTCGCCGTATGCGCAGAGCCACAACATATTGTATCCCGAGAGCAAGACGAGCGACGGCGATTACAGCTGGTACAACGAGCGGTTCGGAACGGGAAGCAGTAAATCCGGCAAGCGCAGCAAGGCAAGCGAATCGGCTCCGTACAGCAGTTATACGTCGAACGGGATCTTTGATAAGGATTCCTATTTTAACCGTCGGAACAGGGGCGCGGTCAGCAGCGAGCAATACGCAAACAATTTCAGCGGGTCGGGCAGCACGAAGTTTTCGGAAGGGCACGAATTGAGTACTCCCAGAACGCCGGTGCCGAAGGTCGCGGACGAGACTACGATTCATACGATGCCGCAGGCGTCCGAACGGGTCAATAAACAAGAGGGCGCAGAGAAATCGGCGCCGACGTATTCAAGTTTTTATGCGGATGGAGCGGAGAGCAACATATCCTATTCGGAGCGTCCGAAAAAAATCGTGACGGATACGACGCGGCAGAGCGATGCGGGTTCGCGTCCGGTCGAAGATTTTTACAGAAACGACGTTCGAAGCGTCAATGCGTCGAGCGGTGAGACGCAAGCCTATAATTCGGCTGCTCAGCCCGTATCGACGGATTTTCGCGGCGGACAGCAGGCGTCGAATCGCGGAATGGATACCAGTCCGATTCGTCCTGCATATCATGTGCCGGAGGAGACGAGGGGGCAGGAAATTTCGAACAACGATGCGGGAAGCGGTAAGCCGTCGATCGACGTATCGGAGACGGTTCGTCGCGTCGGGTTCGGCAGCATACCTACGCGGCGCAGTCAGGCGGATCCCTCGGCGTCGCGGACGACGCAGACGCAATTTCCGCGTCCGGAAGATCATCCGATCATAACGGATGTGCCGCGCCGTACGCCGCGCGTCGAAACGCCGCCGCAGGAGCCGGAAAAGCAAGTCGAAGAAGCGTCCGACAGAGGATCGGAGGGGATAGTGCGCGGAACGGAATCGATGCGTGCGGAGCGGACAGAGGAGCCGAAGACGGATCGTTTTTCCGCGGAGACGGAATCTGTTGAAGAGGAACAAACGGGTCTCAAGCACATTTCGGAGGATCTCGACTCGGCGGTCAATTTGTTTGACGAAGAGACGCCCGAAGAGTCGGTCGTGCCGAGCGCAATGGAACAAATACGCGCGCGCAGAGAGATCAAAGAGTCGGAGCCGCAGCCGCGCAGCCGTGCGGCGGAGATCGGCGCCGAGGCGGAGCAGGCGCGTCCGAAGCACATATATGCGCGGTACAACGCGCCGTCGATCGATTTTTTGCGGGACTATCCGAATGTAGGAAATGAAGTTAATACGGAGGAAGTCGAGCAGAATAAAATAACGATAGTCGACACATTGGCGGCGTTAAAGATTCCCTGCGAGGTCGAAAAGGTCACGCGCGGGCCTTCGGTAACGCGTTACGACATCAATATACCGCGCAATATACCAACGGGTCGCGTATTGGGTTGCAGCAATGAGCTTGCGATGCGCCTGCATGCAAAGGACGGCATCAACGTCCGCATCAATTATGAAAGCGGGTTGATCAGCATAGAAATTGCGAACGAAAAGAAAGAGACGGTCGGATTGAAAGATCTGCTGTTATCGCCGGAGTTTATGAACGCAAAGACGGGCTCGCTTGCATTCGGAATCGGGAAAGACATAGAGGGCAGGCCGATTTGCGGGGATATCGTCAAGATGACGCATCTGTTGGTAGCGGGCGCAACGAATTCCGGGAAATCCGTCTGTCTGCATTCGCTGATTATCAGTTTGCTGTACAAATACAGTCCGGAAGAATTGCGAATTATTCTGGTAGACCCGAAGCAGGTTGAGTTTAATATCTACGACAAATTGCCGCATTTAATGATCAATGAGATCATTTACGAACCGGCGAAAGTAGTAACGATGCTGAACTGGGCGATCAATGAAATGGAAAGGCGCTATTCGCTCTTCAAGGAAAAGACGCGCAAGGGCGTACTGGTTCGCGAAGTCAACGAATACAATGCAAATTTGGCGAGCGACGAAGAGATGTTGCCGAAGATCGTGATCATCATCGACGAGCTTGCCGATTTGATGGCGGTGGCGAAGAAGGATGTAGAGGATCGCATTCAGAGGTTGACGCAAAAGGCGCGTGCGGCGGGCATTCATTTGATTTTGGCTACGCAGCGTCCGTCCGTAAACGTGATCACGGGCGTTATCAAGTCGAATTTGCCTACGCGTATTGCGTTCAAAGTAACGCAAGAAGTGGATTCGCGCACAATACTGGACGAGTCGGGCGCGGAAAATCTGTTGGGGCAAGGCGATTTATTGTACAGGACGGCGACGATGACGTTCCCGCAGCGCGTGCAGGGCGCGTATGTTACGAACCCGGAGATTGCGCAAGTCGTAGACTATATCAAGAGCCATAATGAAGCGTATTTCGACGATCGCGTTTCGGATTTTATCAACAATGAGAAGGGCGTTGCTGCGAGCGGCGATGCGAGCGATGAGGACAGCGTAGAGAGCGTCTATATCGATGCGCTGCGATACGTCGTGTCGATCGGACAGGCGTCGATTACGATGATTCAGCGGCGGTGTTCCGTGGGATATCCGAAAGCGGGTAAGATCATCGATTGGATGGAAAACATGGGGTACATCTCCGCGTTCGAGGGAGCGAAGGCGAGAAAGGTATTGCTTACGAAAGAAGAATTTGACAGCAAATATGGCGATTACGGAGATTAGGAATGCTGGAATCCAAAAAATTCGGACTGATTTCACTGGGATGCGATAAGAATCGCGTCGATGCGGAGCGGTTGTTGGGAGAAATACGCGAGAAGGGGTATTGCATTACCGACGACATACGCGAGGCCAACGTATTGATCGTAAACACCTGCGCGTTTCTGAATGCGGCAAGGAAAGAAGCGATCGATGCGGTATTGGATTGCAATC
>CALVYJ010000005.1 GCA_944372075.1 uncultured Clostridia bacterium | reverse complement strand
CGCAACTCTATTTTACCACAGATTTGTATGAACTCTTCTTTTTTCTCAAAGTGTTGCACTTAATAGTATAATTCACCCCTTGAAAAAACGGAGGCGTTTGCAAAGCAAACGCCTCCGTTCGTTTTATTATCCGATTTTCACTTTCGTCCGAAATTGCTCGGACGATGCGCGTCATTCCGTTCTGAGCGCCACGACCGGATCGCGCTTTGCCGCCGCCGAAGCGGGTACCAAACCGGAAATCAACGTGAGGACAACGCTGACCACGACCATGATCAAGGCGGCAAGCCACGTCAGATCTGCCAATCCGGAAATACCCGTGAGCGGGCCGAGGATGGCATTGATCATTGCTTCAAAGAGGAACGCGACCGCTATGCCGATCAATCCCGCGCACAATCCGATGATAAACGTCTCCGCATTGAATACGCGCTTGATGTCCTTCTTCCTCGCGCCGATCGCGCGCAAAATTCCGATCTCCTTCGTGCGCTCCACCACGGATACGTACGTAATGACCCCGATCATGACCGTCGAAACGATCAGCGATATGCCGGTAAACGCAACCAAAACATAGGTGATCGCATCCAAGATCGTCTGCATCATACTCATCAATACGCCTACCGTATCCGAATATTTGATCTGCGTAGGCCCGGTATATCCGTCGTAACCGCCGTGCGCATTGAAATAGTCCTGCCGCGATGCGTCCGCGATCTTGTTCCATTCGTCCAAATACGACAAAACCGATTCTTTCGTCGAAAAGTCGCGCGCATACACGTACAGCGAATCGGGCAAATCATTGCCCCCCAACTGGCGAATGGTCGACGCCGTCGCCGCAACGTCCCCCGTAAAGACCGGATCGTATTCCGCGCGCTCCAACATTCTGTCGATGATCGGTATGTACCCCGCCAACGTGTTCAGATTCACATTCTGCTCCGCCTTTAAGTATTGCACGATGTCCGATTGCATGTTCCGCGCAATGTACTCTTGCAGCAACTGCTCCGTCAGATTCAGCCCCTCTTGCAGACACCCGTACGTGAGTCCGTCCTTCAACCGCAGAATCCCCACTACTTTGATCTCCGTTCCGCCTTCCAGCCTGCTCGCATCCAGATCGTACCCCGTATAATCGTAGCGATATGTGCCGTCTGCCGCCGTAAATACGGTATCGTTGTCATAGAGCATGAAGGTCTTATCGAAAATCACGTCAAAATCGATCGAATCGATCTCTCCGCTGCCCTCCTGCCCGCTCATAAACAAATTCAAAAACCGCTCTTCATCCAAATACCCCAGCTGCGCAAGCGTTAAGTCGATCATGTCGTTGCTTCCGCCCACAACCAACACCGCCTCGTCGGATGCCTTCGGAAACTCCCCGAAAACGTCGTACTGCGATTTTACGTATCTGCCGTAATCCTCCGACTGCGTATCCCGCGTGCCGGGCATAAAATTGACCACGTTCGTAAAATAATCGACAAACCGAACAAGCGATCCGTATTGGTTCTGCGTCATCGTCAGTACCGTCGTATAATACTTCCGAAGTTCGCTCAACGAAAGATGTACCTTCTTATATTGCGGATCTCCCAGCCCCATCCCGTTGCTCACGACCGTCGAGCCGATCGTCAAATCGGTAAACAGATTGTTCGTCAGCGACAATCCGTATCCATAACTGATCGCATTGTAATATTCCTGCGGCATCGCCTCGACATAGTCAAGATACGTCATTTCCTTTCCGTTGATCGTCGCCACATTGTCCGTGCCTAAATTGTTCGTCGTCGTCATGCCCTGCGCCAACTGCGAAAGAAATGAATTTATGTATACCTTGTCTTCTATATTGTCCAGTTTTAAGCTCGTTCCTCCACCCATAAAACTGGTCATCGCCTGCGTCAAATCCAACGCCGTCTCCGTTACTTCCACCGGATAATACGACAACATGTCCTCTTCCGTCTTTCGAATATAGTTGGAAAAACCGTTCGATAACGCCAAAACAAGACACACGCTGATGATCCCGATACTGCCCGCAATCGACGTGATCAGCGATCGCGTCTTTTTTGTCAGCAGGTTCCTGCCGCTGAGCCGAAACGCCGTGAAAAATCGCATGCTCGTCTTCTTCTTTCCCTTGTCCGCTTGCGAATTCGATAGGACGTCCTCTTGTTTTTCGTCCTCCGTTTCTTCAAACGGGTTGGAGTCGGAAACAATCTGACCATCCTTCAACTGCACGATCCGCGATGAATATTGCTTGGCCAGCTCCGGATTGTGCGTGACCATGATCACCAGTCTCTCTCCCGCAATCTCGCGGATCAGATCCATGATCTGCACGCTGGTCGCCGTATCCAAAGCCCCCGTGGGTTCGTCCGCCAACAGAATCTCCGGATTGTTCACCAGCGCACGCGCGATCGCCACCCGCTGCATCTGCCCGCCCGACAGTTGGTTGGGCCTCTTGTTCAGCTCTTCCCCCAACCCTACTCGGATCAGCGCCTGCGTCGCGCGCTCTTTGCGCTCTTGCAGCGATACCCCGGAAAGCGTCAACGCCAATTCTACATTCCCGAGCACCGTTTGATGCGGGATCAGATTGTACGACTGAAATATAAACCCTATGCTGTGGTTTCGATAGGCGTCCCAATCGCTGTCCTTGTAATGCTTGGTCGATACGCCTTTGATGATCAGATCCCCTGTCGTATACTGATCCAATCCCCCGATAATGTTGAGCAACGTCGTCTTTCCGCAGCCGGACGCTCCCAGAATCGACACAAATTCTTTCTTGCGAAAATTGAGACTTACTCCCTTGAGCGCATGCACGCTCGTATCCGCCACTTTGTAATCCTTCGTGATCTTCTCCAGCCTTAATATCGCTTGTGCCATGATCTCTCTCCTCGCTTTGATTCTTTATCCCTTCACCGGCACGCCTTCTTTGCCTGCCAATTCTTCCAATACGTTGCCGCATGCATCGATAAATTCATGCGCGCTCGAGAAAAATTGCTCGATCTTCTCTTGCCCGATCCTTTCCTTTACCTTCTTCAAAAATAAATTCAAGCGCGCTTTCAATCCTTCGTACGTCTCCATCGCATACTCCGACAACTCTATGTACGCGATCTTCCGATCCTTCGTGTCCGCTACCCTTCGTACCAGATTCTTCGACTCCAGCTTGTTCACCATCTGCGAAATTGCCGAACGCGTGACACCCAGAACCTTCGCCAAATAACTCGATATAACGTGCCTGCCCGCTTGCTCGGCCATAAATACTTCCCGCAACAACAACATCTCCGTATTGTTGAACGGCAACGAATTTTGATAAAATCGAATCTCCTCCATTTGCTTGCCTATCCCGTAAATCTCGCGCAAAAATGTGTTCGCTTCCATCCCTGTCACCCCATCGTTTGTCTTCAGTTAAGTCCTTAATTATTATCAATATTAGCAATTTTCCCCAAAAAAGTCAACCGCAAAAACTTTTGTTGCGCATTTTTCATCGGAATATCATTTTTTCACAAAACGTTGACCAATTTCGCGATAGATCCGCTACGTATGACGAATTTCTCGATCAAATACCGCTGCGCTCCGCAAAAATCATCAGCGCCGAGATGCATCCAATCCGCATCTCGGCGCCGCAGATCGCCCGCTTTCAAACAGGCCCTCGATTCAAATACGTTACCAATCCTGCTTTTTTAACGACTTGCTCTTTACGTCGTCATAATAGGTGAAATACTGCTCCTTAAACGTGCGCGGTATTTGACCGTCTTCAGCCAGCAATCGCTGCAATTCCTCCGGCGTAAAATCGGATAGATCCGCTTCCCCGTCATAGGACGAAAATAATTTGTAAAGATCTGCCTCCGACATGCTTTCTCTCCCTCCCTTTCGCTCGCCTACTTTTTCTCGCGGCGATACAGATACATCGTCGTTCCCGCAGCATCCGTACCGATGCTGTATTTCTTCAGATAGGGCGTCAATTTCTCCATCAGCTTCTTAAACGAGTTGCAACCAAAATTCTTGGGAATAAAATCCGAATACTTTTGCTTCATCTCCGAGGAGATTTGCGCATAAAACGCCTTTCCGCTGTTGTCTATCATCCGATCGATGATGTTGTGCAGGTCGCTCTTGCGCTTGTTGTCCAGTATCTCCGGCTCTGCCAAAACCGGCTGCGCAGCGGGAATCGCTACCTTCACCTTTTGCCCCTTGCCGCGCTGTATGTTCGGCTTGCTCTCCGTCGCCGTATCCAGATAAATAAACTCGTTAAAGGCATTCACGAAACTTTGGTTCACGTTTCTGCCCCCCAGCCCGATCACCGTCTTGTTCCGCTCGCGAAGCTCCCGAACCAGCCGCGTATAGTCCGAATCCCCCGCCGCAATGCAGAATACGTCTACGTCCTTTTCAAATAAAATTACCAACGCCTGTATGATGAGAGCTATGTCGATCGTATTCTTGCGCGGCTGTACCTCGAACTGCTGCACCGCCGTCATCGAATAGCGGTTTACCTCCTCTTTCCAACCCTTGACCGCACCCTTCGACCAGTCCGCAAAAATGCGCTTGACGACTATGTTTCCATAATTGGACGCTTCATCAAATATTTGCTTTGCACTCCCGCTCGATACATTTTCCGCATCGATCAGTACGGCTACATTGTTGATCTTTTCCATTCTTTCCCCTTTTTGCCACGATTTTCTGCTGTTTTCTTCGCTAATATTATAACCGATGCGCACTGCCGTGTCAAGTTCGACAACCCTAGCTTTTCGCTTTTGCTTAAATTCTACCCCGACACCGCCCCGCCCTCTCGCAAGCCCTTCGCCCGCTTCTGGGATCCTTCCCGTCAGCCTTTTCAATCTCTTCTTAAGATTTTTTCAAAAAAAATTTCAAAAACTACTGAAAAACATTTGATAATTTTTTAGAATTTCGCTATAATAATATAGCATTTTATAGGTTCATCAATGGGGATGTAGCTCACCCGGTAGAGCGATACGTTCGCAACGTATAGGTAGTCAGTTCGAGTCTGATCATCTCCACCAAACAAAGAAGACCACTCTTAAAGAATGGTCTTCTTTTTGTTCGATACGGGGTTGTGAAACTGCGGAACGGCGAGGCGTAACCGAGCCGCTCGTTATATTCAAGCACCCGGCATGGTGCCAAAGTTGAATAGTTTAGCTTTTTTAATTTTATGACTGAACAGAATTTGAAAAACTATAAAATATATGGTATACTATATACGAAAACCTGCTGATAAAAGAGAGGAAACATTATGAAGTCTCTTAAAAATAAAACGATAGATTTTCCGCTTGAAAAAGGTAAGCTATTTGTTGATAGATGTATTTCAGTGAATTCCGATACAACAATTGATAAACTACTTGATAAAACAATACTAGGCGATTCTTTATCAATTATGGAGTTTATTCCACATCATAGCATAGATTTACTTATTGCTGACCCTTGTTATAATCTGGATAAAAATTTTCACGGAATTAGATTTTCTAAACTTAACGAAACCGATTATTTTCAGTACACTGAAAGTTGGATAAAAAAAATTATCCCTTTGCTTAAACAAAACGCTTCTATATATGTTTGTTGTGACTGGCAATCAAGTTTAATAATCGGAAATGTACTCAATCAATATTTTAATGTCATCAATAGAATCACTTGGCAAAGAGAAAAAGGTCGTGGTGCATTAAAAAATTGGAAAAATGCAATGGAAGATATTTGGTTTGCAACAGTGTCAAAAAATTATACTTTTAATGTAAATGACGTAATGTGTAGACGAAAAGTAATTGCTCCGTACAAAGTTGATGGTAAACCCAAAGATTGGGAAGAAACGACAGACGGTAATTATAGAAACACCTATCCTTCTAATTTTTGGGATGATATTTCAATTCCATACTGGTCAATGCCAGAAAACACCGCACATCCGACACAAAAACCAGAAAAACTAATAGCAAAGCTAATTCTTGCAAATAGCAACGAGGGAGATGTTGTATTTGACCCTTTTCTTGGTTCTGGGACAACATCTGTTGTAGCCAAAAAGCTCGGAAGACATTATATAGGTATTGAACAAAATCCACTATATTGCGCTTGGTCGGAATATAGATTAGAACAGGCAGAAAAAGATAAATCAATACAAGGATATACCAATGGCGTTTTCTGGGAGCGCAACACGCTTGTAGCACAACAAAAAGAACTTAAAAAGGAAACAAAACAATGATAAGCACAGAAGTATTTGAACCAAAGACATTGAATTTAATCCAAAATAATCTGTTAAGCCTATTAAATTCTTGCTCTGACTTTGATAACGCTCATATAGTTAAAAGTCCTCGCGCAGTAGGTGATACCGTTCAAGAAATTTTAGGTGATAATATGAGCGGGTGTTTTCCCGTGGGGTTAATAAAGAACTTTAATGATAGTTTTGCTCGCAGGTCTATGGCAGATGTAGCATTTATGGATAATGAAGACAATTATTTCGTAGTAGATATTAAAACTCATAATCGTAATACTGATTTTAATATGCCAAACCTTACTTCTGTCGAAAGATTATCCAGACTATATGAAGATGATAAGAATTATTTTGTGATTCTTTTAGCAGAATATAAAGTTGAAGACAACAAAATTATTTTTGATACTGTAAAATTGATCCCAATTGAACATTTAATGTGGAACTGTTTGACGATTGGCGCGTTAGGCTGGGGACAAATTCAAATCGCAAATGCAAGAATTGTGGATATTGACCGTACTCAAACCCGAAAAGAATGGATGTTAAAATTGTGTGACGTAATGGATATTTTTTATCCAAAAGAAATTAAAAAAATTGAAAATCGTCTTACGTATTTTGAAAAAGTCCGAAGATTTTGGGAAAGCAAATGAGTCTTTTCGTTTTACGTTACCATTTGTCCGCCGCCAGAGACCTTACCGAATTTTTTGCGGTAAGGTTTCTTTGACATATGGTTTTGCATTGCTTTCAAATAAAACCCGGATCGACCATCTAAAAAAGATCGTTGATCCGAGTTTTTTCTTCGCAATTTTTTATTCAAAAATTCCATAGATTGCGTACAATAAAGCTTTTTTACTTACAAAACAGCATGATGCCGCAACGCAATGCGGCATCATGCTGTTCTTTTTTGCTTCAATTATCGGTATGATCCGTTTGTCAAAACCAGATTTGCGCAACGCGGACACACATGCTTTCGCCATACCAATAGGGCTTTACCAAAAATGAATTTTCTTCAACTTCGATGGATTCCTTGGTATCAAACCACTTTGCCGTCCGTATGGGTTGCGCGCCCTTTATTTGAACCCGCTTACACTTTCCGTGCAGGGTAACGTTCGGGTCTGCGTCCATGCCGACATCGCGGATCAAAACGTAATACCTGCTTCCGTCCGTAAACACATCCCCTCCGTCACAGTCGATCTTCGCCGGCTTCAACGAATAAATGATCTTATTATACCGCGCAATCCATTTTCCGATCCCTTCAAAGATTCCACGATCCATCTCGTTGACAGATCCGTCTCCCTTCAGTCCCGTATTCAAAAGAAAATTGCAGCCGAATTTTCTGCATTCGATAAAATTCCCCAACAATTCTCCGATTGTCTTATAATGAATGTCCATCTTGGCATAGCCCCAATGCTCATTCAAAACTTGACACATTTCCGCCGCTCGATGCCTGTCCTGCCAGTTCGTCAAAAAAGGCTTTCCCCTTTCAAAGGTAACGCAATCGATTTCCGGATGCCGCAATTTCCCTTGCGCCGTAAGCCCCGAATTGTTCACAATGATCGCACGCGGCTGATACGCTCGTATCATGGCGTACAACTTGTCTTCCTGCCAATCCGCATCCGGCTTTTCAAACATGCCGTCAAACCAGATCCCTCCGATTTCGCCATATCGCGTACACAGAAGTTTTACGCTCGCTTGCAGATACTGTAAATACGCCGG
Source organism: uncultured Clostridia bacterium (assembly GCA_944372075.1). Lineage (GTDB taxonomy): Bacteria > Bacillota > Clostridia > Christensenellales > Borkfalkiaceae > Borkfalkia. The sequence continues at coordinate 21,119 of CALVYJ010000005.1, read as the reverse complement.
AAAATCGCTTTCGTACTCCTCTCGATCCCAATCGGCAAACGTATGATAAAAAACGGGAACCAAATCGTATTTGCGACATGCCTCCACAAACTCGGCAATGAGATCCCTGCCGCACAATGCGTGTACGGCATCATATTCGCTCAATCCGCATGTGTCGTACAGGGAAAATCCGTCATGATGGCGCGTCGTCAGCGTAATATACCGACATCCCGCCTTCTTCGCAACTGCGGCAACTTCCTTCGCCCAGTTTTTCTTAACTCGGAATTTTTCCGTCAGTCGTCGGTATTGCTCCCGATCTTGCCACCCGTTCAGTTTCAAATGCCATTCACCTTTTCCGACCAGGCTATACAGTCCGAAATGAATGAACATCCCGAATGCCATCCGCTCAAATCGTGCAACCGTATCTTCCATTTGCCACCTGTTCAAGCAGGGGCGGAGTAAGCTCCGCCCGCACAACTAAAAAATCGAAAACAATCCTTTGACAAAGCGCGCTTGCTTGCAAAGTCGTTTGCAAGCAAGCGCGCACATCTTTTCGCTTAAAAACGCCGATTTCAATAAACAAAAACGCCTCGTACTATGTGCTCGTTTCCCCTAACCTTCCTTTGTCGAAGTCATTCTTATCCTTCAAGACTTTTCCCGCGGAACGGAAAAGGTGTCGCGATGCCTGCAATGAAAATGTTCCCATACTTCCGTCTTGGGAGCGATATAGTCGCAAGCCTGCCGCAGCAATTTGCGCACGTCCTTCAATTTATAGGTAGGATACGTTTCATGGCCGGGATTGAAATAGAAAATCTTTCCGCGTCCGCGATGGAACACGCACCCGCCGCGGAATACTTCGCCGCCCTCAAACCATCCGATGTACACCAATTCGTCCGGCGTAGGAATGTCAAACGGCTCGCCGTACATCTCTTCGTGCGGAATATCGATCGTCTCCACGCCCTGCACGATGGGATGCGTCGGATCGACGCACCACAGCCGTTCCCGCTCGCCGCACTCGCGCCATGAGAGCGTGCAGGTCGTTCCCAACAACCGCTTGAAAGGCCTGGATTCGTGCGCCGAATGCAAAAAGATTATCCCCATGCCGCGCTGCACCCGATAGGCGATCTTCTCAACCAAAGCATCCGGCACCGCCGCGTGAAACATATGCCCCCACCAGACCATGACGTCCGTGCTCTCCAAGATCTCGTCCGTCAGTCCGGGGACGCCCTGTTCGTCCGAACGAAGCAACTCAACTTCCGCCTGTCCTTCAAAAATGCTCGCTATGCACGCCCCCATCCCTTCCGGATATGCGCGCTTGACTATTTCCGATTCCATCGATTCATTATATTCGCATACGACCGTTACTTTCATACTTTTAATCCTCAAAATAATACGGCTTACCCGTCTCTTCCGAACGATAAATTCCTTCCAAAATTTGCGTCACTACCGCGGCCTGATCCGCCGTTACATACAGTTCGCCCTTGCCTTGGATCGCGTTCGTAAAACACGTCGATTCCAGATCCTCCGGATTGCCGCCGCCAGAACCTTCAAAGAACGCTACCTCGCCAACGGTCAGATCGGGCTTGATCAGCACTTGCTTCCCTTCCAATATCGTATTGATCCGCAAGCCGTCCAACATGTCCGCGCCCGCTTTCTCGCCGCAGATCGTGGTGATCGCTTCGCGCGGATCCGCCATGTTCAGCGCCCAACTCGACTTGAGATAGATGACCGCCCCGTTCTTCATTACGACAAATCCGAACGCGCTGTCCTCCGCCGTGAAACGTTCCGTGTCCCAATCGCCCCAAATATTCCCCGTCTGCGTCGTTTTGTTCAGCTTATGAAAGGTCTTCCCCACACAATACGCCGGTTCATAATTGTTCATCGCAAACAGCGTAAGATCCAGCGCATGCGTGCCGATATCGATCAGCGGCCCGCCGCCCTGCTTTTCCTGGTCGATAAACACGCCCCAGGTCGGTACCGCTCGCCGACGGATCGCCGTCGCTTCCGCATAATATACCTCGCCGAAATACCCGCTGTCCGCCAGCTTTTTCAGATACATCGAATCCGGTCGGAATCGGTTTTGATACCCGATGGTCAATATCTTCCCCGAACGGTCGCGCGCCTCCAACATGCGCTTCGCCTCTTCGTAGTTCATCGCCATCGGCTTCTCGCACAAAACATGCTTGCCCGCCTCCAGCGCCGCCACAGTGATCTCGCAATGCGAACAGTTGGGCGTCAGCACCAACACCGCGTCCAGCTCCGCCTCTTTGAGCATCTTCTTGTAATCCGTATATACGCCGCTCTCGCTTGTTCCGAAATCCGCCTTGGCTTTGAGCGCCCGCTCCTCGATAATATCGCAAAACGCGACCAGTTCCGATGCGGGATTCCGCTTTTCCGCAGGCATGTGTTTTCCGTTGGCGATCCCGCCGCATCCTATAACGCCGATCTTGATTTTTTCCATCCTTTCACCTCAATCCTTTGCTAATTTTTTCATATTCTCCAAACTGCGGCAAAGATATTCCGCCTCCCCGCAGGGATAGCTTTCCACTTCTAATACCGCCCAATCGGTCTTGCGCTCCCGCATATGCGAAAATACGCCGCGCATGTCGATCGCTCCTTCTCCCACGATCGGCTGCGCGCTCTCCGCAGGGTGCTCCGCCGCAGCCTCTTTGATATGCACAAACGACAGACGATCTTGCAGCGATTCCATGTACTTCACGGCATCCAATCCCGCGACCGTCACCCAAAACACGTCCAGTTCCGCGCTCAAAAAGGGAAGATCGCGCAGCAATTTCGCCAAGCGGTCTCGCCCGCCTTCAAATTCGTGCGCATGGTTATGATACCCCAACTGCACATCGTTCGGCAGAGCCGCCCTCGCCTGCTCGATCGCTTTGCAGACCGACGCATATGCCGCAGGATCGTCGTACGTCTCCTTTCCGATCCAGGGAATAAACACCTTTTCGATGCCCAGCGCCTCTATATACTCTTTCGACGATGCGATCGAATCCACTCCGATGTGCGCCGACACCGGACGCAGACCGTACCGCGCGCACATTTCCTTCATCTGCAGGGGCGTCAAATCGTAAAAACCGGCAAACTCTACGCCGTCGTATCCCGCTTGCGCTACCGTGCGGAATACGCTTTCCGCTCCCTCGCGCTGTGCCAATTCCCGCAAACTATAAAGCTGTACCGCAAATCGCATAACTTTCCTCCTCATGCCCACCACATATTGGTATTGTCTTGCGTGATGACGCACGACTTCAGGAAAGTTATCGCCTTTTCCAATCCCTCTTTCGGCGACATCAAACCGTCCTCGTGTTCGATCGATATGCTGTCGTCATACCCCATGATTTTCAGCATGGACAAGATCTCCTTCCACAGTTGTGCGCCGTGCCCGTAGCCGAGCGTGCGGAATACCCAAGAACGCTCTGCCGGACGCGTAAACGATACGGTATCCAAGACGCCTTTCTTGCGGATATTGCTCTCCATCAACTGCGTATCCTTTGCATGGAAATAGTAAATGGCGTTTTTCTCGCCCAATACGCGGATCACTTCGAGAATATCCATCCCCTGCCAGAACAGGTGCGAAGGATCGATATTTGCGCCGATCAAATCACCCACGGCGTCGCGCAGGCGCAGACAGGTTTGCGGATTGTACACGCAAAAGCCCGGGTGCATTTCCAATGCGATGCGCTTTACGCCGTGATCGGCCGCAAACTTCACCGCCTCTTTCCAATACGGAACGAGCACCTTTTCCCACTGCCATTCCAGGACGGCAGGATATTCGGGCGGCCACGCGCAGGTCACCCACGAAGGCTGCTTTGCATCCGGATCCGAACCGGGACACCCCGAAAACGTGACGAGCCGATCGATCCCCAACTGCCCCGCCAACACGCATGCCGCGCGAAAATCCGCCTCAAACGACGCCGCAACCGACTTATCCGGATGCACGCAATTGCCGTGAACCGCCAACGCCGATATGCTCATCTTGTTCTTTGCAAACGTCTCTTGCAGCTTTTCCCGCGCCTTCGCATCCTTCGAAAGCAGGAGCGCATCCGCATGCGCCTTCCCGGGATATCCGCCTACGCCCAGTTCAAACTGATCTACTCCCTGCGACGACAAATACTGCAAACTTTCATCCAGACTGTAATCGTTCAAAATACTGCTGACAACACTGATCTTCATAATTACCTCCACCGAAGCTTTGATTTATTATTAAATTTTTATTTTGATCACTTCGTTCGCTTGCGCCGAACGCTCCGCCGCTTCCATCAAACGGAAGACGCGCAAAACTTCTTCCTTCCGAACCGCCGGACTCACTTTCCCCGCTACGACCTCCGCAAAATTATGATAAAACGCAAACGGCTGAGCATGTACGACGGGCAGAGGCAATTCCTCGATCGAAGCGTCGCTGCGCTGCGCCATGGTCTTGGTAAACCCGTTCCCCGCTCGCACTCCTACGATTTGCGTATCCCGCTTACACTTCGCCCGCGTGACCCCTCCGGCCAAATCCCAGTCTTCGATCGTCGCCGTACCTTCCGTTCCGTACACCTGCCAGCGCGGCAGTCTGCGAAAACAATCGGTCGCAACGACTACGTCGTACCGCATGCCGTTTTCAAACAATACGTGCAGCTCACAACCGTCGTCGACCTCTTCCCCGTAAATATAACTGTACTCGCAATATACCGATTTCGTCTCGCTCGGCACGAGCTGCAACATCTGATCGATCAGATGCACGCCCCAATCGAGCATCATTCCGCCGCCGTGCGCCCGTTCCTTTCGCCATGCGCCAGGAATTCCGTTCGCCCCCACTACCCGCGATTCTATCTTGTATACCTGCCCGATCGTTCCCGCTTTGATCAGCTGCCCAACGGTCAGAAAATCATCGTCCCAACGCCGATTCTGATGCACCTCCAAGACGACGCCCGCCTTCTGCGCCGCCGCATACATCTTCTCCGCTTCCCGCACGCTCATCGCGATCGGCTTTTCACAAATAATATGCTTGCCCGCCTGCGCCGCCGCATAGGCGTACTGCGCATGCACGTCGTTGGGCGTGGCAATCAACACCGCGCCTACCTCCGCATCCGCAAAGACATCCTCCGCCGACGCATACGCGCGAAGACCCTTCTCCCGCGCCGCCTCTGCCCGCTGCGGATCTGTATCGTAAATACCCGCAACTTCTATCGGATACGCCGGATTTGTCGCTGCATACTCCCGAATATTCTGCACATGGTATCCGCCCATGCCGCCATACCCTATTACCGCTATTTTCATTTTTTTACTTTCCCTATTGACTTATTTTTATTCCAATGCTATAATATCACTAAAATTTGCGGATGTCTACGCATTATTCCAAAATTTATTTTCAAATATTGACATCATGAAAAAAAACTTTATTTATGAATCCGTTCACGACCGCGAACGCCCCCTCCGCAGTTTTTACTGCGCAGACGCCAAACCCGGACCGCATTTTCATCGCTGCATCGAGATGCTGTACATTACGCACGGGAAAATGGAAGGAGAAGTGGACGGCAAACAATTTATCGCCGAAAAGGACGACATCGTCTTTATCCGCCGCTGCGCCATCCACGCCTATACCCCGACCCCCCATTACGGCAACATGGTCTTGATCGTAAAATCTTCGTACGCCGACGATTTTACCGCCATCCTGGAAAAATCCACCCTGCCGCCCTTGCTGTGCGATAAGCCCTACAATCGCTCGATTTTTCCCGAATTTATTCGCCTCTTCCGCGCCCAGCAGAACGCGGAACACTTCCTCATCGCAAAAGGACTCGTCAATATCATCTTCGGAAAACTGTTCAGCCATTATCCGTGCGAACCCGTATCCACGGCGCCCAATCTCTCTACCATCCTCTCCGTGCTCAATTTCATCGACCGGCATTACAGCGAACACATCTCCCTGGATTCGCTCGCCGCGGAATTCGGCTACAATAAATATTACTTTTCCCGCCTGTTCAATACCTATATCGGCGACAGCTTGAACGGGTACATCAATATGGTGCGCGTCAACAACGTCATTGCCCTCGCAAAAAAGAGAGATTCGCTCAACCTGTCCGACCTCATCTACGAGAGCGGCTTCGACTCGTTGACAACCTTCTACCGCCATTACGCGCGCTTCTACGACGCGCCTCCCAAAGCGGTGATCCGCTCCAAATTTTGAACCATCCTTCGGCAAAACTTTGCAACCTTTGCCGCAGATTCCCTGCGGCAAAGGCGACGCCCCTCCCGCTTGCGCAGCGGGAGGGGCGGTCTTTATACGGGTGCAGCCCCGCCTTTCGGCGGGGCTGCACCCGTTTTCGGCTCGCCGCTTCGCAAACGCGATGTCCTTCGTCCCGAAGGGCATTTTTCCGCGACCCGATTTGCCCGCTTTGCGCTTCGGCATAGACGCTTCGCAAACGCGATGTCCTTCGCCCCGAAGGGTATTTTTCCGCGACCCGATCTTTGAACGGAACTATTTTTTTGTCCGAACGCGTCCTGCGGCGCTCACGTCGCCGTTTCGTACGACGCGGATGGTGTCCTGCACGTTGAAGTTGTAATTTTCCTTATTCTCTTCGGTATACGAGCTGTTGGACGTGTCGTACAAGTCGCTCCAGGGATGCGTCTTCAGCGTAAAGGTATAATTGCCGGGCTGCGTGACGATGATGTTGGATACGCGGGGATTGGGATTGAGGAAATTTTTGCTCTCCTTCAGATACCCGCCCGCATCGACGATATAACCGAACCCGCGCTGATTTTGAAACGCGTTGTTGACGGCGAACTGAAACTGATCGCCTTCGTACAGGTCGAGCGTGATCGTGTATTCGTTCGTTTCCGACTTCTGCGTCTTCTTCAGCACCTGTTTGCCCGCATCCTTGATCTTCCATGCCGTATCGTATAAGATCGACCCGGAATCTTCGCTCGTTCCCAGGACGTAAAATGCGCGCGTATCCTCTGCGAAGGTATCTGCCGCAAAGAACCCGTAAACGGTCGTGTCGCGATCGACGGCGCTGTTAAAATCGAACGCGTGCAGCAGATCCGCCGTCGCATACCAATCGACGAACGTATAGCCTTCCCGCGACGGCGTCCAATCGCTCGCCTTTCCGCCCTGCGCCACCTCTTCCTTCTTCAGTACGTCGTTCGGCTGCGTGGCATCGCAATAGGTTACCGTATATTTGATCGTCTCCTCGCCGCCCTTGCAGGCAACGACGCCCGCACCGCCGACTACCGCCAACGTCGCCAAAACAATTCCGATCCATCTTTTTGTTTTCATACAATTCCTCCTTCTTTATTCTGATTTTTCGGCGTTTGCCGAACTCTGCCCTCCCGCTCCGACCTCGCATCGTTTTCTACCGCAGATGCCAAATGTTCGCGGCATATTCCGCAATCGACCGATCGGACGAAAAATACGCCGAGGACGCCATGTTGACAAACTGCTTTCTCGTAAATTCCTCCGTGCCGTATTCCCGATTGATGCGAAGCAGCGTCTCGACGTAGTCCGGAAGATCGCGGAAAATAAAGTAGTGATCCCCCTTGTGCCAGCTCGCGCCCTCCGTCAGCGACTCGTACAGCTCGGAAAAATATCCCGTGCCTCCGTCGCTGAACGTGCCGTCTGCCAGCGTACGCACCGCCCGCGTCATCGCCGCGTCCCGCGCCAGATATTCGTTGGCATCGTATCCGCCCCGCCGCAACGCGTCGATCTCTTCCACGCTCGCGCCGAAAATATAGTTGTTCTCTTTGCCCGCTCGCTCCGCGATCTCGATGTTTGCCCCGTCCAGCGTGCCGCACGTGACTGCGCCGTTCATCATAAACTTCATATTCCCCGTGCCGCTCGCTTCCAGCCCCGCCGTCGAAACTTGCAGCGATACGTCCGCGCCGGCGACGATCTTCTCCGCATACGATACCTTGTAATCGGTCACAAAGACGACCTGCAGCCTCCGATTGACCGCGTCGTCCTCCGCGATCGCTTTGGCGATCTCGTTGATAAATTTAATGATCCCCTTCGCGCGCCTGTACGACGGCGCGCTCTTCGCGCCGAACAAAAACACGCTCGGTTTGAAATCGGGAAGCTCGCCCCGCTTTAACTTTTCACAGATCTCCAAAATGGCAAACGCCGTCATCAACTGCCGCTTGTATTCGTGCAGCCGCTTGACCTGCGCATACACGATCGCGTTCGGCAACAGGCGCACGCCTTCCCGTTTCGCAATATACTCCGACAGCTGTCTCTTTTTTTCGCCCTTGATCGCGGCAAACTCCGCAAGCACGCGCCCATCCGAGGCGAATTTTCGCATCTCCTCCAGCCCCTCGATCCGCTCGCGCCACTGCGTGCCGATACAGCGATCGATCAGCGCGGAAAGCTCCGCATTGCACAACATCAACCACCTGCGCTGCGTGATGCCGTTCGTAACGTTGACAAACTTTTCCGGCGCGTATCGGCAGGCGGTGCGAAACAGCGAATTGCGCAGAATTTCCGAATGGATCTTTGCCACTCCGTTGACGTGCTCGCAGATATCGACCGCTAAATTCGCCATCGAAAACGCGTCGCCGTTCGAAATGCGCAGCGCCGCTTGCTCCTGCTCGGTTGCGCCCGCCCTGCGCATCGCGCGGCGCTGCGATGCGTCTAATTTGCGCAGGATTTCGTAAACTTCGGGCAATTCGCTGCGCAGCATTCGCTTCGGCCACCACTCCAACGCCTCCGGAAGAATGGTGTGATTGGTGTATTGAAACGTCCGCCGCGCCGTTTGCACCGCGTCTTTGAACGAAACGCCGTAGCGGCTCGTCAAGAGGCGCACCCATTCCGCTATCGCAAGGACGGGATGCGTGTCGTTGAGTTGGATCGCATTGTACGCGCCGAATCGATCGAATTCTTCCCCGTACTCCCGCACAAACCTGTCCACACAATCGCCGATCGCCGCCGCCGACAAAAAATATTCCTGCCGCAACCGCAATCGCTTGCCCTCTTCCGTGTCGTCCGCAGGGTACAGATATTCGCTGATGCGATCTTCCGCGCCGTTCTTCTCCGCCCGGTACAGCCGCAGCGCGTTGACCCGCTTGCCGATGATCGGCACGTCGTACGGAACGGCAAGCACTTCGCCGTCCGCAAACTGCACCGCGCGCGCCTCGCCGTCGCGGCGCACGCTCCAAGGATCCCCGAACGACTGCCAATCATCCGGAAACTCCTGCTGAAATCCGTCGGAAAATTCCTGCCGAAACAACCCGTAACGGTAGCGGATCCCGTATCCGTAGACCGGAAGACCCAGCCCCGCCGCCGAATCCAGAAAACACGCCGCGAACCTGCCCAGTCCGCCGTTTCCGAGCGCCGCGTCCTCGATCTGCTCAAATGCCGACGCATCGATCCCCTTGCGGCGCAAGATCTCCTCCGTCTCCTTCAAAATACCCAGCTCCAGCAAGTTGTTGTAAAACATCCTGCCGATCAGATACTCGATCGAAAGATAGTGCGCCGCCTTTTCCCCGTGCGCGGGCGGCGTAAACGTCAGATTTCGCATCACCGCGCCCGACAGTTCGTTGTATAACTCGATCGTCCCCTTTCCGTCCGCGTCGAGGCTCTCGATCTCTTTCAACAGCTTCTCTTTCATTTTTTCCCTCCTTATTCCTTGACCGCGCCCGCAGCGACGCCGTTGACCAAAAACTTCGCCAGACCAAAATACAGCGCCACGATCGGCACGGCTATAAATACCGAGCCCGCCGCAAACAGCGAAAACATGTCGTCCGTCATCTCGTTCAACCCGATCGCAACCGTATAGTTGTCTTTATTTCCGCCCAGCAACATCTGCGGCAGTATAAAATCGCTCCACGGAAATGTGAACGACGTCAGCGCCGTATATACGATCATCGCCTTTGACAGCGGAAGCGTCATCTTGACAAATACTTGAAAATTCGTCGCCCCGTCGATGCGCGCCGCATCGTATATGCTGTTCGGAATGGTGTCGAAAAACCCCTTCTGCGTCAGATACCCGATGGGCGCGCTGCACGAATAGAGGACGATCAATCCGTTCAGATTGTTGAACAGATGCAGCTGCGTCATGATCACAAACAGCGCCGTCATGTTCATGAAATTGGGAAAAATCCCGAACAACAGCGTCAGCTGCATCATGCTCTTGCGGCTCTTGAACCGAAACCGCGACATGGTGTACGCCGTCAGAATGACCAGGATCGTCGATACGATCGAACTCAATACCGCCACGTACAGCGTGTTGCCCAGCCATATCCCGTAGTTGCACGACGGCGTCCTTTTCGTGAACAGCTCGATCCATGTGGAAGAACTGTACGCTTTCGGGAAAAAACCGACGTAGTCATAGATCGAACCCGTCGCGCTGAACGACGACAAAATCAGCCAAAAACAGGGAAAGAAAAACACAAATGCGATCGCCAGCAACAACAGGTACGACCACGCCGAATCCAACATCCGCTTAGCACGGATACCCTTGCTCCGCTTCATTTATACGTATCCTCCCGCCGATAGGACGGCGACGCGATATACGCCAACAGCGAGAACGTTCCCGTCAAAAGAAAGATCAATATGCTCACCGCCGACGCCAATCCATAATAGTTGTTGCTCCCGCCCAACGCCAGATTGTACAGCCAGTTGATCAGCAGATCCGTACTGTTTGCGTTGAAATACTCCCTCGAATTGATCAGACCGCCACGCAGAAAAAACGAAATGCCGAAATTGTTGAAATTCCCGATCAGCTGCGCGATCAGAATGGGCGTGGTGGCAAAAAATACGAAGGGAAGCGTCAGATACGCAAACTGCTGTATGCCGCTGGCGCCGTCCAGATCGGCCGCCTCGTACATGTCCCTGTTCATGTTCGACAATACGCTGGTCGAAAGGAGCATCGACGCGGGAACGGTCACCCACGTATTGACCAGCAGACAGACGGCGCGCGCCGCCCAAACGGCATTGATCCCCAGAAAGTCCACGCGCGCAAATTCCCCCATCAGCTTGACGATCAGCCAGTTGATCGGCCCCATGCCGCTGAACATATACCGAAACCCGATCATCGTGATAAAGCCGGGCACCGCGTACGCAAGAATGGGAAACGCGCGCCAAAACCGCTTGCCCTTCACGCAGTTTTTGTTGATCAGAAGCGCCAAACTCAAGCCGCCGAAATAGCTCAACGACGTTGCCAAAACCGCCCAAAGACAGTTCCAGACAAAGATTTTTCCGATCGTGCGGATGTACGACGTCACCGTGAACAGCGTGACAAAATTTCCGAATCCGATCCAACGCACCAGCTTGGGCGGCGCGATTTGACTGCTGTAGTTCGTAAACGCCGTCAATACGGTAAAAATGATGGGCAGCACATTGAACACCACGACCCCCGCCACCGGCAGCGCCAGCGTAACCACGTAAAAGCGTTCGTCCGCCAACGCCCGCAAGGATTGCAAAAAGGTATTGACCTGCCTGCCTTCCCGCCGCCGCAACGCGATTTTGTTCGCGTCGCGGACATTTTGCCAATACAAAAATACGAAACAGACCGCCAGCAACACCGACAACACACCGCGTATCAGCATGGTGATCGAATTGTCGCCCGCTATGCCCAAAATGGGGTCGCCCGCCCGCGTGCCCAACGTAAACAGCCCGATCAGATCGCGCACCCCGACGCTCGCAAAATAGACGATAAACCCGATCTCCGTAAGCAACAGCAATACGCCCTTGCCGATCTGCCCGTTCCGAAATTGTCCCAAGCCCATCCATAGCATCGAATATTTCGCAGACAACGTACACGTCTTAAAAAATCTTTGAACGCTCTTCCAAAGTCCTCCCGCTCTTTGCGAACGGCTTTCCGCTCCCATACGCTCCTCCCGTTCCCTATGCAATCTGCATCGTCTTTTTTATATCTTCAACCGTCTTGTTCAACAGCGCCGTCAGCGATTGCGCCGAAGCATACTCCTTGGGCGAACCGTTGCCCTTGATCGTGACGTCGTCGGTCACCGCCGCAAACATCGAACCGACGCTCGACCAAACGTACGTCAAAGCGCGGACGGAGGGCATCATGACCACGCGGCCTTGCTCTATGCGCTCGTAAACCATGCGGCTGTATCCGCTCACTTGCTGCGCTTGCGCCGCATCCTTGCGCGCCGGCACGATGCCCAGTTTCGCCGAACGCGCCACAACCTGCTCGTATTGCGACGCAAACTCCGCAAACAACAGACATGCCTTCGGACTCTTCGTGTACGAGCTGATCGCATAGCCGTTGACTCCGCCCATCGTCGTTGCGGCAAAGGTATCCCCTTGCGCGTCGCGAAGCGGCTCCTTCAAATTCCCCGATACGGGCAGGCGCGGCACGTTTGCAACCATCAGGTTTTCCCGCGCCTTCGCCTCCGCTTCCGCGCGCGTAAGTTTCTCCGACTTTTCATAGCGATCCGCCAGCGCCTTGAAAAATTTGACGTACACGTCGGGCGTCGTGATCGTCGCCGCATACTTCCCGCCGGCAAGGCTCGCATACGCCTGCACCGTATATGTGTCGCTCGAAGCGTCGCGGTCCATCACGCTCGCCAAATCTTGCATGACTTGCAGTCCCTTGTACGATTCTCCCGCCGCCAATCCGATATCCTGCGTCGTTTCGCCGAAAATATACGCCCCGTACGACAGAAGATACCCGAAATTAAAGTATTCGTTGTTCAACGACTGCACGTACCCGTAAACCGGTTCATCGTTCGTGCTGCCCGCTCGGATCCCCTTGCTGTATTCGTACAGCGCGCTGTACGTCTCCAAGACGTCCGGCGTGCCGTTCCCGTCGGCGTCCGCTTCCCTCGCAAACCTGTCCTTCCGATAAAATAACACCGGCGTCTGCACGGCGATCGGAATACCGAATTTCAGATCCATCCCGTATTTACGCATCGCGTACGTCTGCGCGATCGCTTCGTCCGTCACCCCCTCCCGATAGACGTCCAGCCGCTCCGTCGGCAGCGGCAATACGTGATTGTTCTCCGCATACCGCATGATCTTGTCGTTCGCATCGTACAATACGTCCGGCCCGTAGCCGAGCGGCCCGTTCTTTTCCAAATCGGTGTACTGGCTCATATTCGCATCCTCCGCCTTAATGCCGTATTCCGCATACCGCGCGTTGAACGCCGCTATAAGCTCGTCAAAATATCCCTCGTCTACCGCGATGTCGTTCTCCAGAACCTTCAGCGTCACGTTCCGCTCCGGCTCCCCCGTAAATTTCGCCATGATCTCTTCGTAACTGTATTCGCCCTCGGAGCCGCCTCCGCCGCTGCACCCGCTCATCCATACAAACCCGATCGTTACCGCAAACAATACTGCCAGCAACTTCTTCATACCATCCCTCCGTTTTCACTGTTTATAACTTGAAAGGTCTGCCCTTCGATCGCTATGCGATGCCCGCATATCCATACCTGCGCCGCCTTTGCCTGATTGTTGATCGCCAAAATACGGTTCCCGCGCCGAATCGTCAAAACGCCGCCCTGTTCTCCGTATGCGATCTCCCCCCGCAGCGTCTTGCGTATGCCGATCAGCTTCTTGACCGCGCCGCGGATCCGCTCGTTCCAATGCGACGAATCCCAGTCAAACGTGCGCCTGCAATCCGGATCGTATCCCCCTTCCATACCGATTTCCGTGCCGTAATACACGCACGGCATTCCGTACGAGAAAAACAGAACCGCCAGCGCGTTGATCAGACTCCGTTCGTCCTTCCCTCTCTTTTTCGCCAGCGTCAGAAACCGCTCCGTATCGTGACTGTCCAAAAGATTGAGCATCATGTGGTTCGCCGGCATCGTGTTCCGCATCAACAGGCTCGAAAGTCGCTCCGCCATGTCGCGCGCATCGTAACGATCGTACACAAAATAGTCCAGACACGCTTTCGTCAACGGATAATTCATCGCTCCGTCATATTCATCCCCCCGCAGCCACGCGCTGCCGTTTTGCCAGTTCTCCGCCAACAGTATTACATTCGGATTCCGACCCTTCACCGCCTCCCGAAATCGCCTCCAAAACGTATCCGATACCTCGTCCGCCACGTCCAGCCGCCAGCCGTCTATCCCGTATCGCCCCATCCAATGCTCGCTTACCTCGATCAGATACTCCTGCACCGCCCGATTCGACGTGTTGAATTTCGGCATGTACGTACATCCGGCAAAATGCTCATAATTGCCGCGCTCCGCATCCGGCTTGTCCCCTTCGATCAAAAACCAGTCGTAATAGTCGGATGCCTTGCCCTTTTCCATAACGTCCGCAAACAGCGCGTTCTCTCGGCTGCAATGATTCCATACCGCATCCAGTATGATCCGCATGCCCCTGGAATGAACGTCTTTTGCCAACGCCTCCAGCGCCCGTTCCCCGCCAAACATATCGTCTACCCGAAAATAATCGCGCGTATCATATTTATGATTAGACCGCGACGCGAAAATCGGCGTAAGATACAGCGCGTTAAACCCCATCTCCTGCAGATAGTCCAGCTTCTTTCGTATCCCCTCCAGATCGCCGCCCGCAAAACTCTTCGGATTCGGCCGCTCTCCCCATTCTAAATTCACATACCCCTTGTCCGCACGCTCATCCCCCCTGTAAAACCGATCGACAAACACTTGGTATAACACCGCTTCCCGCGCCCAATTTACCTCTCGATGTACGTCCGCTTCATGCACATAGGGGATTTGAAAATAGTTGAAATATCCCAACGCCCAGTCGTACGTCTCCCGTACGCCATCCTCCGAATAATAATACTCCTTCCCTTCCGCACGGATCCGAAAAATATACGCCAGCCGCGTATCCTGCAAACGGAGTCGGATCACGTAATAGTCAAATAAATCGTCCGTGTATTTCTTCTCCATCGCACAGCTCTCACGCGCAATCGTCCAATCGTATTTCATCCCGTATATCAATTCGACGCTCTCCGCATCGCCCCGCGCCGTTCGCAACCGTATCTCTACCTCGCTGCGCGATACGGCATAACTGTATTCGGATTTGTTCGCATGATAAATCGCCTGTCGGTTCATCTCTCCTCCCCTCCGTTCGCCCCGCGACGGACTCCTTCCCTCGCAACGCCGCTCGGCCGATACTTAAAGTATGCGAAATTTCTTCAAAATCATTAGCGCCTTTTCAATTTTTTTGCATACGCATTCGCCTTTTTAGAAACATCGAAGCTCGATCGACCGCATTCGCCTGTTCCGTAAACCCGCGCGCAGGTTCGCTCGCATTCGCCTTTCTCCGTAAATTCTTCAATAAAATCGCCTGCCTTTAAGGCCGTCCTCCAACCGATCGCCGTAAAGCCGAAGCGCCGCGCAAATGCGTTTGCGCGGCGCTTCGATCTCCGCTGCATATTGCAAAAGAGCCGTCCTTTGCAAAACTGCAAAGGACGGCTCTTTTTTATTTTTCAAAGGAATTTTTCGACAAAGAGCGGCGATTGGGCGCAGACTTTCTGCCGAGCAAGAAACGGCGCGCCGATTTCGGCGCGCCGTCTTAAAAAAACTATAATTTTCTACACGTGCAAATCGATCAATAATACACGACGCTGTTTCCGACTACCAATGCGACGATCACGCCCCACAGAATGGAGACGACGACGCTGACGATAACGCCGATGATCGCGCCCTTTCCGCACGATCTCGCGCGCATAGGCATGGAGTCTTTCCATACCAGGTACAAAATCAAGCCGACGATTGGGAACAAGAAGCACAAGAAAGCAAATCCGCCGCTGGGCGCATCGTTTGCTTGCGGCGCAACGGGTCTTTAATTGTTGACCGGCGGCATATCCTGCGTCTGATTCGCTCCGCATGCCGGACAAAACGTCGCATTGTCGTCCATTTGCTGTCCGCAATTCTTACAAAACACTTTTTCAATCCTCCCTCAAAAACCATTTTTTTATTCAACGGCCACGCAAAAACGTCTCCGCTAAAATGACAAATTACAGTTGCTTCGAATCAAGTTTTGAATCCTCTCGCCAAAAAAACGATCAGACTCCATAAAATAGACACGACGATCGCGGTGATGACCCCTGCAATCGCACCTTTGCCGCACGATCTCGCGCGCAGCGGATACATGTCTTTCCACACCAAAAACAACAGCAGTCCGATGATCGGAAACAAGAAACACAAAAACGCATATCCGTCGCTGGACGAGTCATACACGCTCCGGCAGCTCTCTTTTCGATCGGGCGCAGAAAAACCTTCCTCCTCCTGCTTCGATCCGCATATCGGACAAAATTTCGCGTCGTCCTCTATCTTCTGTCCACAATTTCTGCAAAACACTTTCGCCTCTCCCATCCGCACGCTAAATTGCAACTGCTGCCGCAACGGTCGACGACAGCGCGGCGATAAAACCGATCAAAACCAGAAACACGCACAGCAAAATTATCAGAGCGGCATCGACGATGACACAGATCAACGCGCCCTTCCCGCACATCTTTGCACGGTTCGGATAATCCCGCTGCCATACCAAATACAGGATCAACCCGATCAACGGAAAAAAGAATCCCAAAACCGCCCAACCGGCATTCGGATAATCATCCGGATTTGCGTACGGCGCCCCATTTTGAGAATAGTATCCGTTCTGCCCGTTTCCGGGGACCGCATTCCCGTGTACGGCTTTTCCGCATGCGGTACAGTATTCAGCATTTTCCGGCAATTCTTTGCCACAAAATCTGCAAAACATGTCTCTCTCCTGCTTTTTTGCTATCGAATCTATTTTATCATATTCTATAAACGTTGTCAATATTCTGTCCAACAAATTTTCACGAGGCTGCCTTTGTTTTGTCAAAAAACGAGCCCGCTTATATTTTTCAAATTTGACAGACGCTATCTCGATTCCAACACTTTCCGATCGATTTTCCCGATCATGCTCACGGGCAGACGGTCTTCAAACACGATCTCTTTCGGCACGGCGTACGCGATCAGCTTTCGGCGGCATTCCTCCAAGATCTGCCGCTCGCACGCGGCGCGATCGGCGCCGGCAACCGGCTCGACAAACAGGCGCACCACCTGCCCCTTTACGGCGTCGGGAACGCCCACCGCGCAGACCTTCGCAACCCCCAGAACCTGCTGCGCTACCGCCTCGATCTCCGAAGGATACACCGGAACGCCGCTCACCTTGATCATGTTCTTGATCCGCTGCTTGAAATACAGAAAACCGTCCTCGTCCACATACCCGTAGTCGCCCGTCTTGAGCCAGCGCACCGAACCGATCGTTTCAAAGGGCGAATGCTCTTCGTGCAAATACCCAAGCATAAATTGATCGCTGTCCAGATAAATTTCCCCGACCGAGCCGGGCGGCAACTCCCTTTTCCCGTCGAAAATTTTTACCGCCGTGTTGGACAGCGGATACCCGATCGAATTTTCCCGATAATGCGCCCGCGTGTTGACAAGACATACCGTCACCGTTTCCGTAAGACCGTACCCTACATACATGCGCGCGCTGCTCCCGCCGCGCTTCAAAACCGCATTGAATTCGTCGATCAGGGTCTGCGGAACGCTGTCTCCGCCGACGTACACGTCCTTGATTTGCGAAAGATCTGCCTCCGTAAACGCTTTCTCCTGCATCAGCTTCAAAAACATCGTCGGCACGCCCGTGAGAATGTTCGCCCGCTCCTTTACGATCTGCTTGGCGCTCCTCTCGGCTTGAAACTTGATGCACATTATGTTCGTTCTGCGCATCAGCATGCACATGTGCATATTGATGCACAGCCCGAATCCGTGAAAAATAGGCAAGACATTGTACAGCGCACTGTATTCGCCGATCGGCAGGCTCAAAAACTCCTCCGCCTTTGCGCACAGCACGTTGAATACGCGGTTGTTATGCACGATGATCTTGGGTTCGCCCGTCGTTCCGCCGCTCGCCAAATACACCGCCGCCTCATCGTCGGCAAACTTCGCCGCCGTTACGTGCGCGTTCTTGCGGTCGCGGATATACCGCTCAAACGGTATATACCCGATCGCCTTCCGCCGATTCGTGCATCGGTAATATGCCTTCGCGGCAATCCCCATAAAATAAGAGCTGTCGCTCACCAGCGTTGTCACGCCGAAATCGTACGCGCCGCAAGCATACAGATCGTATATGAGCAACAACTTGCTGTTCGTCTTCTCTACGCTCTCTTTGAGCTTATCCGGCGGCAAAAACGGATGCACCAAATTGACGATCGCTCCCAGCTTGTTCGCCGCATAAAACAACAACAGCGCCGCCGGCGAGTTGGGCATGCACAGCGTGACCGCGTCCCCCTTCCCGATCTGAAATTCCGCAGCCAAGTTGTCTGCAAGCCGATCGATCAGGCGCAAAACCGTATCAAACGTATATTTCTTTCCGTAATAAGAGATCGCCGTTCGAACGGTGCTTTCCGAGATATTGCACAGGATCGCTTCGTACATCGAACAGGTTTCAGGCAATGACTTCATAGTTCTTCCTTTGAAATTTTATTGAATGCGGCATGTTTCGATCGGCGAACTCGCCGCCAAAATCGCGTTTTCTTCCGCTCTGTCGCTAAGGGGAAGATCTCAATTCCTGCAGCGTAGCTTAAAACAGCATGCTGACGCAGGCGCCCAGCGCCATATACAGCGGCACGACCAGCATATGCAGGATATAAATGATCGCGGCGTGTCTGCCGATCTTGCATACGGGCGCGTTCCACGCCCCGTTCAGGCGGCTGAAGGTATATTTTGCCGAAGTATGATAGATGCAGCGGCCGATCGCGCTGCCCGCAAGAACCAGCGCCGACCACGGCAAGATCGGGAAATAATCCCCCGGACTGAACGAAAAGTTCCGCACATACAGCAAAATCGAGCAGATGACTTTTTCCGTATGCGATGCGCCTTCCGCACCAAAGAGCGACACGATCTGCCACTTGCCCTGGATTTGGACAAACTCCGCATACCCGTTGAACAGCCAAACGAGCCAAACGACGCCCACAGCGGCGGGAAAATAGCGCAGAGCTTCGCGCGCGATGCGGCTTCGCCTGCCTTTACCGAGCATCGAGCCGATTGCCTGCGCCGCTTCATCCAAAACGGCAAACAACAGGATCGACGTCGCCAACATATGCAGGACGCCGAAATTGACCGTGGAGTCGTAAATAAATCCGTCCAGAGCCGACGTCACGCAGGTGATGCCGGCGGCAACCAGGGCAAGCGGAATGAATCGCCGCACATTCCCGCGCGTGAGCGTACAGCTGATCCCGCACAGAATGAAAAATGTGCTGATCACGACCAGTCGCACGTTGTTGCGCACGTCCCACGTCCAATATTGCACCGCGTATTTCTGCATCCAGGACAAAAAGTCCGTTCCAAGCAACGAATTGATCGACGGCAACACACCGTATAAACTGTACATGATGTGATCAAACACCATCAGCATCACGCAGATACCGCGCACAAAATCCAGCTCCCAGAACCGCTCCGAGCCCCTTCCGCTGTACCGCCGCACCATTGTTTTGTATCCGGCGTTGCCCGGACGTTTTACGTCAATTCCGCCAATTTCCATCCGCTTTAGTTTACCATCTTTCGCGCTTCCCTGTCAATCGTTCCGCGCACATTTCTCCCCGCCCGCGCCCTTCTCTTCCGCCGCAAAAATCTCATCGAGCAACGCATCCAATTCTTCCAGCGTCCCGCACGAAAACAGCCTGCCGCGATATTGCGCGCTGCCCCTTCTTCCGCGCAGATAAAACGCCGCCATCTTGCGCATCTGCACCAGCGTGAACTTCTCTCCGTATACGGGCAGCATGTCCGCTATCTGCTCGCGCACCGTTCGGGCAACGTCCCATTCGCCCGAAAGTCCCAATACCTCCGAAAATACGTGCGGATCGTACATCGCCGCTCGCGCCAACATCACGCCGTCCGCGCCCGTCCGCTCCAGCATCGCCTGCGCGTCCGCGCGCGTGAAAATGCCGCCGTTGGCTATCACCGGAATGGATACCGCACTCTTCGCCGCCGCAATCTGCGCAAAGTCCGGCTCCCCGGCATAATACATGTCGCGCGTCCTGCCGTGTACGGTGATCATGTCCGCACCCGCTCCCTCGCACAGCTTCGCAAATTCCGACGCCATCGCGTCGCCGCGCTTGAGCCCGATCCGAAATTTTACGCTGACCCTCTTCCCGCTCTTCTTACAGGCGGCTATGATGCGCTCCGCAAGCGCAAAATCCCCCAACAGAGCGCTGCCCTCGCCGTTCTTAAATACCTTCGGCACCGGACAGCCCATGTTCAGGTCGATCATCTCATACTCCCGCAGATTCTCGCTTTCGCATGCCTCGCGCAAAATCTGCGGATCGCTCCCGAACAGCTGCGCCGCCGTATCCCTTTCCCCCGGATACCGATGCAGCAAAATCTTCGTCGCCGCGTTGTTGTACAACAACCCCTTCGCACTCACCATCTCCGTAAAGCAAAGCCCCGCTCCGAATCGGTAGCATTGCTTTCGAAACGCAAAATCCGTGTACCCCGCCAGCGGCGCGCAAAATACATTGTTGCGCGCCTGCCATTGCCCGATCTTTACGGGATCTCCCGGCTCAACCGTCCTTTTCATACGCCCGCTTCGCCCTTTCGTAATACGCCCACAAACTTTCTGCGTCTAAATCCTGCATGCGCTTGCCGTCTTGCCCGATCAGCTCTTCCGTCCTGCAAAAACGTTCGATAAACTTCTGCGTACTCGCCTTCAGGCTCTCCTCGCAGTCCGCTCCCGCCAATCGCCCTACGTTCGCCGCCGAAAACAACAGATCGCCTACCTCTTCCGCAATTTCCCCTTCCTTTTTCCCGGCAACGGCTGCCAACAGCTCTTCCAGCTCCTCGCCTACCTTCTTCGAAGCCTCTTCCACCGTCTGAAAATCATATCCGTACTTCGCGGCGCGCTTGGCCACCTTCTGCGCCCGCATCAGCGCCGGCAAGACAACCGGTACGTCTCGCAACGACTCCGCTCCCGTATTCTGCCCCTTCTCCGTCTGCTTGTTCTTCTCCCATACCGACAACGCGCTCGTCTCGTCCGTCGCCTTATCCTTCCCGAATATGTGCGAATGACGGAAAATCAGCTTTCGGCAGACCTCGCTCAAGACGTCGTCCGCCGTAAACGCCCCGCGCTCCTGCCCCATGATCGCATGAAACGCGCCCTGCATCAAAACGTCCCCCGTCTCCTCCAAAATCTTGGAATCGTCCTTGCTGTCGATCGCATCGACCAGTTCGTACGCCTCCTCGAT
>CALVYJ010000004.1 GCA_944372075.1 uncultured Clostridia bacterium | reverse complement strand
CGGTGACGGTCGAGCTCGGGATGCGGCTGGCGTCAATGGGCGAACGCGTCATTCTGGCGGATACCGATTTCGGACTCAACAATATCGACGTAGTCTGCGGGCTGGAAGAGAGCGTAACCTATGATATCGTCGATGTGATCGAGGGGAGATGTCGGGCAGCGCAGGCGCTCGTGCGGCATCCGGAATTTGTCAATTTGAGCGTATTGGCGTCCAATCACACCGATCCGAACAAATACATATCGCCGCAGGCGGTGCGGCTGATACTGGATACGTTGGCGCCCCGTTACGATTATATCCTGATCGATTGTCCGGCGGGGATCGGGGGTGGTTTTCATCGGGCGGTCGCATCTGCGGAAGAGGCGTTGGTGGTCACGACGCCGCACGTATCGTCGCTGCGCGATGCGGACAAGGTCATATCCGTCTTAAAAAGCTATCGGTTAAAGAGCATCGATCTGGTCGTCAATATGGCGCGGGGGGATTTGATCGCGGACGGAGAGATCTTGTCGCCGCTTGAGATTGCGGAGGTGTTAAAGCTGCCGCTCATCGGGATCATCCCGCAGGAAGACGGCATCTTTTTGGGGGAGCGACAGGGAAGTGCGCAAAAAGCGTTCAAAATTCTGGCAGGCAACATAGCGAACGGAACGCGAAAGATGTACAACGTAACCGGGAAATACGACGGATTTTGGGGCAGCATACGGCGCTCCTTGAAAAAGACGCTCTAAAGCGGGGCGATCGTTAAAACAATGCGACGGTATGTCCGTACGAGAGCAGGCAAAGCAAATTGATGCAAAAATCGATCGCGAGGCCGAGCGACAGGGCGATCGCGGCCGTCTTTTTGGCGGAGAGAGGGATCGCCTGTACGAGCGCGAGAAGCGGATCCCAAACGGTAGACATGCCGAGCGTCAGCAATGCGCCCCAGAGCAGCGTTTGGCTCAGGCAGATGCTCCCGAACAGCTGAAAGGAGTGGTAACCGTAATCCCACAGGGTCAATCCCAGACCGTCGGAAAAGGCGATGCCTACGACCAGTTCGACGAGGGCGGGCGGGATGCTGGCCAAGAGGAAATACAGGCCGAAGAGGGCGAGGGTTGCCGGTATTTTCGAAAAGGCGTTCAGTTGTGCGGCGCGGCTGAAAAGGGCGGACAAGCGACCGCCGCGCGGCGTACCGAGCAAGCCGTAGACGAGCAAGACGGCGCTGCCATAGATTGTACAAAAGGGCAAGGTCAGAAATCCTCGATCTTCCAGGCAGTGCCAGCGCAGTAAAAAGTACAGCGTTTCCGCGCACCAACCCAGCAGGGAAAGGATAAAAAAGACGATTGCCAGATCATAGAGCATATGGTTGCGGGAGTAGGTCTTTTTCATACGGTTAGGGTGTGCAACATTGAAAAGAATATCAGGAAAGGCAGGTGATTTCATGCGAAAATTGCGGGAGAATGCGCTTCGCACGAGACAGGTATTGGAACGGGAAACGCAGCCGCTCACCGAAGAATGCCGTGCGGTCATAGCCAAAGACGTGGCGCGCACACTCGGGGAATATTTTTGTCTGACGGGAGACGTCACGCTGCGCGTGGTGCAGAACGATCCGCTCTCGATAGTTATCGAGGCAAAGGCGGAGAGCATATTGCCGTTTGGAGTGATGGGAAGGCGATCGTAGGCGAGCGGAAAGGTTTGAAAGTCGGCGCGGGGGTATGGGAGGAAAAGGGCGGCAGACCTGTGCAAAATTCTACATATTGAAGCGATAAGCGCGCAAACTATACAAGATATAGTGTTGATTCATGAACTGTTGCAAATGCGGCAGTTTTTTTTTGCAAAGGTGGTATAATAAGAAAGGATAAAAACGAGGGGTAAGCCATATGCAGGTAATCAAGAGGGACGGAACGGTAGTCGAATACGACAGGGCAAAAATCATTAAGGCGATCGGGAAAGCGAATGCAGAGATGGCGGAGTCCGAGCGAGCAACGGGGGAGGAGATCGAGGCGATTCTCTCGTCTATCGAAGGGAAGAGAAAGAAGCGGATGCTGGTGGAAGATATACAGGACAGCATTGAAGAAAAGCTGATGGAGCAAGGGCATTATGCGCTTGCCAAGACGTATATTATTTACCGATACAATCGTGCGCTTGTGCGCAAGGCGAACACGACGGATGAAGCGATCTTGAGTCTTATACACAATTCGAACAAGGACGTAATGGAAGAAAATTCCAACAAGAACGCATTGGCGGCGGCGACGCAGCGCGATCTGATAGCGGGCGAGGTCTCGAAGGATTTGACGAGGCGGATCCTGTTGCCGGAGAAGATTTCCAAGGCGCACGACGAGGGGGTTCTGCATTTTCACGACGCCGATTATTTTGTGCAGCCGATTTTCAACTGTTGTCTGATCAATATCGGCGACATGCTGGACAACGGTACGGTCATGAACGGGAAGCTGATCGAGAGTCCGAAGAGTTTTCAAGTTGCCTGCACGGTGGTCACGCAGATCATTGCGGCGGTGGCGTGTTCGCAGTATGGCGGGCAGTCGGTGGACATTCGGCATTTGGGGAAATATCTGCGCAAGAGCCGCGATAAATTCGAGAATCATTTTCGGCAGGCTTGTCCCGAGTTGTCGGAGGAAGAAGTCGAGAAGCTTGTGGACGATCGGATCCAGGATGAGCTGCGCAGCGGCGTGCAGACCATACAGTACCAGATCAACACATTGATGACGACGAACGGGCAGTCGCCGTTTGTTACGTTGTTTTTGTATCTGGACAAGGACGACGAATATTTGGAAGAAAACGCGCAGATCGTGATGGAAATATTGCGGCAGCGTTACGAAGGGATCAAAAACGAAAAGGGCGTGTATGTGACGCCGGCGTTTCCGAAACTTGTCTATGTGTTGGACGAGATCAACGCGCTCAAGGGCGGGAAGTACGATTATATTACGGAATTTGCCGTAAAGTGTTCGGCAAAGCGCCTGTATCCCGATTATATTTCCGCGAAAAAAATGCGCGAGATCTATGAGGGAAACGTATTCAGTCCGATGGGATGCCGTTCCTTCCTTTCGCCCTGGAAGGATGAAAACGGAAACTATAAATTTGAAGGGCGGTTCAACCAGGGCGTCGTATCCATCAATTTACCGCAGATCGGTATTTTGGCGAAGGGCGACGAAGAGAAGTTCTGGGCGCTGTTTGACGAGCGGTTGGAATTGTGCCGCGAGGCGCTGCTGTGCAGGCATCGCGCGTTGTTGGGCACGAAGTCGGATGTGAGTCCCATTCATTGGCAATACGGAGCGATTGCGCGGCTGGAAAAGGGCGAGGTGATCGATAAACTGCTGATGAACGGGTATTCCACGCTGTCGCTCGGCTACATCGGATTGTATGAAGTCACCAAGCTGATGAAGGGCGTATCGCAGACGGATGCGGAAGGGGAAGCCTTTGCGGTGCGCGTGATGCAGCACATGCGCGACAAAACGGACGAATGGAAGCGCGAGACGGGATTGGGATTTGCCCTGTACGGGACGCCGGCGGAATCGCTGTGTTATCGTTTTGCGCGCATCGACAAAGAGCGGTTCGGAACGATAGAAGACGTAACCGACAAGGGGTATTACACCAATTCCTATCACGTAGACGTGCGCGAAACGATCGATGCGTTTACGAAATTCTCCTTTGAAGCGCAATTCCAGAAGATTTCTTCGGGCGGATGTATTTCGTATGTCGAGATACCGAATATGCAGAACAATCTGGAAGCGATGCAGGAGGTCGTGAAGTTTATCTATGACAATATCCAGTATGCGGAATTCAACACGAAGAGCGACTATTGTCATGTATGCGGATTTGACGGGGAGATCATCATCAACGACGATAACGAATGGGAATGCCCCAACTGTCACAACAAGGATCATAAGAAAATGAACGTAACGCGGCGCACGTGCGGATATTTGGGCGAGAATTTTTGGAATCTGGGCAAGACGAAGGAGATCAAAGCGCGCGTTCTGCACTTATAAGCGCGCGCAGCTTGCGTGAAGAGGTCGGCAGGCCGTTTTATTGAGGGAGCATATGAATTTTGCCAATCTGAAAAAGCACGATGTAGCGAACGGAGTGGGGGTGCGGGTATCGTTGTTTGTGAGCGGATGCACGCATCGGTGCAAGGGATGTTTCAATGCGGAGGCGTGGGATTTTTCATACGGTCGCATCTATACGGCAGAAACGGAAGACGAGATTTTGCGGGCGTTGGATCATGCGTATATAGCGGGATTGTCTCTGCTGGGCGGAGAGCCGTTCGAGCCGAGCAACCAGCGGGTGCTGGTGGGGTTATTGGAGCGTGTGCGCGAGCGATTTCCGCAAAAGACGGTCTGGTGTTATACGGGGTATACGCTGGAGCGGGATCTGTGTGCGGGCGGCAGGGCGTATTGTGAAGCGACCGATGCGATGCTTTCTCGGATCGACGTACTGGTCGACGGGGAATTTATTGAAGAGAAGAAGGACTTGAAGCTGAAATTTCGCGGGTCGTCGAATCAGCGGATCATCGATCTGCCGCGGACGTTGCGCGAAGGGCGGACGCAGTTGTGGAGAGACGGAAACTATTGAACGAAATAAATGTATAAAGGGGGAAATTATGCAAAAAATAAAACTGCGCATCAAGAAGTTGTTGCCGGAAGCGAAGTTGCCCGCGTATGGGAGCGCCTATGCGGCGGGGGCGGATCTGTACGCGCTCACGGAGCATGCGGTGCGGATCGGGTCAAACGAAACGGCGATCGTGCATACCGGATTGGCGGCAGAGATTCCGGAAGGGTATGTCGGTTTGATTTATGCCAGGAGCGGACTTGCGACGAAGAAAGGGCTGGCTCCGGCGAACAAGGTCGGGGTGATCGACAGCGATTATCGCGGCGAGATACGGGTGGCGCTGCACAATCATACGAAATACGAGCAGAGCATAGAGCCGTACGAGCGGATCGCGCAGCTGGTGATTGTTCCGTACGTATATGCCGAATACGAAGAGGCGGAAGAGTTGTCGGAAACGGTACGCGGAGAGGGCGGATTCGGTTCGACCGGAACGAATTGAAAAATTTTATCGAAAGGCTTGAAATTATTAAAATTTCTGCTATAATAAAATAACCGAATAATGCAAGGAGAAGAATGGTTATGGCAAAGTATGTATGCAGCGTATGCGGCTACGAATATGACGAAGCGACGGGCGATCCCGATAACGGAATCGCGGCAGGGACCAAGTGGGAGGATATTCCCGAAGATTTTACTTGTCCGCTCTGCGGAGTAGGCAAAGATCAATTTGAGCAGGCATAATTGAGAACAGGCGCATCCGGCAGGTGCGCCTGTTCGATTGCGAAGCGCAAATGTGCGAGATACCGATCGAGGGAATCGCTGCGGGCGGAACGAAAGCGGGAACGGCAGAGAAAAGAGCAACCGTTTGAAAAATCAGAAAGCGGGAAAAATTCATACATAGGAAGAAAGACATGATAGCATTACAGGTAGTCCTGCTGTTCGTGGGATTGGGATTGTTGGTATACGGAGCGGATTGGTTTGTAGACGGCGGTGCGGGGATCGCGAAAAAGTGTCGCATCTCTCCGTTGATCATCGGCCTTACGATCGTCGCGTTCGGGACGAGCGCGCCGGAATTGGCGGTCTCGGTAACGTCGGCGATCAAGCATTCGACGGACATATCGATCGGGAATGTTGTCGGCAGCAACATAGCCAATATTCTGCTGATTTTGGGCGTATCGGCTTTGGTGCATACGTTGCCCGTGCAAAAGATCTCCTTAAAACTGGATTTTCCCGTTTTATTGATTGCGAGCGTGTTGCTGATCGCATTGGGATGGGGCGGCCGTGCGCTGGCGTGGTACGACGGATTGATACTGCTGGTCGTCTTTTCGGGGTACATGGCGATCTTGTTTTACGATGCGATCCGAAAGCAAAGGGGAATGCTGCGGGGAGAGGAACTGTCCGAATCGAAGCAGACAGAGGCGGAAAACGTCGCGGAAGGCGCAAGCGAAGCGGAGCGCGAAGAAAAGAAGAATCCATTTGCGCGATGGAAGGAGCGGATGAGCGAAAAGACGTGGTTTTTGATCCTGCTGTTGCTGATCGGACTGGCGATGGTCGTGGGAGGCGGCACGTTGCTCGTCAATGCGGCGAAGTCGATCGCGCAAGCGGCAGGGCTTTCCGAGCGCATTATCGGACTGACGATCGTAGCCGTCGGTACGTCGTTGCCGGAATTGGTGACGTCTGTGGTAGCGGCGGCAAAAGGAGAGACGGATATTGCGGTCGGCAATATTATCGGAAGCAATATATTCAACATTTATATAGTAGCGGGTGTGGCGTCGCTGGTTTATCCGCTGACGTTTACGGCGGCAAATCTGATCGATGCGATCGTTGCGCTTGCGGCGGCGATCTTGTTGTATCTGTTGTCGTTGGTGAGGGGCAACAAGCTGGGAAAAGTGAGCGGATGTATTTTATTGGCGGGTTTTGTCGGATATTATGTGTGGTTGTTTTTGGCATAAAGCCGAGCGTCGGAGGGGCGAGGGAGGTTTGATCGCGCAAGAAAAAACGGCGTAAACGTACACAAATTTCGGCGGAAGTATTGACAAAACGGCAGATTTGCGGTTTAATAAATATATAGAGGTATTGCAAGACGGCAATGCAAGGAGGGGTGCGATGAATAAAGTTATTACGGTAAGCCGCCAATTCGGAAGCGGCGGAAGGGAATTTGGCATAAAGCTGGCGCATGCGTTAAAGATACCTTGTTATGACAAAGATTTGATTTCGATGGCTGCGGAGGACAGCAATTTGTCGCCGGAGTTTATGAAGCATTACGAAGAGAGTGCGCCGGGACTGTTTTCGAGAACGCTGTATTCGTACTATCAGATGCCGATGACCGATCAAATTTACATTGCGCAGTCGAATCTGATCAAGCGGTTGGCGCAGGAAGGCCCGTGCGTATTGATCGGCCGCTGTTCGGACGTGATCGTGGAGGACAGTATCAAGATATACATTCATGCGCCGCTGCAAAAGCGAGTCGAGCGGAAGTTGTCGATGGATCTGGACGTTCCGGCGGAAAAGATGGAAGAGCACGTAAAGGCAACGGATAAAAAGCGCAAGAAATATTATGAATACTATACCGATCAAAAGTGGGGTATGGCGGAAAATCATCATTTATGTCTGGATAGCGGATTGATCGGTGTAGACGGCTGTGTGGAGTGTGCGCTGACGTATATTTCGCATCTGAAGGATTAAGCGCAACGCTGCACGAGCGTTGGCGAGAGAGGATACAGGCAGACACAAGGTATGATCAAAGCGCAAATGCAGCGATTTCAAGGATGAAATCGCTGCAATTGATGTTTGGCGCAGGGAGAATGTTCAGAGCGTGAGCGGAAGGGAGCGAGAGTTTTGTTGGACGAGAAAAAGACGGTAGTCGTCGGGATGAGCGGCGGAGTAGACAGTTCGGTAGCGGCGCTGTTGTTGAGGGAACAGGGATATCGGGTGATCGGGCTGTACATGGTAAATTGGGAAGAAGAGGGAGAAAACGGCTGTTGCACGGCGGAGGCGGATTACGAGGACGTCAAGCGCGTATGCAACGCGATCGGGATTCCGTATTACACAGTCAATTTTTCCAAGCAATATGCGGAGCGAGTATTTTCGTATTTTTTGCGCGAATACGAAGCGGGCAGGACGCCGAATCCGGACGTTTTATGCAATCGGGAGATCAAATTCGGACCTTTCAAGGAATACGCCATGGCATTGGGAGCGGACTACATAGCGACGGGGCATTATTGCGACATTCTGCACGAAGGCGGTCGGCATTATCTTTTGAAGGCGGCGGATCCGAACAAAGATCAGACGTATTTTTTGAATCAGGTAACGCAGGATCAGTTTTCGAACGTGCTGTTTCCGTTGGGGAAATTGAAGAAGCCGCAAGTTCGGGCGATAGCGGAGCGAGCGGGGCTTGTCACGGCGGAAAAAAAGGACAGCACGGGGATCTGTTTCATAGGCGAGAGGAATTTCCGAAATTTTTTACGGGGATACCTTCCCGCGAAGCCGGGGAAGATGATGACGTACGACGGGCGCGTAGTGGGAGAGCATATCGGCCTGATGTACTACACGTTGGGGCAGCGCCGCGGTCTGAATTTGGGAGGTCTGCAAGGCGAAGAGGGCGGCAGATGGTTTGTCATCGATAAAGACATGGCGAACAATATTCTGTACGTAGCGCACGGCGACGAGAGCAGATTGTATTCGACGTCATGCAGCGTGACGGGCATCAACTGGATACCGGGTTGTCCGCAGGAGGAAGAATTTGCCTGCACGGCCAAATTTCGATATCGGCAGAGCGAACAGGCCGTGCGCGTACGCCGCAGCGGAGAGGACTGCGCAACAGTCGTATTTGAGCAGCCGCAGCGTGCGGTAACGCCCGGGCAGTACGCCGTATTTTATGCGGGGAAACGGTGCTTGGGCGGCGGCGTGATCGAAAGCGCGCGTCGTTCTGACGCCGAAGAATGAACCGCCCGCTCGCTTTTTTTCGGAGCGCGAAACGCGCAGAAAAATCGCGGCGGATAAAAATTTGAACAACGTATAAAAGATTTTGTCGGATACAGGCAACGGACGCCGCGCAAATTGTTTGCGCGGCGTCCGTTTTTGCATTTTTTTGGCAGGTCAGCGCGGCTGATCCGGCAGGCGTACGCCGACGATATGCAGAAAGCGTGCCTTCTCGTAGGAATAGGTATAGAGCGGTCGCAAAAAGGCATCCATCGAGTGGGCGGCAACGAGCGGATATCCGCGGCGAAACCCGCAGACAAGGAGGGAATGGTAGAAGTCGTCGTTGTCGCGGCCGAGCTGAATGACGTCGCCGATTTTCAGTTTGGATTGATCGGTCGGACGGGCAAACGGGCCGGGGCCGGTGTTTTCCGTTAAAAAGCGGAACAGATATTCGACGCCCGTCCAGGAAGCCGTCCGATCGTCTGCGTTTTTATAAAACCATCCGAAGATCGGCGTGTAGTTCATCACGCCGCTGCCGGCGAAGAGACATTGCGATATAAAGTTGGTGCAGTCTCCGCCCAAGCGATCAAAATTGAAATAAGCCGGATTTCTTCCGAATGCCCACCGCTTTGCATAGAGATAGGCTTTCAGCCTGTCATATTCTTTTTCCATATTGTCATAGTATGGCGCTTGCTTCGGAAGTGTGAACCGCAGCGCAAAAAAGAGATTGCGGCGGGGAAGCGGAGAGGCGGCGCAGGATAGAAGGGAAAGAACGAAGACACATGTTATTTTCTGCAAGGACTTTACTTGTGCAAGGAAGTATGCTATACTGTTTCGTAAGAAAAACAAAACGGAGCTAGGCGATGAAAATTCTGATCATTGGCGGGGTAGCGGCCGGAACGAAAGCTGCGGCGAAATTAAAGCGTGAAAATCGAGCATACGAAGTCAAGATTTTGACAAAAAGCGCAGACATATCGTATGCGGGGTGCGGATTGCCCTATTATGTCGGAGGGTTGATCGAATCTCGCGATGAGCTGATCGTCAACACGCCGCTGAAATACAAGGGACTGACGGGCGTCGAGGTGGTTACGGGAACGGAAGTAGTGGCGGCGGATTTTGCGGCGAAGCGAGTAACGGCCAGGCGCGGCGGCGATGTCATGGAGGAATCCTATGACAAATTGGTGATCGCGACGGGAGCGGTTCCGTTTATTCCGGACATGGCGGGAAAGGGATTGCGCGGGGTATACTGCATGCGTACGCCGGACGATGCGACCGGTTTGCAGGAGTATGTGCGCAAAAATGCCTGCAAGAGCGCGGTGATAGCGGGAGCGGGATTTATCGGTTTGGAGATAGCGGAAAATCTGAAGGCGCTCGGTCTGGAAGTTACGATCGTGGACGCGGCGAATCAGATCATGCCCAACGCGTTTGACGAAGAGATGGCGGAGTATGCGCGGCGTCGCCTGCAAGAGGAGGGAATGCGAATCCGAACCGACACAAAGATCGTATCCGTTCTGGGCGCGGAGAGGGCGGAAGGCATTGAAACGGACAGCGGAGCGATCAAGGCGGACGTCGTGGTATTGGCGATCGGGATACGGCCGGCGACGGAATTTTTGCGGAACACGGAACTGAACATGGTCAAGGGCGCGATCGTTACGGACGAGCACATGCGGACGAACATAGCCGACGTATATGCGGTCGGGGACTGTGCGATGGTGCGCAACATGCAGAGCGGGAAGGCGATGTGGTCGGCGATGGGATCGACGGCGAACATAGCGGCGCGTTCGATGGCAAAGGGGATAGCCGGGAAAGAGAGCGTTTACAAAGGCGCGTTGGGTACGGGGGTCGTGAAGCTTTTGCCGCAGCTCAATGCCGGAAGGACGGGATTTACGGAAGCACAGGCGAAGGCGGAAGGCTATGATGCGGAAACGGTAGTATGTATTACGGACGACAAAGCGCACTATTATCCGGACGGGTCGTTTTTTGCCACAAAGCTGATAGCGGACAAGCAGACGCATCGGCTGTTGGGGATCCAGGTGATCGGGGCGGGAGCCGTCGACAAGATGGTCGACATTGCGGTAACGGGCATAGCGAGCGGGATGAAGCTGGAGGATTTTGACACACTGGACTATGCGTATGCGCCTCCGTTTTCCACGGCGATACATCCGTTTGTGCAGGCGTGCTATATATTGGAAAACAAATTGAGCGGCGAATTTGAGACGATCACGCCGGCGGAATATGCGAAGGGGGCGGCGAAGGAATACAGAGTGATCGACGTATTGCCGGAAGCGGGAATCCCTGGCGCGAAGTGGATCAATCTGGGCGCCGTGAACGGGCCGCTGGAAGGGATCGGGAAGGAAGAGAAACTTTTGCTGGTCTGTGCGAGGGGCAAGCGGGGGTATTTTCTGCAAAACCGACTCAAATTTTACGGATATACGAATACGAAGGTGTTGGAAGGCGGGATGACGTTCAACCGCGTGAAGGTAAAATTTGCGGGAACGTTGCCGCCGGAAGAGATAAAGCGCGTAAAGGGTCTGGGGTGTCTGCAGGACAAGCGATATCCCGATCGGTTCAACGTCCGCGTCATTACGCGAAACGGAAAATTGACGAGCAAAGAGCAGAGAGCGGTGGCGGAGGCCGCCGAGAAGTTCGGGTCGGGCGAAGTTACGATGACGACGCGCCTTACGCTGGAGATACAGGGCGTGCCGCATGCAAATCTGGAGGAGCTGTTTGCGTATCTGCAGGCGAACGGATTGGAGACGGGCGGAACGGGATCGAAAGTGAGGCCGGTCGTATCCTGCAAGGGCACGACCTGTCAGTATGGATTATGCGACACGTTTGCATTGAGCGAAAAGCTGCATGAGCTGTTCTATGTAGGGTATCACGACGTATCGCTGCCGCACAAATTCAAGTTGGCGGTGGGCGGATGTCCGAACAACTGCGTCAAGCCGAATTTGAACGATTTGGGGATCATCGGACAGCGCAGGCCGGAGTATGATCCTTCCAAATGCCGCGGGTGCAAGGTATGCCAGGTAGAAAAGGCATGTCCGGTACATGCGGCGGCCATGCAGGACGGGAAACTGCGGATCGACGCGGAAAAATGCAATAATTGCGGGCGCTGCATCGCGAAATGTCCGTTCCATGCGAACGACGAGGGCACGTACGGATACAAGG
Source organism: uncultured Clostridia bacterium (assembly GCA_944372075.1). Lineage (GTDB taxonomy): Bacteria > Bacillota > Clostridia > Christensenellales > Borkfalkiaceae > Borkfalkia. Next base: position 18,408 of record CALVYJ010000004.1, on the reverse strand, counting down.
TGTATATCGGCGGCAGATGGGGCAAAAAAGTGGCGGAAGGGCGAGCGCTTTCGAAGCTGTTTACGAGCGAAGAAGAGGTGATCGAACTGGCGGAGCGCGCGATCTTATTTTTCCGAGAAGAGGGCATATCGGGCGAACGGTTTTCGGACACGATCGAGCGGTTGGGGTTTGAATACGTGGAAGACAAGCTGTTGCACGGAAAAATCGATAAAGAGAGTGCAATGAAAAAGCAGGTAAAGGGCGGAGCGACCTGTTAAGGGATTCCGTCGGAAGGATAAAACGGTCGGCGAGGTGCCGAACAAAGACAACACACAGAGATCTGCCATACCGAGCAGCGGTTCAAGGGCGTTAAAAGCATCGCGTGAATAAAAATGCAAGCCGAACGGAACGGAATCGTTCCGTTCGGCTTGATGCGTGGAGAAAGGTATGCGAAAAGGAATTGCGCTGATAATGGGAATGTTGCTGCTCGTGCAGATGACGGCAGTCGTCGGCTGTACGGCAGGCTGGGAGCAGGAGAACGGAAACGGTTCGGGGACGCAACCGCTGTATTCGTTTACGGATTCGGCGGGAAACGAGGTATCCTTGACGGATGCGCCTGAAAATGTAGCCGTTCTTTTTTCGTCGTATGCCCAGGTATGGGCGATGAGCGGCGGCAGGGTATCGATCACGGTCGGCGACAGCATAACGCGCGGCTTTGCCGATGCGGATACGCCGCTTGTCGATACGGGTGCGGGAATGAACATCGATACGGAGCGTCTGGTCGCGTTGAAACCGGATTTTGTGATCGGGTCTGCGGACATGCCGGCGCAAGTTGCGGCGTGCAAGCGATTGACCGAAATGGGGGTAGCGTGCGCGGTATTTCGGGAAGAATCCTTTTCCGACTATTTGGCGATGCTGAAATTATTTACGCAGATCAACGCAAATGCGCAGGCGTATGAAAGTTACGGGGAAGCGGTTGCCGAGCAGATCCGAAGTACGCTGGCGGCGGCAGAGCGGGAGTCGGAGAGTCGGCCGAAGCCTTTGTCGGTCTTGTTTGTGCGGGCGGGGTCGGGCGCCGGCTCTACGCGCGCCAAAACTGCGGAAAATCATTTTGTCGGCAAGATGTTGGAGGAATTGGGAACGGACAATATAGCGGACGAAGCCAAGCAGTTATCGGAGTCGCTGTCGTTGGAGCAGGTCATTCTGCATCAGCCGGACGTCATTTTGCTGGTGGCGCAGGGGGATGAAGCGGCTGCAAAGTCGTATATGGAAAGCGTCTTTTCGCAAGCGGGCTGGCAGGGCGTTTCTGCGGTAAAAGCGGGGCAGGTATATTGGTTGCCCAAAGAGATGTTTCATTATAAACCGAACGCGAAGTGGGCAGAAGCGTACGCTTATCTCTTTGACATCCTGTATCCGGAAGCGAAGGTGAGCGCATGAAGCGGGGTCGGGCGATTCTTTTGTTGCCCGTTTTGACGGGGATATTGGCGGTCAGCGTCATGGCGGGATTTCTGTTTGGCAGCGTACGGTTTTCGCTGTCCGAAATCGTATCGGCGCTGTTTACGGAGGATGGAGACGCCTCAATACGGTTGATTTTGTTGCAGTTGCGTCTGCCGCGGATTTTGGCGGCGGGGCTGGCTGGCGCAGGGTTGTCGGTGGCGGGACTGTTGTTGCAGACGGCTACGGACAACGATCTGTGCAGTCCGAGCGTGATGGGGGTCAATGCGGGGGCGGGATTTGCCGTCATGCTCTGCATGTGCGTCTTTCCGATGCTGCATGCCTGGCTTCCCGCGATGGCGTTTGCGGGGGCGGCGTTTACGACGCTGCTCGTGTTGGGGATGTCTTTTTCCTCGGCGGGTCGCGGAATACGCACGAAAGTAATCTTATCGGGCGTGGCGGTAGCGGCGCTGTTTAACGCGGGGATATCCCTGCTCTCGCAGCTTTATCCGGACGTTTTGCCGTCGTACGCGGCGTTTTCGGCGGGCGGATTCCGCGATATCTACGCGGATGCGCTGATCGTGCCGGGGAGCATGATCCTGGTCGGGATTCTGGCGGCGGAGCTGTTGTCGCCCAAGCTGAACGTTCTGTGTTTGGGCGATGATTTGGCGATGGGGTTAGGCGTTGCGGTCAAACCGCTGCGATTTGTCGCGCTGGCGCTGGCAAGCGCGCTGTGCGGGGCGGTGGTATCGTTTGCGGGGCTGTTGGGATTTGTGGGTTTGATCGTACCGCACATGGCGCGCCGCCTGGCGGGACACGATATACGCCTGCTGATTCCGGTGAGCGTAGTGAGCGGAGCGACGCTGGTGATTTTATCCGATCTTGTTGCGCGAACGCTGTTTTCTCCTGCGGAGTTGCCGGCGGGGATTTTAATGGCGGCATTGGGCGCGCCCTTTTTTCTGTATCTCTTGTTTCGCAGGAGGCGGGTATGAAGGAAGAAAAACGGCAGAGGGAGGAAGCGGCGATCGAATGCAGACAGGTTCGGTATTCGCACAGGAAGAAGGAGATTCTCAAGGGGATCGATTTTCGGGTTCGATCGGGGGAAATAACGGTACTTCTCGGGAAAAACGGGAGCGGAAAGACGACGCTGTTTCGCTGTATAGCGGGGATTCGGCGTTTGACGGGCGGGGAGGTTCGGCTGGAAGGCAGATCTTTGCAGGAGATGAAGGCGGCCGAGCGATCGCGCCGCATTGCGATGATGCCGCAGTCGTTGCCGCTGCTGCACATTCGGGTAGACGAGCTTGTCGAGATGGGCAGAAGCCCGTATTTGGGATTTGGCGGAAAATTGAGCGAACGGGACCGTGCGATCGTGCAGAGGGCGCTGCGTTTGACGGATATGGAGCGATTGGCGAGCGAAGCGGTAAAGACCTTATCGGGGGGCGAGCGGCAGCTCGCGTATTTGGCGATGGTGCTTGCGCAGGATGCGAAGTTGCTGTTGTTTGACGAACCGACGGCGAGTTTGGATACGGAATATCGAAGCCGCGTGTATACGATTTTACGGCAGTTGCGGGAGGAGGGATATGCGCTGGCGGTTACGATGCACGATTTGAACGACGCGCTGGCGATTGCCGACAGGATAGTGGTTTTGGAGAACGGCGACAAAGTGTTCGATGCGACAGCGGCGGAATTTGCGCAGAGCGATCTGCCGGAGCGGATTTTCGGGCAGGAAACGGTAACGGCAACGAGCAAGCGCGGAGAGCGGGTGACGATGTTTCGGCCGTTGTCGGAAGAAAAGGAGAGCGGACACAAGCGGATTTGAAGGGAGGAGAGAATGTTTTTACCGGTAACGCGAGAAGAATTGAACGGGCAGGCGGATATTGTTTATGTGATCGGCGAAGCGTATGTGGACCATCCATCGTTCGGGCATGCGATCGTGTCGCGGATTCTGGAGCGCGAGGGATTTCGGGTCGCGATGTTGCCGCAGCCGCAGACGGATGCGGATTATATGCGATTCGGGGTGCCGAGACTGGGTTTTTTTGTGACGGGCGGAGTGGTGGACAGCATGGTCAATCATTACACGGTAGCGAAGATCCGTCGATCGCGCGACGTATACAGCGAAGGCGGAAAGCCCGGAAAGCGGCCCGATCGCTGCGTCGATGTCTATTGTCGGAACCTGAAGCGGTTGTTTGCGGACAGTCCGATCGTGATCGGCGGGATCGAGGCGTCCCTGCGCAGATTTGCGCACTACGATTACTGGGCGGACGCCGTACTGCCGAGCATACTGGTAAGCAGCGGCGCGGATCTTTTGATCTACGGCATGGGTGAGAGGCCGTTGCGGGAGCTTTGCGAAGCGATGCGCAAGGGGATCCCCCTGGGGAAGCTGCGCGACGTTCGCGGCACATGCTATCGGGCGAGATACGAAGATCTTTCCAAGAAACTGAAGCAGGAAATTGAAAACGGGCGGGTGTCGTTTTGTCCGTCGTACGAGCAGGTTCGTTCGGACAAGCGCGCATATGTGCAGGCGTTCAACGAGCAGACGAAGAACAGCGACCCGTTTACGTCGAGGCCGTTGATACAGAAGCACGGAGAAGAATACATAGTGCAAAATCAAATGCAATATCCGTTGAGCGAGCAGGAGATGGACGCCGTTTACGCGTTGCCCTATGAGCGGACGTATCATCCGATGTATCGCGAGGGGGTGCCGGCGATCGAGGAGGTCAAATTCTCGTTGACCTCAGTGCGCGGGTGTTTCGGGAATTGCAACTATTGTGCGATCGCCTATCATCAGGGCAGGATCGTACAAAAGAGGAGCAAACAAAGTATAGTGGAAGAGGCGAAAAAGCTCATAGACGATCCGGACTTCAAGGGATATATTCACGACGTCGGCGGGCCGACCGCGAATTTTCGCGATCCGGCGTGTTCGAAGCAAAGGACGAAGGGAGTCTGTACCGGGAAGAACTGCATCGGATGGAAGCGGTGCGCCTCGTTGGAAGTATCGCACGAAGAATACATGGATTTGCTGCGCACCTTGCGAAATTTGGAGGGCGTAAAAAAGGTCTTTATCCGTTCCGGGATACGCTTCGACTACGTTTTGTATGATTCATCCGATCGATTTTTGCGCGAGCTGATCGAGCATCACGTCAGCGGCCAGCTCAAAGTGGCGCCGGAGCATGTTTCGGATGCGGTACTGCAAAAGATGAACAAACCGCCCTTTTCGGTCTATCTGGATTTCAAAAAGAAATTTGACGCGATCAATGCGCAGTTGAAGAAGAAGCAATATTTGGTGCCGTATTTGATCTCGTCGCATCCCGGCTGCACATTGAAAGACGCGATCAATTTGGCGCTGTATTTGAAATCGATCGGATACATGCCCGAGCAGGTGCAGGATTTTTATCCGACGCCATCCACGAAATCGACCTGCATGTATTATACGGGGATCGATCCGGATACGATGGAGCCGGTGTATGTTGCCAAGAGCAAGCGGGAGAAGATGATGCAAAGGGCGTTGATGCAGTATCGGAAAAAGACGAACTATGCGATCGTGAAAGAGGCGCTGATCGAGGCGGGTCGGGAGGATTTGATCGGATTCGGGGAGCATTGTCTGATCAAGCCGACAAAAGAGGAGGCGCAGGCGCGAAAGGCAAAGCAAAGGACAATATCCGATAAGAAATCGAGCCCGAAAAAGGAAGGCGCGCGGGGGAACGAGCGGGATGCGAAACGCGGATCGTATGCCGAAGGGAAAGGGCGTAAGATACAAAAAAAGCGAAAGCGAAAATAATTTGAGAAACGACCAATAAACGAACGGGTTACAACGTTTAATTAGCGGAGAGGGAAGGGAATGGAAAAAGAGAAGCTCGACGAGCTGATGGCAGCAGTGGCGGAGGGGGATAACGAAGCCTTCGAGAAGCTGTATTTAGCTACGGCGAAGGGAGTGTATGTCTTTGCCTATTCGTACGTAAACAACAAGAGCGATGCGGAAGATTTGATGCAGACGGCGTTTTTGCAGATCAAGAAGAAGGCATACACCTATCAAAAGGGAACGAATGCGCGGGCGTGGATGTTGCAGATCGTAAAGAATTTGGCTTTGGACGAATTGCGGCGACGAAAGCGCGAGCGAGAGCGATTAGCCGATGCCGACAAGGCGGAGAGCGCAAGTTATGAGTTTTCGGAGAACACTGCGTTGGAATACATGATGCGCAGTTTGAATGGAGAGGAACGAGAGATCGTATTGTTGCATGTATTTTGGGGCTACAAGCACAGGGAGATTGCGAAGAAGTTGAATTTGCCGTTGGGAACGGTTACCTGGCGATACAACAAGGCGATCAAGAAGCTGGAAAAATTCAGGGAGGACGTATGAAAGAGAGGGAGTTTTTCAGACAATTAAGCCAAGAGCTGAACGAGCTGGTACCGCCCCTTTCGAAAGAGCTGAAGGAAGCCCCGATTCGCAGGCGCGAGGCGTCTTTAGAGGCGGCAAAAGCGGAGGAAGGCTTGCCGACGCGCGTGAGCGCGGCTGCGCGATGCAGGCAATTTTTCCGAAAGAACGGGATGCGTATAGCGGGGGTGGCAGCTTCCGTCTTGCTGTTGTGCGCGATCGTTTTGCCGATCGTCTTTTCGACGGAACCGAACGCGCCCACGTATATCGTGATGCGCACGGATATCAATCCTTCGGTTTCGGTGTTATTGAACAAAGAGTATAAGGTGGAGCGAATATCCGGCAACAATCGCGACGGAGACATGTTGTTACAGGACACGGAATTTACGGCGAAGCTGATGGGTGCGGACGCGAAGGAAGCGGCGGTGTTATTGGCGGAGCAGGCGGCGATGACGGGATTCATACGGACGGAGAATTTCGGGGATGCAAAGGACTACAATGCGGTGCGCGTGACCTTTACGGCGGACGGCGACATTGCCGAAGGGCTTTTGGAAGATGTAGAGAGCGAGATCAGCGAATATTTCTGTGAAAAGGGCGTATATGTGTATGCGCATTGCGAAGATGCGGGCGAGTCGACGGATATTGCGGCGGATTTTTCGGAAACGATGTATTCGTACGAGCAGCTTTCGGCGAGCGAATTGGAGCAATATGCCAAGCAGTCGGCGTACGGGTATGCGGAGGAACTGTTGGCGGACGCATTTATGCGATACGATCTGTATGAGAGCGCATACGCGTTAAACGACGAGATACGCTCGCTGACGGGCGGTGCGGATTACTGGGAGACGACGCCGGGGAGCGGCGAGACGGCCGGTTTATGTGCCGAGATGGCGCAAGTGCTTGCAAAGTTTGAAGTATTGTATTCCTTGCAATACGAATCGTACGCGGAGTTTTTGGTCGATTATGCCGTCTATCAGGGCGGGATCCTGCTTGCGGACGTAGAGAAGTTGCGCGATTTATTGCAGGAGGGGATCAACGAAGATAACTTCGGCGGGATTGCGAATTTAGGAACGCGATTGAATTATTATGAATTTGTGGCGAACGATCTCTTGCATACCATACTGGAGGAGCTGTTGAGCGGAGAGACGGAAACGATCGATCAACTTGTAACCGATATAACGTCGTTAACACAGATGCGTCTGGAAGCGCGGTTTTCGCGATTTTCGGCGCTGTTCGGGCTTTTCCGAGAGCCGATCGGCGAGGAAGCGTATGCGGATTTTCTTGTTCGGATCGGAAAAGCATAATAGAAAGAGGGGACCCAAAGCGGCGCGGAATTATCCGCGCCGCTTTGGCAATAAAAATTTTTTTAATTTTTTCCAATAAACCGGAAAGAGCGAACGTTTAATAAGTGAAAGCGGGAACAAAGAGATCCCGAAAAAAAGAAAATCGAGGGGTAAGAACATGAAAAAGAGATGGATACAGATGGTTGCAACGGCAACGGCATTGACGTTGATGCTGGGTATCGGGGCGGCGTGCAGTCCGAAAGAGGATTCGGATGCCGTTTCCTACATGGCGGTAGACATAAACCCGTCTGTTTCGTTTGTATTGGATAGAGACGATCGGGTATTGTCGGTGATAGCGGACAACGAAGACGCGCAGGTAATGTTGTATGGCGAGGAGCTGGTCGGAAAGAAAGCGGAAGACGCATTGGAGACGTTGGCGTCGCTGTCCGTTGAGTTGGGATATTTGAACGAGTTTAATACCGGCGTCGGCGTCTGGGTAGCGGGGAAGGCGGACGAAGAGGAATTGGTCACGGCGGCGCAGGCGGCTTTTGCGGCGCAGGCAGGGGATTTGGCGGTCAACGTTTCGAGCGAAGGCACGTTTTCGTTGAACAGACAGCTGCGGGCGGTCAAGGCGGAGTATGCCGGCGAAGCGAGCGTACAGGATATGGATCTGATCAAATTCCGTTTGGTAGTAGAGGCGCAGGAAGCGGATCATTCTTTGACGGTCACGGCGGCGGCGGAGATGGACGCCGACGAGCTGATCGCGATCATCGAGCAGGGGGCGCAGAAGGTTCTGCCGTATGCTACGAAGGCATATCAGACTGCGGTCTCGGCGGCGAATCGGATCTACAAAGAGACGAAGGGGCAATTATTGGACAGCATATGGACGATACCGTACACAAAGGATCTGGTAAACATTGTGACGGGTGACAGGAAATACGACGTGAACTACGGTTTGATTTATAACGTATATACCGGTTCCTCGCGCGTAATGGCTGCCGGTATCGACGCGGCGGAAGCGGCAGCGGAAGCAGCGCAGCAAATAGGGATTCAAGCGTCGATGTTGGAAGCGATCGAGCAGGCTTTGCCGCAGGAGGCGCGCGAGGAATTTCGGGCAAAGGTCGATGCGGATTCGGACGGAACGGTCACGCTGGCGGAGCTGGACGATTATTTTGATCGGTATTTTAAGAACATGACGGCGCAAGAACGCGAGGCGGCGCAGGCGTACATGGAACAGGTGATGGCAGGCGTTCAGAATTTTGCGCAGGAAGTAGATGCAAGCATAGCGCAGGAGTACAAGGATGCGCTGGCGAAATTCTGTGAAGATCTCGAGGCGTTGATTCCGGATACGATCGTAGATACGGCAAATGCATACGTCGACGAATTCAAGGGGCTGGTTACCGATCTGAGGAATGCGGTAGAAGGGAAAGAGCCGATGGCGGCGGCGTATGCGGCAAAAGAGGCGCTTGACGCGCGTGCGGAAGATATAATGGAGACCATGAGAAAGGACTTGACGCAAGAGGATTTAGAGGACGTAGAATCGAGGATCGCCGCCGTTGAGCAGACGTTGGCGTCGGCGGAGGAGCGTTTCCGAGAGGCGGTAGCCGAGGCGGAGAACGCGGCGAAAGAATTTTTGGAAACGATGAAAGAAAACAGGCGCGAAGCGGCATAATGCGCAGCGCAAAAGCATATTTTCCTCCTTTTCCCGCGAGAGCGCATCGCTGCGCTCTCGCGTGGTTTTTTCGCCGGGAAGGATCCGTCGTTTTCGACAGGGTCTATGCAGAGTTTTTGATAAAGTCTATGCAGTGTTTTTGACAAAGTCTATGCAGCCTTTTCGGTCAAAACAATATTGATCGGAGCAAGACGGTTTGCAAGGAGCGTAGACCCGACAAAGCGAAACCGCCGCGCAAATTTGCGCGGCGGTTTCGCATTCGGTGCGGCAAGTTGCCGTTATCGGAGCAGGCTGGCCCGCTGAAAAAAACGATCAGCGCGCGTCTTTTTTCGCGCGGATCAATTTTCGGCAAGTGAGGGCGGAAACGGCGCAATAGGCGACGGCAAGCAAGCAGGGAATGATCGCATAGGAGCGAATGGAGCAGGCAGGATTGTTGGAGCAATAGATGGGCAAGATCTGCGCATTTTTCATCAACAGAGCCACGATGTAGCTTGCCAAGAGGAGGATGGCGGAAAGGATGCTCAGGATGAGGGACAGGAAGGTCAGCGAATGCGAGCGCGTCGCGAGGACGGCGATATTGACAAGCAGCGTCAGGATGAGCAGGAAAACGCAAACGACGCTGAGTGTGCCGACGATCGTCGTGTAGCTTTTCGCATAATAGTAGAAGGGGACGGCGATATCGCCATAGGATGCGCCGGTCGAGGAGAAATTTCCGCTGATGGCGGCGGAGAAGAACGACCAACCGCTGAGTTTCACTTCCGTGCCGACGGCGGTGTTGTAGACTTCCGCAAAGTTGAAGAAGAAGCAGAGCAGGCAAGCTGCGCAGAGAGCGATCATGATGCCGTGAAATTTCAAAGTTTTGTTTTGAGTGGAAGCGATCTGCTTGTTTTTTTCTTCCAACAGACGCTGTTCTCTTTCTTTTTTATTTGCCATAATAAACTCCTGTTTTGTAACGTAATAAAGTGAACTGTTTTGTAGCGTAATAATGTGAACTATTTTGTAACGTAATAATGTAAATTGGAATAATCTTCGATGAGGGAAACGCTTTCCGTCTGAAAGGTCAAAAAGGAAAGGATTTCCGTGGTATCGTAGTCGATGTTGCCGTCGGGCGTGTAGGCGTAGATGGTAATTTCCTGTTTTTGAGCGGATTTCAACATTCCGCGGACGTGGATCCAGGTTTTGTCGTTGTTGTCTTCGCTCTGATTTTTCGGGGCAGGCAAGGGCTCTTCGCTTTCGAGGATAAAGCCGATGATGGTGTCGTTTCCGCAGGTACAGCCGTAACCGGACGAACATTTCCGAACGCCGCAGATATAGGAATTGCCGTGGATATCGGTCAGCTCATAGGTAAAGCAGTCGTATTCGATGGTAGAGCCGATATACTGTTCGGGGTAGTACTGCATATTGGTCATGACGAGGAAAAAGGAACTTTCGTTCAAAACGTAGAGGTCTTTTGCGGCGCAAGCGGGCAAAAAAAGAAGCAAAAGAGCCAAAAGGGAGAAGGAAAAAAATTTTTTCATAGAGATCACCAAACGAAAAAAATACGAAAAGAGGGAGCGAGACGTCAATGTTTTGCTCTGCGCAAGATCCATCCCGCAAGGGTATAGAGCAAGAAAACGGCGATATCGACGGCCACGATGGTAGAGCCGACGGGGGTGCCAGCGACGATGGAAATGAGGATGCCGAGAGCCGCGCAGAGGACGGAGGTGATGGCGGAGCAGAGGATGACCGAGCGGAAACTTTTGAATACGCGCATGGCGGAGAGGGAAGGGAAGATGATCAGAGCGGAGATCAAAAGGGAACCGACGAGGTTCATCGCCAGAACGATGACGACGGCGATGACGATGGCCATAATGAGGTTATAGAGGTTTACTCTTGTGCCGGCGGACTGTGCGAAATTTTCGTCGAAGGTAACGGCAAAAATTTTATTGTAGAACAGGACGAACACGGCTACGACGGCGACGGACAAGATTGCGCAAAGCCAGACTTCGAGCTTTGTGAGCGTGAGGATGGAGGTAGTGCCGAAGAGGGTCGTGCAAACGTCGCTGGAGATATTGGCGGAAGTTGAGAACAAGTTTGTGACCAAATAACCGAGCGCGAGCGCGCCGACGGAGATCATTGCGACGGCGGCGTCCCCCTTGATTTTTGCTTTTTGACCGGAGCAGAGCAGGAGAACGGCGCAGAGGATGGTGACGGGCAGAACCAACCACATATCGTTGGTCAGTCCGACAACCGCGGCAACGGACATCGCGCCGAACGCGACGTGCGAGAGTCCGTCTCCGATAAAGGAGAAGCGCTTTAACACGAGCGTGGTGCCGAGCAGGGAGGAACAAAAGGCGATGAGGATACCCACGATCAGCGCATACTGCACAAAAGGGAACTGGAAATACATCGCTAATTTTTCGAATATGGCATTCATAGGGCGACCTCCTCTGCGGCGGCGAACGCTTTTCCGATGGCGCTTTGGCAGTATTCGCGCGTAGGCCCGAAAAACAAGGGCGTATGTCCGATATGCAGGATATGCGAAGCGTAGCGAACGGCGGCGGCGATATCGTGGGAAATCATGATCACGGTAATTTTATCCTCGCGGTTGAGGCGATAAATCAATTCGTACATTTCCGCGGTGACTTTGGGATCCAGGCCTGCTACCGGTTCGTCGAGCAGGAGCAGTTTGCGGGTTGCGCAGAGAGCGCGGGCGAGAAGAACGCGCTGTTGCTGACCGCCGGAAAGCTCGCGGTAGCAATGTTTTGCCAGGTGTTCGACGCCCATTTTCTGCATATTTGTCCGCGCGAGATCCCTTTCCTTTTTGCGATAAAAGGGGAAGAGCCCCATGCGGTTGAGGCAGCCGGAGAGCACGACTTCTTCCACGGACGCGGGAAAATCCTTTTGGACGACGGTCTGTTGCGGGAGATAGCCGATCTCCGTCTGGCGCAGTCCTTCGCCCATTGTGATCTGACCGCTCAGCGGAGATTTCAATTTCAGCAACGTTTTCATGAGGGTACTTTTTCCGGATCCGTTCTCGCCGACGATGCACAAATAATCGCCGGCGTCGACGCGGAAATCGAGATGTTCGACGACCACTTTCCCGTCATAGCCGAGGGAGAGGTCGGAGCAGGTAATGACAGACATAAAACACCTCCTTAATTGAGCGCCAATTTCAATACGGCAAGGTTATCCTGCATCATTTGCAGATAGGAGGCGCCGGCGGCTACGTCGGCGGCGGTAACCGATTGCAGAGAATTGAGCACGTAGATTTGCTGGTCTTTGGTTTTGGTATTGTTGCGCACGGTTTGCGCGATGTCGTGCGTTTGCTTTTCGATCGTCATGATGCAAGGCAGGTTCAGCTCATCCACTTTATTGGCAAGAAAGACGATCATTTCAAAACTTGCCTCCGTCTCGGCGGAGCAGCCGGAAAATGCCGCGTAGTGTTTTAAGTTGTAGTCGTTGAACAGATAGAGGAAGGGAAACCGATCGCCGAAAACGAGCGTATCGAATTTTGCGCTTTCCACGGCGGCGGCGTATTCCGCGTCGAGCTGATCCAATTTTTGCGCGAACGCCTGCGCGTTATCGCGATAAGCCTGTGCGCGATCGGCGTCGATCGCCGCCAGCTGATCGGCGATGTGGAGCGTGAGCTTCTTTGCGTTTCGAAGGGACAGCCAAATATGTTCGTCCGGAACGTCGTGATCGTGGTCGTGATCGTCGGACGCATCTTCCTCCGTCTCTTCCTCATACAGGACGTCGTCGCCCAGCGCTTCGATGAAGTTGATCGCAATAAGATCCGGATTTTTCGTGTTTTTCAACGCGTCATCCACCCAACCGTCCGATTCGCCTCCCACATAGACGAAGAGATCGCACGTCGCGATTTTTGCGATGTCTTGTACGGTCGGCTGGTAGTTATGTAGATCTGCGCCGCTATCCAGCAACAAGGTGATCTCCACGTCGTCCGTATCGCCGACTGTTTCACGCACCCAGTCATAGACGGAAAACACGGTACACACGATGTGCGTTTTTCCGTCGTCTTCTTTGCTCACACATCCGGAAAAACCGAACAGGCCGATGCCCAGCATCGTCGCCAAAATAAAAGATACTATTTTTTTCATAAAAAACCTCCGCTTAAATTCGTAAAATGGCATAATAAAACAAGGCAAAACGACACCCTCAAGAAAAAAGGGTGGACGTGCCTTGTTTTAGAGCGCTTTAAGCGGAGAGTTTGACTTTTAACGTAATGAGAGTGATGCGGTCGGCGATATACGCATAGAGACCGCAGAAAAACAGACAGCAAAAGACAATTGCCGCCGTAACCGTAATTTGCGTCGAGAGCAGGGAGATCGATCGAAGGAAATCTTCGCAAGCGCGGATCTCCATACAGATCGTGCATTCGTCGCCGATGCAGTCGTGGTCGGATTGCTCGAGCAAAAATGCCCCGGAAAAAAGCATGGAAACCACAAAAAGAAGGACCAGAATCAATATGAAAATACGCGCCGCTTTTTTCATGGTTTACCTCCTTTTTACGGTTTTTTTGCGATCCCGGCAGTCTTTGCGGGTTTTAGGCGACTTTCGTCGGTTTTACGGTTTTTGCGATCCTTGCCGATCTTACGATTTATTGCAATCTTTGCAAATTCCGTATAACGTAGTATGTGTTTTGTCGACGGCAAAGGAATCTTTGTTCATCAATTCGCGTTCCAGAGCATCGGAAAGAGCAGAGGACATATGGTACGTCTTGCCGCAGTGGATACAGGTGAGATGGATCAAACCTTCGCATCCGTGCGCGTGCGCATAGCGATAGGTCACTTCTTTCGCGTCGTTTACGCGCTTTTGCAGAACGCCCGCTTTTTCCAGCAGAGCCAAATTCCGATAGACGGAACTTAAACTGATCGTTTGATCGATGAGCGCGTCTGCGATCTGTCTTGCCGTATAAAACTCGTCCGGATGTTCGGTTAAAAATTGAAGCAAAGTTTCCCTTTGCTTTGTTCGGAATGTCATTTTACGGCTCCCAATTTGCGAATCATTCGCAAATTATTGTAACATAGTCGGAGTGCAAAGTCAAGGATAAAGGGCGGCGGAAGGGGCAAATACAAAAATTTCACAATTCTATGCGGCGGCAGAGCGCGCAAAAACGGCAGGTCGCGCAAAAACGGCAGATCGCCTAAAAAGCGGGTTTTGTTTGTATCAAGGCGGGTAGCGGATAAAAAAGCCGCCTCGATGCAAGGGTGCATCGAGGCGGCGGCAATCCGCAGCCGATCGGGCAGGGACTGTTTTTATACGGTTTGCTTAAGATTTGCAAAGACGAAAGGCGTCCTTGATCGAGTGCAGTTTAACAATTCCGATCCGGCAAGTCGTCGGCTGGCTTTTCGGGCGCGTTATTTCGACGCGCGCGAAAAGACGATCGGGGAAGTGCGGAAAAAGGCGATCAGATCTTATTCAGAGAGCGGAAAGCTTTTTCCACCACATTGTCCGCGGTAAATCCGAACAATTCGAACAATTTATTGGCGGGTGCGCTTGCGCCGAAGGTCGTCATGCCGATGATCTCGCCGCATTCGCCGGCGTATTTATACCAAGAATAGGGGGAAGCGGCTTCCACGCAAACGCGTGCCTTTACTTCGGGCGGGAGGACGTCATCCTTATAGGATTGCGGTTGTTTTTCGAACTCTTCCATGCAGGGCATGGAGACGACGCGCGCATCGACGCCCTTGGTTTTCAAGATATCCTTTGCCTGCATACATTGTTCTACTTCCGAGCCGCTGGCGATCAACAGCACGTCGGGCACTTTTTTGTCGCTGTCGGCGAGGATGTAGCCGCCTTTGAGGGCGTCCAAGCCGGAATTTTGATATTGCGGCAAATTCTGGCGAGTCAAGACGAGGCAGGTAGGAGCGGAGCCGGTCAAAGCGGAGATCCATGCGGCGGTAGTTTCTTTGCCGTCGGCAGGGCGATAGACCTTCATATTCGGAATGGAACGAAGGGCGATCAGCTGTTCTACCGGTTCATGGGTAGGGCCGTCCTCGCCGACGCCGATGGAATCGTGCGTGAGGATATAGGTGACGGGCAGGTGCATGAGTGCGGAGAGGCGCATTGCGTGCTTCATATAATCGGAGAAGATAAAGAAGGTAGCGCAATAGGCGCGCAAGCCGCCGTGGAGCTGCATGCCGTTCGTGATGGCGGCCATTGCATGTTCGCGGATGCCGAAGTGCAAGTTGGAGCCGCTCTTATCGGATGCGGTAAAATCGCCGCGTTTTTTCATATTGGATTTATTGGACGGCGCGAGGTCAGCGGAACCGCCGATGAGATTGGGGATGATATCGGCGAGCTTATTGAGCACGGAAAAGCTGGTATTTCGGGTCGCGTCGGCCTTGGGGAAATCGAACAGATCGGCGTTTTGTTTTAAGTCAGGCAATTCGCCGCTCATAAAGAGCTTGTATTGGGCGGCGAGGTCAGGGTAAGCGCGTTCGTAGTCTTTGAACAATTTTTTCCATTTACCCTGGCGGGAAGCGCCTCTTTTAGCGATGGCGGCACAATGCTGCGCCACTTCGTCCGGAATCTCAAAGGGTTCGCTTGTCCAGTTCAAATTTTCCTTTAATTTTTTGAGGTTATCGACGCCGAGCGGAGCTCCGTGGCACTCATGCGAGCCGGCCAAAGGGGAGCCGTAGCCGATGACGGTTTTGCAGATGATGATCGAGGGGCGTTCGGTATCGGCTTTTGCCTTGCGGACGGTACGGCGCAGGAGGTCGAGGTCGTTCGCGTCGTCGACTTTTAAGACCTGCCAACCCTGCGCTTTGAAGCGCATGGCGACGTCTTCTTTGAAGGTGATGTCGGTATTGCCTTCGATGGTGATGTCGTTGTCGTCATAGAACAGGATCAATTTACCGAGTTTATGCGTGCCGGCGAAGGAGCAGGCTTCGTAGGAGATGCCTTCTTCGAGGCAACCGTCGCCGCAGAGCGCATAGGTGTAGTGGTCGACGATGGGGAATCCGTCGCGATTGAAGGTAGCGGCGAGGTGCGCTTCGGCGACAGCCATGCCGACGGCATTCGCGATGCCCTGGCCGAGCGGGCCGGTGGTCGTTTCGACGCCGGGCGTATGGCCGTATTCGGGATGTCCGGGGGTCTTGTATCCGAGCTGGCGGAAATTCATCAGATCCTCTTTGGAGAGGTCGTATCCGAACAGATAGAGCAGGGAATACAGGAGCATGGATCCGTGACCGGCAGAAAGGACAAAGCGGTCGCGGTCATCCCATTTCGTATCTTTGGGGTTAAATTTCAAAAAGTCGGCAAAGATGGTGTAGCCGATGGGTGCGCTGCCGAGCGGCAGGCCGGGGTGACCGGAGTTTGCTTTTTGGATTGCTTCCGCGGAAAGGACGCGGATGGCATTTACTGTCTGTTCACGAACATTCATAAAAATCTATCTCCTTAAAAAATTTTATCGAAATGCAGTTATTGTTTGCAATAGTTGATCAATTTGGAAAGGTCGATCGCCTGCGAGTAGGGTGTCAAAAGCTGTAAAAGCTCGCGGGCGATTTTCGCGCAGCCGCCGTTTGCATTGCTTTCGAAGTTGACGGGCAAGATCGGCTCGTGCAGGCTCAAGCGAACGAGCGCCCAGCCGTCGCCTCTGGTTTGATCGAAGCAAATGCGCACGCCTTCGAAGTTATCGGGCGCGAGCGATAAGCCTGCAAGGGGGGCGGCAATTTTGAGCTTTTCGATGACGTCCTGTCCGACCTGTTTGAAATTTTGTTTTGCATTTTCCGTAAACGTAAGTCGGATTTCAGCCTCTTCGGCAGGTTCCGGGAGGTCAGCGATGAGATCGGAAATACATTGTCCGGACTTGGCAAGCTGAGCCAGCGAAACGAGGATCCTGGTTACCAGATAAGCGCCGTCGTCGAGGAAGTAATTTTCTTTGAGGGCGGCGTGACCGCTTGTCTCGATGGCGAGCGGGGAATAGATGCCCTGTTGATTGAGCTGGACGGCTTTGTCGATGACGTTTTTGTAACCGCGCTTAAAGCGACAGTGGGAACCGCCGCGGTTGCGGATGAACTGCGTCAGGCCGTCGCTGGTGACGGAATCGGTGACGATGGTACCGCTTTTTTCGGCGAGCAAGATCGCGGAAATGAGAGCGATCAGGCGATTGCGGTTGATGGGTTCGCCGTCGGCGTCGACGGCGCCTGCGCGGTCGACGTCGGTATCGAAGATGATCCCGAAATCTGCCCCGACTTCCTTTACGCGGCTGCATACCGATTGCATGGCGGTTTTATCCTCGGGATTTGGAATATGATTGGGGAAACGACCGTCCGGTTCGAGGAATTGGCTGCCGGAGGTATCCGCGCCGAGCGGTTTCAACACGTGATCGACGTAAAAGCCGCCTGCGCCGTTTCCCGCATCGACGATGATTTTTTTCCCCGAGAGGGGAGTCGGATCGCCCGTCTTTTCGCGAACGAAATCGACGAGGTGCTCGCAATACCGTTCGAGGAAAGAAAGGTTGCGTATCGTTCCGGGCGTTGCGCCGGAGCGCGCTTTTCCTTCGGAGGCAAGCGTGAGGATGTGCGCGATATCCGCGCCCTCCAATCCGCCGGAAGGGAGAAAGAATTTCAAGCCGTTTTTATTGTAGGGCAAGTGGCTTGCCGTGACCATAACGGAAGCGTCGGCGCCGATATCCTGTTCCTGCAAGAGCATAAACATAGAGGGGGTAGAGGACAATCCGGTCAGCAGCACGTTGCAGCCCGATTCGGCGAGCGCGTTTGCAACGCAGTCGACGATGCGTCCGGCGGACAGTCTGGAATCGTGTCCTACGGCGATCGTGGGAGCCGTTTTATTCTCGTTTTGGCAGAGGCGGTAAGCAAACGCCTTTGCGATGGCGGAAATTGCGTCGTTTGTAAGGGTGATCGGTTCACCGGGAACGCCGTCGATGGCGACGCCTCGCACATCGGTTCCGCTTTTCAATCCAAGCCAATCGATTTGGTTCATGCGAATCTCCAAAGTAAATTTCTACACCACATTATACTGCATTTCGGGCATGTTTTCAAGCTATTTACTGTAAATTTCACGCGTTTTTTTATGGAAGCGAACAGGAAAATATTTGTTAAGTCGGAAAAACAAAAAAAGAGGCCGGAAGCGTGTTAAAAAGTTTACAGGAGCGCATTCGGTATGGTATAATCAAGATACAAAATAAGAAAAACAAAAAAAGGAAGCCGAGATGGAACGATTTATTTTATCTACCGACTCTACCTGTGATCTGTATGCCGATTTTATACGGGAGAACAACATACAGTTTGTGAGTTTGAATTACATAGTCGAAAAAGACGGACAGTTTACGGAAGGCGTCGACGCGTTTACGGACTATCAGCAATACGTGGATTTTTATAAACAGTTGCGAGAGGGGGCGTTTTCGCGCACGTCGATGCTCAACTATGAGAGCCACTACGAACATTTCAAGAAAATGGCGAAAGCGGGCGCGAAGGACGTATTGCATTTTACGATATCCAGCGGCTTGTCGCCGACGGGGACGGTAGCGCAAAAGGCGGCGGCGGACGTGCGCAAGGACTATCCTCAGTTTCATTTGCTGGCGGTCGATTCGCTTGCGGCGACGATCGGGCAAGGCGCGCTGGTGTGCGAAGCCCTGCGCCTTCGGAACGAAGGGAAGACGGTGCAAGAGGCGTACGACTATGTGAATGAGCTGCGCTTTCACTACC
>CALVYJ010000003.1 GCA_944372075.1 uncultured Clostridia bacterium | reverse complement strand
TACCTGCCCGATGTTCATACGGGAAGGAACGCCCAACGGGTTCAATACGATCTGCATCGGCGTGCCGTCCGCCATGTACGGCATGTCGCTTTCCGGCAAGATCCGCGAAATGACGCCCTTGTTTCCGTGACGTCCCGCCATCTTGTCTCCGACGGAGATCTTGCGCTTCTGCGCGATGTACACGCGCACCAGCTTGTTGACGCCCGGCGACAATTCATCTTTGTTCTCGCGCGTGAAGATCTTTACGTCTACGACGATTCCGCCCTCTCCGTGCGGCACGCGCAGAGAGGTATCGCGCACTTCGCGCGCCTTTTCACCGAAGATCGCTCGCAGCAACCGCTCTTCCGGCGTAAGCTCCGCTTCGCCTTTGGGCGTCACTTTTCCGACCAGGATATCGCCGCTGCCCACTTCCGCTCCTACGCGGATGATGCCGTCGTCGTCCAGATCTTTCAACGCGTCGTCGCCGACGTTCGGAATGTCGCGCGTGATCTCTTCTTCGCCCAGCTTCGTGTCGCGCGCTTCCGTTTCATGCTCTTCGATATGCACCGAGGTGAATACGTCCTCACGCACCAGCTTCTCGTTGATCAGGATCGCGTCCTCGTAGTTGTATCCTTCCCATTCCATGAACCCGATCAAAATGTTCTTGCCCAGCGCAAGCTCGCCGTTGCTCGTGGAAGGCCCGTCCGCTATGATCTCGCCCTTCTCAACGCGGTCGCCCGTGTTGATGATCGGACGCTGGTTCAAACACGTTCCTTGGTTGGAACGTTCGAATTTCTTTAATTTGTATTCGTCCACAATTCCGTCGTCGCGACGTATGCGGATCAGATCGGAGGCCACGCCGATCGCCGTTCCCGCTTCGCGCGCCTTGACCATGACGCCCGAATCGCGCGCAATCGCCGCCTCGATTCCCGTCGCCACGATCGCGCTCTCCGTCTTCAACAGAGGCACCGCCTGCCGCTGCATGTTCGATCCCATCAGCGCGCGGTTGGTATCGTCGTTTTCCAGGAACGGAATCAGAGCGGTTGCCACCGAAACCAGCTGCTTGGGCGATACGTCCATATAATCGATCATGTCCCGCGGCAACTGCGTGATCTCTTCCCTGCGACGGCAGGAAACACGGTCGTTTACAAACGATCCGTCCGCATTCAACGGCTCGTTTGCCTGCGCTACGACATATTTATCCTCTTCGTCCGCCGTCAGATAGTCCACTTCGTCCGTCACGCGGATCAGCGTGGGATGCCCGTGCTCGTCTCTGCCCTCTTTGTGTACTCTGCGGTACGGACTCATGATGAATCCGTATTCGTTTACCTTCGCAAACGTCGCCAGCGAGGAGATCAAACCGATGTTCTGTCCTTCCGGCGTCTCGATCGGACACATGCGCCCGTAATGGCTGTGGTGTACGTCTCGAACGTCGAACGTGGCGCGGTCACGGTTCAAGCCCCCCGGCCCCAACGCCGAAAGTTTTCTCTTGTGCGTCAACTCTGCGATCGGGTTGGTCTGATCCATAAACTGCGATAACTGCGATGAACCGAAAAATTCACGGATCACCGCCGATACCGGCCGCACGTTGATCAGCCCCGAAGGCGTGACGTCGTTGGGATCTTGCGTGCCCATCCGCTCCTTGATCAGGCGCTCCAGACGCGCTATCCCGACGCGCAGCTGATTCTGCAACAGTTCGCCTACGCTGCGCACGCGGCGATTGCCCAAATGGTCGATGTTGTCCGTCGTGCCGATCCCGTACCGAAGATCCAGGTTGCTCGATACCGCCGCGATCACGTCGTCTACCGTGATGTGCCTGTGATTCAGTTTCTCGATCAGCGGACGAATGATCTTCTTCTCTTCCGCCGTGATACTCACTTCCTCACGGTTGAGTATTTCATGGAACAACTTGCACGCCGCTACAAATTTTACGCGGTTTTCATGCCGCTTTTCACGGTTCTTGCGCTCTTCCGCCTTCTCGTCGTCCGTCTTCTTGGTCTCGACCGTGAAATATACGCTGTTGATCTTGTCCAGATAATGCTCCGCTACCGTCTCGATATCCGCATTGTCGCACGCGGCAGCGATCTCCTTCGAAAAGACGAAATTCGGATAATAGATCGTGGGAAGCAGGCCGAACGACTTGGGATTTTTATCGGATACCGCCGAAAAATCCACCGTGTTGTTCCCGATGACGCGATGTTTGATCCTGCCGGTCTTTTCATCGGAAACATATACCTCTACCACGTTGATCCCGGCATTGCGGATCGCGTTTGCCTTCGCTTCCGTGATCTTCTCTTCCTTGCTTACGATGATCTCGCCCGTCTGCGGATCAACGACGTCCTCCGCCGCAATGCAGCCCGGCAAACGATATGCCACGTTCAGCTTTTTGTTGAATTTATAACGCCCGACCTTTACGACGTCGTATCGACGAGGATCGAAGAACAAATTGTGCAGATGCTGCCGAACCGAGTCGTCCGTAGGCACCTCGCCCGGACGAAGACGGCGATACAGCTCGATCAAACCGTCTTGCTCGCTCTTTGCCGTGTCCTTTTCGATCGTCGCCGCGATCATCCGCTCGTTGTCGCCGAAAATTTCTCGGATCGATACGTCCGAACCAAACCCCAGCGCGCGCAAAAGCACCGTCGCGCAGATCTTGCGCTTACGGTCTACGTGTACCCACAAGACCCCTTGCGAATCTTGCTCGAATTCCAGCCACGCCCCGCGATTGGGAATGACCGTCGTCTTGAATATCTCACGGCCGGACTTGTCCTTTTCCGATTCGTTGTACGAACCCGGCGAACGTACCAACTGCGAAACGATAACGCGCTCCGCACCGTTGATGATGAACGATCCGTTCTCCGTCATCAAAGGAAAATCTCCCATGAACACGTCTTGATCGATCACCTCTTCCTTGACCTTGTTCACAAGCCGCACCTTTACCCGCAACGGCAACGCGTACGTAGCGTCTCGGTTGCGACACTCTTTCTCGTCGTATTTTGGCTTCGTGCCGAATTCATGGTCAAGAAAATACAGTTCGAAGTGGTCTGCATGATCGGTTATTGGCGAAAAATCATCAAACACTTCGCCGATCCCCTCTTCGATGAACGTTCTGTACGATTCTTTCTGGATCTCGACAAGATCGGGAATATCAATTACTTCGTTGATTTTGCCGAACTTCCTGCGCTCTGTCTTACCGTACTTTTGAATGGGTAAATTCATCAATCACACGCTCCTAAAAATTTTCGTTCCATGGTACGCGAAAATCACCGCGGCTATCCGGCAGACGCGAAAAAAATTTTTTCGCTCATTTATCCTCCGCCTCTTTACAACTTTGGAATTTTGCGGTATAATGCTTTGAGCAGACAAAAACATCCTCGCGAAACCGCCCCGCTTAACATTATTATAAATGCCGTATGCTTTTGGACGCGTTTTCGCTCCGCTTTTGCTTCCTTCTTTCCCTCAAAAAGGGCAAAAAGCACATTATACTCCATAATGATACAGTTTAACATTATATAAAATCTGAAAAAATTTGTCAAACGCTTTTTGCCGCGCGCTTTAATTTTTTTCCGTTTCCGATAAAATTTTTAATTTTTCGGCAAAACTCGCCGAAAAACGCGCACATAGTTTTGCGTTCGTTACACGGCCGCCGCGTGCAAAAAAAGGAGATCTTGCCATGAGAATGGATAAATTTTTGAAAGTTTCCCGCATCTTGAAACGCCGAACCGTTGCCGGAGAAGCCTGTAAGGCAGGAAAAGTCAGCGTAAACGGCAAAGACGTAAAACCCGCTTACGCGCTGAAAGTCGGCGACGTCGTCGAGCTGAAATTTTCAGCCGGTACATTGAAATTCCGCGTACTGCAACTTAAAGAAACGGTAAAAAAGGAAGAGGCGGCTTCCCTGTACGAAATCCTCTCGGACGGCGAACAATCATGAAGATCTTTGCCATCCTGCCGGCGGCGGGATGCGGCAGCCGCGCCGGATTCGAACGAAATAAAATCCTGCAGCCGATCGACGGCGTGCCCGTCCTGGCGCGAAGCCTGTCCGCCTTTTCGCAGAATTCGCTCATCGACGGGATCGTCGTTTGCACCAACAAAGCCGACCGCGACGAGATCAGCCGCATCGCTTCCGCCTTTGCGAACGTCCGCATCGCAGAGGGCGGCGACACGCGCACGCAATCGGTGCGCAACGCGCTGGAATCGCTCGCCCAAGACGCGCCCGACTACGTTCTCATTCACGACGCAGCCCGCCCGTTTGTCTCGCAACAGATCATCGAGAACTGCATCAAGACCGTCCGCTCGTTCGGCAGCGCCGTATGCGCTCTGCCCTGCACGGATACGCTCGTGTCCGCGCAGTGCGACATCGTCTGCGGCACGCTCGAGCGCGAAAGCACCTTCCTCGTACAGACGCCGCAGGGCTTTGCGTATGCGGAATTGCTCTCCGCCTATCGCAAGATCGGCAAGGACGATCGCTTTACCGACGATTCGGGAGTCTATGCCAAATACGTCGCCCCGCCGCATCTGTTTTACGGCGAGGCGCAGAATAAAAAACTTACCTTTCGGGAGGATTTCAGCATGCCGGATATGCGAACGGGTATCGGCGTCGATACCCATGCCTTCGGTACAGAAGCAACTTTCATCACGCTCGGCGGCGTGCGCATCCCCTCCGATCGCGGACTCATCGCACACAGCGACGGAGACGTGCTGTGCCACGCCGTCATGGACGCCCTGCTTTCGGCGGCGGGACTTCTTGACATCGGCCATTATTTCCCCGACTCCGACCCGCAGTATAAAGATGCAGACAGCCTCGCTCTGCTCGCCAATGTGAGCCAACGCATTCGACAGGAAGGATTTGCCGTCGGAAACGTCTCCGCGGCGATCGTCGCTCAAAAACCGAAACTTGCGCCCTTTATTCCCGAAATGAAGCAAAATGTCGCCAACGTATTGCATATTTTTGAACAAAACGTCGGGATCTCGGCAGGTACGAGCGAAGGTCTGGGAGCCATCGGCCGCGGCGAAGGCATCTGCGTTACGGCGAGCGTCTTGTTGCGTCCGCTCGGTTGATGCGACTATGAACCGACCCGATTTGTTTTCGTGGTACGGCGACGACGAAGCCGACATCGTGCGCCTGTATTGCGACGCACAGAAAACCAAACGCATTTTTGTCTATCGCCGCAAAAAGGACGGCACTTTTTCCTATGCCGTTCAATCCTTGGCTTTTGACGAATACGAACAATGTTTTTATTGGACGGGAACGGAAAATCCTTTGAGCTTTTACGGGTCGGAAAGCGAACTTCTTGCCGACATATCTTACCTGCTCGAAGGCATGACAGAATTTCCCGAAAAGGAGGACTGACCTTGCCCAAATCGAAATCTGTTTATGTATGTTCCGAATGCGGTGCGCAGAGCCCGCAATGGTTGGGAAGATGCCCTTCCTGCGGAAAATTCGGAACGTTGATCGAAGAAATATCCGAAACGACCGCTCCCGCCACTAAGGCGGCCAAGCGCGAACGTTCGGCAATATCCAACACGCCCGTTCCCCTCTCGCAGATCCGCGAGGAAAAATTTGAACGCGTATCTTCCGGCATTGCCGAATTGGATACCGTTTTGGGCGGCGGCATCGTGCCTGGCTCCCTCATTTTGATCGGCGGCGATCCCGGCATCGGGAAAAGTACCCTGCTGACCGAGGTTTCCGCATTCCTTTCCAAGACGCAGAAGGTTTTGTACGTCTCCGCCGAGGAAAGCTGTTCCCAGGTCAAAATGCGCTGCACGCGCTTGAAATTGGATTCCGCAAACTTGCTCTTGCTCAACGAAATTTGCCTGGAAGACATCGCCGATGCGATCACCGATGAGAAATTCGTCGTCATCGACTCCATCCAAGCCGTCTATACGAGCGAGCTTTCCTCCGCGGCAGGTTCCGTCGCCCAAGTGCGCGAATGCGCCGGTAAATTGCAGCGCATCGCAAAAAGCCGCAATATCACCTTCTTTATCGTCGGACACGTCACCAAAGAAGGCGCCCTCGCCGGTCCGAAAGTCTTGGAACATATCATGGATACCGTGCTGTATTTCGAGGGCGAACGCGAAGAAAATTTTAAGATCTTGCGCGCCTACAAAAATCGGTTCGGCTCCGTTCAAGAAGTGGGCGTTTTCGAAATGACGGGCGAAGGCATCTACGGCGTTTCCGATTATTCCGGTAGCTTCCTTTCCGAAAGCCGCGGCGAAGCCGCCGGCAGCTGCGTTACGCCTTCCGAAACGGGAAATCGCTGCATGATGGTCGAAATCCAGACCTTGATCGCCAAAACCGCCTACGGCTTGCCTCGACGCATGCCCCTCGGCATCGACTACAATAAACTCGCCCTTTTGATCGCCGTTTTGGAAAAACGATGCGGCATCCCCTTCTTCAACCAGGACGTCTACTTGAATGCCATGGGCGGCATTCGCCTGAATGAGCCTTCCGTCGACCTCGCAATTTGCGCCGCCCTCGCCAGCGGCTTCCGAAATCAGCCGATCGATAAATTTACCGCCGTGTTCGGCGAGGTCGGTCTGACCGGCGAAGTGCGCGGCGTTACCTTCGCCGAAAAACGCGTAAACGAATGTATCAAAATGGGTTTCAAACGCGTACTCTTTCCCGCGAAAAATTTTAAGAGCGTCAAAAAGTTTGAAGATAAAATTCAACTCGTCCCCGTCCAATACGCCTACCAGCTCGTTCAGAAATTGTTTCCTGCCAATTCCTCCTGACTTTCGCGCCTTTCCCTCGTATATAGGATCTATACGATCGCTTTTGCTCCTCCTTCATTTATTCATGATCTTTCTACGGCCGATGCACGCTCGTGCATCGGCCGCTTTTGCTTCGCCGCAAAAGCGCAATCTTTCCAAACAATAGCACAAACCACAAAGCAACAAAAGCGCCGAAACGGCGGAGCTTCTATATTGATCAGCGGCGACGAAACCAAACGGCAAAACCGCAAAACAAAAAGCGACGAAACGTCGAAACGGAAAAACTCCTACATCAAAAACAGCGACAGCGCCTTTCGGCGCTGTTCTTCTCGGCGCGCGGCTTTCCACGTGCGGCATCTTCCCCAAAGGCCTCCTCCCCTTTTGTGCCTTATTTGCAAATCCGAAAATTCCTTCCCGCACTCGGCTTGAAAGGCGCGCGGCTCTTTGCATATTTTAACGCTTCAAATAATTATTTTATTTTTTGCAAAACCATTGACTTTTCTTATTCGACGCGCTATAATGAGTACAGTTAATACAGATAGGTCAGTTAATACAGAAATGAAAAGGGAGAGTGTAAACGCATGGAAATACGGTTACGCGGCAAAAAGAGTATTTGCGAAGAGATCGTTGACGAATACGAAAAGCTGATACGATACGGAGCGCTTCGAGAGGGAGAAAAGTTGCCGTCCTGCCGAAGTTTGGCGGCTAATTTAGGCATCAATCCCAATACGGTAGAGCGGGCTTTTTCCGAACTGGAACGGCGCGGACTCGTATGGACGATCCCGAAAAAGGGCGTTTTTGTACACAACGTACATGGCGAAGACCGTGTGACGGAAGAGGCAAAGCGGCAACTGCGCGCCATGAAGAGTGCGGGACTGACGTTGGAACAAATTGTTGCGATGGCAAAAGAAATCTTTAAGGACGGAGAAAACGATGATTGAAATCAGAAATCTTGAAAAATCCTACGGAAAACAAAAGGTGATCCGATCGTTCGATCTCACCATCCCGAGCGGGCGCGTTTACGGAATGGTGGGCGTGAACGGCGCGGGCAAGTCGACAATTCTGCGACTGCTGGCGGGAGTGCTGAAAGCCGATTCCGGCGAAATATTTTACGACGGGCAACCGATATTCGAAAACGAAGGGATAAAAAAACAACTGTTTTTTCTGCCGGACGAGCCGTACTATGGAGGAAACACCACGGGAAAGCAGCTGGCGGAACTGTATAAGACCTATTATCCATTCGATTCAGAGCTCTTTCACAAATGGTGCGACGCCTTTTCGCTGAACGCAGCCGCGCCGATCCATAATTTTTCCAAGGGAATGAAGCGACAGATGTTTGTATCGCTCGCCCTGGCGTCTCGCCCGAAATACTTGCTGTTGGACGAAGCGTTCGACGGGTTAGACCCGAACGCGCGCCTTTTATTCAAGCGCGCTCTGATCGATCTGAGCGAAGACAACGGCTGTACTACGGTGATCGCCTCGCATTCGCTGCGCGAGCTTTCGGATATCTGTACGGACTTTGCACTGATCGAACAGGGAAGCGTCTTGCAAAGCGGAGACCTGTTGGGTCACCTCGAAGCGATCCATAAATACCAGGCGGCATTCAACAAAGAAGTGACGCGCGCGGACTTTCCCTTTGATTGCATCAAATTTGAGTGTACGGGTCGCGTTGCACAGTTTATCGTGCGCGGAAACGCCGACAGCCTGCGCGAAAAAATTGAAAAGCTGCAACCGCTGTTTTGCGAAGAAATACCCGTCGATTTCGAGGAATACTTCCTCATTGAAACGGAAAAAGGGAGAGAAAACAGATGAAAAAATCTATCTTATTTGAGCTCAAGCGCATCGCCCTGCCCCTGTGCCTCTTTACGGCGATCGCAACCGCTCTGTATGCGGCTGTTGCGCTTACCACCGATTACATAGGCTCGAATTTTTACTCACCGGAACACGCAGTAAACACCTTGACCTATATTCCCGCGATCATCCTCTGTATCCTCTGCGTCGTAACGCCCGCACTGCAGTTTTCCTATCGCATGAACAAGCGCAGCACCGATCTTTGGTATGCGCTCCCCATCCGAAGGAAAAATCTGCTGTTCGTGCGCTTTCTCTGCGGATTCGTTTTGATCCTGATCCCCTATACCGTATCTTACTTTTTAGGATTCACCATCATCGCTTGCAGTGAAAATCTATTCGATCTCGTATGGTACGTTCCCCTTTACTTCGCTTCCCTGCCCGCCGCTCTCTGCCTGTTCGGGATCAATTCTTTCTGCTTCACCCGCGCCAACACCGTATTCGACGGCGTCCTCTTTATGATCGCTCTGAATGTGGCGCCTTTCATGCCCTATCTCTTTCTTTACAATAACTTCCACCGCTATCTGCCCGCTCTCGCGCGCAACAGTCTGAATTATTTGCCGATCGGTGCGCCCATTCAGATCTTCACGCTCTTTGACACGTTGATCCTCGGAGCCACAGCGCACGTTTCGGACAATCTGATCCTCTCCTGCAGTATCTGCGCGGCGATGAGCGCTGCGGCGTATTTCGGATTGTTCTACACCGCCGACAAACACAAAGCGGAAAACGCGGGGCAAATCTCCGATTCTTGGTTCGGTTACAAAATCTTGATCCCCTGGTACCTGTTTTTCAGCATTGCCGACGCATCCTCTCCCGTTTTCCTCTTCTTCGATTCCATCGGGATCTCCCTCGTGCAAGTGCTGTTAATCTTCGTCTGCGCACTCATCGCGTATTTCGTCTACCGCCGCTCGTTCCTCCTCAAAAAAAGCGATTGGCTCTGTCTGCTCCTTACCTTCGCCGCAAGCATCCTATGTCTATTTCTCCTGCAAAACGTCTTTCTGCCTATGCTGTCTTGACGAAAATCAGATTCAAAACACGTTCAATTTCGTTTCATTGCCGGTTCATTGCTCATTCATTACCGGTTCAAAACGGATTAACGGCCGCGAACAAAATTGTTCGCGGCCGCACTCTTTGCGGCGAGCGGCGGCGCATTCTGCGCCGCCGCTCGCTCTGTTCCGACAAATCTATCTTTTCAACAACGTTTCGATGCGCTCCACCGCATCGGCGGTCGTTTCTTCGCTTGCAAACGACGTCAAACGGAAAAAACCCTGTCCGTTTTTCCCGAATCCGCAACCGGGCGTTCCCACCACGTTTGCCTGTTCCAGCAAATAATCAAAAAATTTCCAACTGTCCTCAAAACCGGGGCATTGGAACCAAATATACGGCGAATTCTTGCCGCCCGTATAAAACACGCCGAGCTCGTCCATGCAATCGCTGAGCCGCTTCGCGTTCCGCCTGTAAACGGCTAAATTTTCGCGGATCTGCTCCTCGCCCCGTTCGGTAAACACCGCCTCCGCTCCGCGCTGCACGACGTACGGCACGCCGTTGAACTTGGTCGTTTGACGCCGCAACCACAGCTTGTTACAGGAAACGCCGCCAAACCGCAAAGCGTCGGGCACGATCGTATAGCCGCAACGCGTACCCGTAAACCCGGCCGTCTTGGAAAACGAACAGAACTCGATCGCACATTCTTCGGCGCCCTCCACTTCATAGATGCTGCGCGCTCTGCCCGGCTCCGCCACAAAGCATTCGTACGCCGCATCGTACAAAATGACCGCTCCCTGCTTTCGGGCGTACGCCACCCATTCGCGCAACTGCTCTACCGTATACGCCGCACCCGTAGGATTGTTCGGCGAACATATGTAAATGATGTCCGCTTTCTGCCCGTTCGGCATGGGCAAAAAGGCATTGCCCGCATTCGCATCCAGAAAAACAATCTTCCTTCCCGCCATGACGTTCGTATCCACATAGACGGGATAGACGGGATCGGGAATTATGACCGTATTGTCCGTATCGAAAATATCCAGAATATTTCCCAGATCGCTCTTCGCTCCGTCCGATACGAAAATCTCGTTTATGTCCAGCGCAACGCCGCGCCGCGCATAATAGCCGCGGATACTCTCCCGCAGAAAATCATACCCCTGCTCGGGACCGTAGCCGTGAAAGGTCTCGCGATGCGCCTGCTCCTCCACCGCCCTGTGCATCGCCTCGATTACCGCGGGCGCAAGCGGTAACGTAACGTCTCCGATCCCCATGCGCAAAACGTTCGCGTTCGGATGCGCAGCCGTAAACGCGCTCACTTTGCGCGCTATCGTCGAAAACAAATAACTCTCCTCCAGCTTGCTGTAATTGCCGTTTAATTTCATTCTGTCCCTCTCTCTTTTTTCCAAAAACAACTATACGTTGCTCGTTTTTTTGTTAAATCGCAGCGCCGCCGCTATAAATTCGCGAAACAGCGGATGCGCCGCGTTGGGGCGGGATTTGAATTCCGGATGAAACTGAACGCCGATATAAAAGTCGTTTTCCGAAATCTCCACCGCCTCGACCAGATTGCCGTTCGGGGAGGTTCCGCAAATCCGCATGCCCGCCGCTTCGAACGCCGAACGGTATTCGTTGTTAAATTCAAAGCGATGGCGGTGCCGCTC
Organism: uncultured Clostridia bacterium; assembly: GCA_944372075.1. Classification (GTDB taxonomy): domain Bacteria; phylum Bacillota; class Clostridia; order Christensenellales; family Borkfalkiaceae; genus Borkfalkia. The sequence goes on along the minus strand of CALVYJ010000003.1, from coordinate 22,501 downwards.
GGAAATTTCCTCTTTGCCGTACGCCGCGCGCATTTTCGTACCCGCAGCTATCTTGCAAGGATAGGCGCCCAAACGCATCGTGCCGCCCTTCTTTACGCCCATTTGGTCGGGCATGATGTCGATGACGGAATGCTTGCCCTCCGCATCAAATTCAGACGAATTGGCATCCGCATATCCCAATACGTGCCGCGCAAATTCAATGACCGCAATCTGCATCCCGAGACAAATCCCCAAAAACGGAATATTGCTCTCGCGCGCATACCGCGCGGCGCAGATCTTGCCCTCGATGCCCCGTCCGCCAAAGCCGCCCGGCACCAATACGCCGTCTACGCCGTCCAAAATCCTTGCCGTGTTTTCTTCGTTTAAGACTTCGCTGTCCACCCACTCGATCTCCACCTTTGCCAGGTTCTCGAATCCGCCATGCGCCAGCGCCTCCGCTACCGAAAGATAGGCATCGTGCAGCTGCACATACTTCCCGCACAGCGCGATGCGCACCGTGTCTTCCGCATTCTCGGCGCGCGTGAGCATCCTGCGCCATTCGGTAAGGTCGATCTCGTTCTGCGGCAAACCGAGTTTTCGGCATACGATGCTCGATAAGTTCTCCCGCTCCAACATGACCGGCGCTTGGTATAACAGCGGCAACGTCCTGTTTTCTATGACGCAATCTTCCCCAACGTTGCAAAACATCGCAATTTTTTTCTTGATGTCCTCCGGCAACGGCGCATCGACGCGCGCCACGATGATGTCCGGCGCGATCCCCATTCCCTGCAACTCCCTCACCGAATGCTGGGTAGGCTTGGACTTAAACTCGCAGGAGCCGGATATGTACGGCACGAGTGTCACGTGAAGGAAACAGCAGTTTTCTCTGCCCGCCTCCATCGATACCTGCCGAATCGCCTCGATAAAGGGCTGGCTTTCGATGTCTCCGATCGTCCCGCCGATCTCCGTAATGACGATATCTGCCTTGCTCTGCCTGCCGACATTGTAAATAAACGATTTGATCTCCCCCGTTATATGCGGGATCACCTGCACCGTTTGCCCTAAATATTCCCCGTTCCGCTCTTTGTTCAGTACGTTCCAATATACCTTTCCCGTCGTGAGATTGGAATATTTGTTCAAATTTTCGTCGATAAACCGCTCGTAATGCCCCAAATCCAGATCCGTTTCCGCCCCGTCGTCCGTGACAAATACCTCGCCGTGCTGATAAGGACTCATCGTGCCCGGATCGATGTTGATGTACGGATCCAGCTTCTGCGACGCAACCTTATAGCCGCGCGACTTCAACAATCTACCTAAACTCGCCGCCGTGATCCCTTTCCCGAGTCCTGAAACGACTCCGCCCGTCACAAATATGTATTTCATATCTCAACCTCTCCCGTAAACACCGTAACCGCTTCCCCCGTCATAAACACGTGCTCTCCCACGTTGATCACCAATATTCCGCCCAAAAGTTCCACCGTTATGTCCTGCCCCGCCGTACACAGTCCGCACGCGCAAGCCGCTGCCGCCGCCGCACAGGCGCCCGTTCCGCATGCCATCGTCTCGCCGCTGCCTCGTTCCCATACGCGCATGCGCAGGGCGTTTTCTCCCGTCTTTTTGACAAATTCCGTATTCACTCGCTCCGGAAAAAGCCGATCGGTTTCAAATTTCCTGCCCAGTTCCTCCACATCGACCGCATCCGGATCTTCAAACACCACGCAGTGCGGATTTCCCATCGACACGCAGGTGATGGAATGCTCTCCGCCCGCAACGTGTACCTTGCGATCGATCACCTCGCCTTCCAGCAGTACGGGCAAATCCTCGGGCGCAAACGACGCCGCGCCCATGTCGACGCGCACGCGCTCCACCTGCCCCGCCTTTTCATACAGCTTCAAACGCTTTATCCCGCTCATCGTTTCGATCGTCAAATCGGTCTTTTCTACGATCTTGTTGTCGTATAAATACTTCCCGACACAGCGGATCGCATTGCCGCACATCTTCCCCTCGCTCCCGTCGGCATTGAACATGCGCATCTTTGCATCGGCCGTATCGCTCGCACAGATCATCACGATCCCGTCTCCGCCGATTCCCGTATGGCGATCGGATAGGACGATCGCCGCATGCGCAGGATCCGAAAGCTGTTCCGTTCGGCAATCAAAATAGATATAATCGTTTCCCGCGCCGTGCATCTTTGTAAATTTTCTCTTCATATCGCTGACCGTTCCTCAACTTTCATAAGCATTCAAGATCTGCAAGGCGATCTCTCGCTTGGACAGACGTTTGTTCATCGCTTGCTTTTCAATAAACCGATGCGCATCCGCTTCCGTCATGTTCAAATATTGGATCAAGGCGCATTTTGCGCGATCGACCAGCTTCAAATCGCTGATCGTATCCTTGAGCTTCCTGTTTTCATAACCCATCGCCCGCAGCCGTTCCCCCGATTTCGTCGCAAATTCCAAACCGAATAAAAACGTCTTGCACGGTGTGGTAAAGGGCAATACCGGTATTCCCAGCTCGGCATAGATGCTCGCCTCTTCCTTGCCCCCTTCCTTCGCCAGAGCCAACAGCCCCAACGGCGTTTCCAAAGAAAAAAACCGGATCGTTTCTTCCCATTCCCGCAGCGACGAGAAGATAAAAACCGCAGCGTCAAACCCGCCGCAAGCCTCGCTTGCGGCGCGCTGTTCGCATTCGATCCGCACTTCATACCCGTTCTCGATCAAGACGTGCGCGATCTTTTCTGCCGCAGCCTGTACGTTGCTGCAAACCAGAATCCTTCGCATGCGCAGCACCTCCGTCCTGCTTTCTTTTTCGTTTCGCCCGTCGGCCCTTTTTCCGTCGGCCTTCGACCGCGCCGCCGCCCGCCGAGGCGGCGGCGCGCCTGCACCCTCGCAAAATCGATTGCTCAATTTGCCGTATACATCTGTTTATAGGGATTGGCGCTGTCGGGCGTGAGTTTGTAATACGTGCTGTGCAGATAGCCGTCGCTGTCCTTTCCGAATTTTTTACACCACTCCCGCACAAGCTGTGCCGCTTCGCCTTCGGGAAGTTTTACCAATCGCTCCGCCTTGACCTGCACCGGCAGACGCGTCGGGATCCGCTCACAGCGCAGATACATCTCGCCGCCGTGCATCCCCGTCCCGCAGAAATTGCCGATCAACGGCTTCCCCTGTAAATTGTCTCCCAGTACGACGATCGTTCCGCCCGCTTGGTATTCGCCCAAAAAACTGCCCGCCCTGCCGCCGATCACGATCGACGGCTTGTTCTCCCGATACGCCTTCATATGAATCCCGCATCGGTAGCCGACATCCTCGCGTATGAAAATCTTTCCGCCGCGCATGGCATATCCGGTCGCGTCGCCCGCACTGCCGTACACGACGATCTCTCCGCCGTTCATCGTATCGCCCGTAGCTTCCTGCACATTGCCGCGCACGGAAATAACGCTCCCGTTCAAATATGCGCCCAAGGCATTGCCGGGCGTCCCTTCGATCGTCACGCTCTTGTCGGCAAGACCGCAGGCAATGTACCGCTGCCCGATACAGTTTTCTATTATGATTTCCCGCTCTTGCGCCTCGCGCACCGCCCTATCCAGCGCGGAAAAATGAAGTCCCTTTGCATCGATCCGCATCTTCGTTCCTCCTCATTCCTCTCTCGCGCCGCTCGCCGCTGCACCCGCCAGCTTCTCGGCGCGGTAGCTCGCGGAAAACGCCATCAACCCAGGCTCCCTTTTTAACGCTTCAAAATCTACCTCCGTCAGCGGAACCGCATTGCGGAGCAGCGACGTATAGATCCCCGCACGCTCCGGCATGTTGACCAAAATAAAACCCTTCAGCTTGCCGTCGGCATAAAAAAGTTTTTTATACGTCCGCTCGGATTTTTCTTCATACGTCTCCCCGACGTACGAGCCAGCCGTCAGAATATGCGATCCGAAAAACCCGATCGCATTCATCGGCACCGCGTTCGTAAAATGCGCGTCGCCGCCCGCCATGTTCGTTCCCGCGCACGCGCCTTGGAATTGCGCGTTCGGCAACAGCGCCAGAATTTTATTCGATCCCGCCGTGACGTCGTAGCTTTCCGTACAGTCGCCCGCCGCATAGACGTCTTGGAGCGTCGTGCGCTGTCCGTCATCGGTCAATATTCCCCTCGAAACCGCGCCGCCCGCTTCCTTCAGAAGCTCGACGTTGGGCCGCACGCCGACCGCCACGACCAATACGTCAAACGCGACCTGCTTTCCGCTCTTGAGATACGCCCTGTCTTTTTCAAACGTTGCGACGCTGTCTTTCAGATAAAAAGTCGCGCGTTTCTCCAATTCCCTCTGCACGATTCCTGCGCCGTATGCGTCGAGTACGCTGGGCAGGATCCTGTCCGCCATGTCTATCACGGAAACGCTCGCCACCCGATCGGCGATCCCCTCCAGACACTTCAGACCGATCAATCCAGCCCCAACGATCAGCACGCGCTTTTCGGGCGAAAGCTCCTTTTCCAAAGCCAGAGCATCCGCAAACGTCATAAAATGAAAGCGATGCGATACTCGTTCAATGCCCTCCATCGGCGGATCAAAGGGACGGCTCCCCGTCGCAAGGAGCAGACGATCGTACCCGATTCGCTCGCCGTCAGCAAGTACGATCTCCTTTTTTTCGGGATCCAGTTTGACCGCCCTCTTACCGAACAGCGTTTCGATCCCGTTTTCGGAATAAAAATCATCCGCGCGGTATTTCATGCGCTCGGCATCCGTCTTTCCCAACAGATAATAGGAGATCAGCGGCCTCCCATAGGTATGATACGGCTCATCCGCGATCATGACGATCTCCCCTCGGCCGTCGCGCGCACGGATAGACTCCGCCGCGGCGATCGCCGCCGTTCCGTTTCCGATAATCACGTATTTCATATCAATCCCTCTCCTCGTAGACAATGGCGTTGTTTAAGCAGTATTTGACGCAGTTCGGCTCGCCGCATACGTTGTCGATACACAACATGCACTTTTGCGCGACATGCCCGTCCGCCGCCGGCATGATCGCCCCGTACGGACATACCAGTACGCAGGTCAAACACCCGACACATTTGTCCGTGTCGATGCCGACTACCCCGTCCGCACCCTGCGACAACGCGCCCGCTATGCACGAATGTACGCAGATCGGATCGCTGCAATGCCGACAATTTACCGCAAAGTGAACCTCCTCTCCGTCTTCCACTCGAATTTTGGGATGGATAACTTTTCCCTTGAGCGCCTTGACCATGTCCGTAAGCCCGGAATTCGCAAACGCACATTCGTATTCGCACAGATGACACCCAAGACACCATTTTTCATTGACATAGATGCGCTTCATAAAAAAACCTCCGCATGCGGAACGCCGCAGCGGAGGCTGTCAGGGTTCCGTGATCTTTCGCCGAATTTTTTGTACGGCAAGCCATCACGGCACCCTTTCGTCTTGTTGCCATGATGTCACATTTCTATATAAGCGTCACGCTCCGCTCCGACGGATACGTACCGTATTTTGCATTCGCACGCGCGCTCGATATACCGAATATAGTCCAATGCCTCCTGCGGCAGATCTTCCTTCTTCCGGCACTTGGAAATATCGCAATTCCAGCCCTTGATCTTCTCAAATACCGGCTTGCACTGATCCAATACGTCCGTAAACGGAAATTCCGTGATCACCTTCCCGTTCAATTCATATCCCGTGCAAATTTCCAGTTCGTCGTGTCCGGACAAAATATCCAGCTTCGTCAGCGCAATTTCGTCCGCACCCTGGCAGCGGATTCCGTACTTGGACGCCACTACGTCAAACGGCCCGACGCGCCTGGGCCGCCCCGTCGCCGCGCCGTATTCGCCGCCCGCCGCACGCAGTTTTTCCGCCTTCTCGCCGAAATACTCGCAAGTGAACGGCCCCTCGCCTACGCAGGAAGAATACGCCTTCATGATGCCGATTACGTTGTCCAGTTTCAGATTGGGCACCCCCGCGCCGATCGGCGCGTACGCCGCGATCGTGTTCGACGAGGACGTGTACGGGTAAATGCCGAAATCAATGTCGCGCAACGCACCCAACTGCGCTTCGAACATGATCTTCTTGCCCGCCTTGTGCGCTTCGTTCAGATAGATGCCGACGTCCGTAATATACGCCTGCAAGGGCGCGCCGTATGTTTCAAAATATTCCACCATCTCTTCCGTCTTGACCGCCGCCGCGCCGTACGCCTTCTCGATCGTAAGATTTTTCCACTCGACGATGTCGGGAATGCGCTTTTTCAGCAGCTCCATGTTCAGCAACTCGCCCATTCGGAAAGACTTTTTCAAATATTTGTCCGCATAGACCGGCGCAATCCCGCGCTTGGTCGAACCGAATTTTTTGTCCGCAAGACGCTCTTCTTCCAGGCAGTCCTGCTGCACGTTGTACGGCATCGTGATCACCGCACGGTCGGATATTTTCAAATTCGCAGGAGAAATTTCGATGCCGGCCTCGCGCAGACGCGCCATTTCACCGATCAAATGCTTGATATCGATCACCATGCCGGGCCCCATCACGCATACCACGCCTTCACGAAGGATCCCGGACGGAAGCAGATTGAGGATAAATTTGCCCCGCTCGTTGATAACGGTATGCCCCGCATTGTTGCCGCCTTGATAACGGCATACGATGTCGAAATCTTTGGAAAGCAGATCGACCATGCGCCCTTTTCCTTCATCGCCCCAATTGATACCGACAATAGATGTTAACATAGAAACTTCCTCACAAGATATAATTTTCCGCTTCGGAGAAAAATTCTCCACGCTGTATATTATACCTCATTTTTTCGCCCGTGCAAAGCGAATTTTGCCTAAAATCACAAGTTTTACATACTTTCTCCCGCGTATTTTATGCCCAGCACCGAAAGTTCCGTGTCCGTAAGCCCGATCCCGCGAAGCATGAGTCGGTTCCCGCGCAACGCCTCGATCGAGTTGATGCCCATGCCGCCCATCATCTCCTGGATCTCGTGATTCCACGCCGTCACCAGGTTGACCAGCCGCTTGTAGCCGATATCCGGATTCAACCGCTTGACGAGATCCGGACGCTGCGTCGCTATGCCCCAGTTGCACTTGCCGGTATGACACGTACGGCATAAATGACATCCCAGCGCCAACAGAGCCGCCGTGCCGATGTAACAGGCGTCCGCGCCCAGCGCGATCGCCTTGATCACATCCGCGCTCGATCGGATCGACCCGCCCGCCAGAATGGATACCTCGTCGCGGATCCCTTCCTCGCGCAGCCGCTGATCGACCTGCGCAAGCGCCAGCTCGATCGGAATGCCGACATTGTCGCGGATCCGCGTGGGCGCCGCGCCCGTGCCGCCTCGGTATCCGTCGATCGCCAGTATATCCGCACCGCTCCTGGCTATTCCGCTCGCGATCGCCGCACAGTTATGCACCGCCGCGATCTTGACGATCACCGGCTTCTTATAGTCGGTCGCCTCTTTCAACGAATACACCAACTGCCGCAGATCTTCGATCGAGTAAATGTCGTGATGCGGCGCCGGAGAAATCGCGTCCACGCCCTGCGGGATCATCCGCGTTTCCGATACGTCCGCCGAGATCTTCTCTCCCGGCAAATGTCCGCCGATCCCGGGCTTTGCGCCCTGCCCCATCTTGATCTCGATCGCCGCCGCCGTATCCAGATAATCCTTATATACGCCGAATCTGCCCGACGCTACCTGCACGATCGTGTTTTTTCCGTATTTGTAAAAATCTTTGTGCAGACCGCCTTCGCCGGTGTTGTAAAACGTTCCCAATTCCTGCGCCGCACGCGCCAACGATTCGTGCGCATTGTAACTGATCGATCCGTAACTCATCGCCGAAAACAGGATGGGAACCTTCAGCTCTAACTGCGGCGACAGTTTATTCTTGAGCTTTCCGCGCTCGTCTCGCTCTATGACCGACGTCCGCTTGCCCAGCCAAAGCCGCGTTTCCATCGGCTCGCGCAACGGATCGATGGGCGGGTTGGTCACTTGCGAAGCGTTGATCAGCATTTTATCCCAAAATACCGGATATTCCTTGGGATTTCCCATCGATGAGAGCAGTACCCCGCCGCTGTTCGCCTGCCGATACACTTCGTTGATCGTCTGATTGCCCCAGTTTCCGTTCACTTTGTACGTATCGTCCGACTTGACGATTTTCAACGCGTGCGTCGGACACACGCACACACAGCGATGACAATTTACGCAGAGCGCGCTGTCCGCCTGCATCTTCCCCGCCTCCGCATCGTACGAGTGCACCAAATTGGCGCACTGCCGCTCGCAGACGCGACAGCCGATACAACGATCCCTGTCCCGCACGACTTCGTATTCCGGTTGTATGTAAATGTTCATCGCACGCTCTCCTTGTCGTATACCTCAAAGAGGACAGGTTCTCCTCCCGCCGGCGAATACACTTTTTCTACGTTCGGCTCGATCGCGCGGATCGCGCTCTCCTCGCTCGCCATATACGCTACGTCTCCCTTCTCCGCACAGACCATCGAGCGCAGCTTCAAACGGTCGCCCAGCGTCATCAGTCCTCCCGTATATCCCAATATGATCGAAAACGGCCCCGTTATCAGCAACGACGGGAACATCCGCCGCAACAGCGTCTCCTGCTCCTTCGCCTCCTCGTCCTTATCCGCAATCGTGCTCCAAAAGGACGCCGCGATCACGTGCGCCGTCTCCTTTAACGTCAAACCCCGCTTGCGCACCAGATAGTCGATGATATACGTGATCACTTCCGTATCCGTCTGCAACGTGCATCTGTATCCGAACATCTCGATGTAGCGGCGATTTGCATCGTACGAGGATATCTCTCCGTTATGCACGATCGAAAAATCCAGTAACCCGAAAGGATGCGCACCGCCCCACCAGCCCGGCGTATTCGTAGGATACCGCCCGTGACACGTCCAGGCATAGCCGGAATACTCCTCCAGACAATAATATCTGCCGATATCTTCCGGATACCCCACACCCTTGAATATCCCCATGTTCTTTCCGCACGAAAAGACATACGCCCCGCCGATCTGTACGTTGATCCGATTCGCACACCTGGCTACATACTCGCGCTCATCCAAATGACTGTCTGCCAGCTTGCGCGACAACGGCGTTACAAAATATCGATATATCAGCGGTTCGTCGGTAATCGACGGCAACTTGCGCGTACGGATTTCCGACGCATACGCAATTTCAAAATGCCGCCCCAAAAAGGCTTCCGTCTCCGCCCGCGCACCCTTTCCGTCAAAAAATAAATGGAATGCGTAAAAATCTTTATAATGCGGATAAATTCCATACCCCGCAAAACCGCCGCCCAAACCGTTGGAACGATCGTGCATGACGGCGATCGATTGAATCATACATTCCCCGCTCATCGGTTTCCCGCTGCGATCAATGATCCCCGTAACCGCACACCCGGACGGGTTCCTGAATTGCCCTTCTCGCATCAACATGTCTGGCTCTCCCATGGATCCTGCGCCGTTTTGACGCTCCCAAAACTATCTTCCTCATTATAGTCGAATGCCTCCTTTTTCGTCAAGTTTCCCGCCGCAAATCGTATTTTCGTCTTTTTGAATACGAGGTATAAGCAAAAGTTAATCTTTTATCAGACCGCCCTCCCCGATCAGCGCTTATCCGTATGCTTTCATCCCCCTCCGGTCAACGCAAAGAGCGGGGATGAACAATTTGCTCATCCCCGCTCTTTAAGCCGCTAAATTTTTGTCCTTCGGCGCTCCGCACGACCATTCGCCGTACTCGATTTTGCGCTACGCTTATTCGATTTCAATGCGATGCCCCTGTTCCTGCACCGGCGTCTCCTTCGGTACATAAACCATCAACATGCCGTTTTCATACTTCGCCTTGATCGCTTCCTTCTCGATATCCCCGACATAATAGCTGCGGCTGCTGGAAAAACTGCGCTCCCTGTGAATGTAACGCTCTTTCTTTTCCTCGTCGTTATTCTCTTTCTTCTGTACGGAGATCGTCAAATACCCTTCCTTCAGGTCAATGTTGATGTCTTTCTTGTCCACACCGGGCATCTCCACTTCCATGACGTATTCCTTGTCGTTTTCCTTGATGTCCGTACGCATAAACTTCTGACCGCCCTGCTCACGTACACCAAACAACGAAGGGAAAAATCCCTGCATCGCATCATTGAAAAAATCATAATCGGAATATGCGTTCCTTCCCGTAAGTTCATGTTTCATAACTGTAATCTCCTTTTTATTTTTTATTTTAGCACTTACTTTTCTTAAGTACTAGCACTTTTATGTTTTAAGTGTTAGCACTCTTCCTGTAAGTCTGCTAATATTATAGCACTTTCTACGCCATTGTCAAGTATTTACGCAAAAAAAATTAAAAAAATTTTTAGAAATTTTTGAAATCGGCAATTTGGTTCAAGTTTTGCCGTTTTTCTTGACCTATAAACGTTCCTTATCCGGAACGAGCGATCGTTTGTGAATGGATTTGCATAGATTTTGAATAAAAAATGTCGGGAACGCTCGTTTTGAGCGTTCCCGACATTTTTGAAAAATTCACTATGACGGGTCACTTTGAAAATTGACAGATGGTTTATAAAGCCCGTTGCAGTTTGAAAACCCGTTCATGACCGATTTTCGGCAAGCTCTGCCGACCGATCAAAGGGAAAACGCTTCTTGCAGAATACAGCGCGCTATGATCAGCGAGCCGACAAAGCCCGGATGCACGCGGTCGCCGCAAATGGACAGTCCGGAGCGGCTCTTCATGTAGTCGTCGAACTTTTCCTGCAGATTCAAAACCTTTCTGCCGTATTCGTCTGCAACCTCCTTCATCCCCTGCGCGTAGCGCTGCGCCAAACAGAGCATCTCGTCTTGCCGATTGCGCTCCATAAAGAAGGGCGTCATAAAATAAAAATTTTGTACCGCCGCGCTCTTTTGCGCAATTTCCGATAAGTTCTTTTTGTATTCTTTCAACGACACCAGATCAACCGAGGGCGCCAAGTAGTCAAATTGTCGCCAAACGTCGTTGATCCCGATCATGCAAAACACATAGTCCGGCTGTCCGCTCAAGACGTCTCTGTCCCATCGCAGCAACAGATCCCGCGAGGTATGCCCGTTGACGCCCGCATTCCAAACCCGATAATTTTCCCAGGGGCGAAATGCAACCAGACTGTCGCGCACAACCTTCACATATCCCGTTCCGATCTGATCGACCGTACTCAATTTATCCGAATCGGTAGTAGAATCTCCCGCAAATACAATGATCTTTTCTCTTTCCATTCCTCTTTCCCTTCCTCGTTTGCTCTTTTTATGAAAAACCGACCGTTCGCTTCGTCCAACGCGCCTTACCGAACGCACTCACGCTCGCCGCAAGGAACAAGGCCGCTTTCCGTGACGCAATACGTCTGATTTTTCTGCGTTTCAATTTGCCAGAGCTTCCCGCCTGCCGAAACGGACAACCTTCCGCCCGCCTCGCTTCGGATACGGCATTCCTCCACCTTCCCGTTGCGGAACGCCAACCTTTCCACGACGAATCCGCCAAACGTCCTTACGCCTTCCAGCTTTCCGCTCGCAAACCGACTCGGCAGCGCGGGCAACAGATAAATCACGTCTTTCGGACAGGAAATAAACATTTCCAAAAGCGCGCCGGGGAAACCGGCATTTGCATCGTATACGGAACGGCCGCATCCGGCGTAAACGTGCGCATGACATACGACGGCTCGTCCGTAAAAATACCGCCGACATAGTCGCGCAACTTACCGTCAAACAATCGTTCATACTCTTCCAGCGTACAATCCAAAAACTCGCGCACCGCATCCGGATTCAGCGTATCTATGTAACTTTGCCCGTTAAACCGCAAATTCCCCGCAGGTGAAACGCGCAACACGATCGCATATTCCTTCCCCTCGCGCGCAAACTCGGCTTTGATCACGTCGCCCGCCCGAACGGCGCTCCGCTCCGCCATGCAGATATAACGGTCACGGTATCGCTCGCCCTTTGCCGGTACTTTGCCGCCCGCATATCCGCTCGGCCACATGTCCTCGTCGTATAACCACGCCGTCATCCCCTTTTCCCTTGCATAGACGCACGCCTCTTTCACCAGCTCCATCCACTCGCGCGATAAGTACGGCGTAACCAGCCCCACGCGCGAATGAATAAAAAATCCGCCGCATCCGGCTGCCGCAAAACAATCGATCTGCCGCCTCAATTCCTCTCGATTGAGTTTATCGTTCCAACTCCAAAAAGGCAATACCCTGTACTTTTGCAACCGCTCTTCCATCTCTCTCCCATCTCTCTCCCTCTATTTTTCCTCTTCTTCTATCGCCGCACGCATTGCGTTCGCCTTTCGTATGCGCTCCATGCCGCGTTCGCTGAATTTAGCCTTCCGCGCATACGTATACAGCCCGTTCTGTTCCTGCTCAACGTCGTACAACTGCGTGTAGCAAAATCCCGATAACGACGGACTCTTCAGCAACAGTTCCGCCGTCCTTTCATAATTGCCGAGAAAAGACTCTTCGTCGCCGATGGAATCATACCCCCAAGCCTCGCCCTCTTCCCGCGGCTCCGCCTCTTCCTTTGAACGATAGGAGAATTCGCTTAAATTCAACGGCTCTCCGGCATAGGCAGGTCCCTCGCCCGCCAAATAGACGTTCAAAAAATCAATTTCTCCCCTCTCCATCTTTTCTATGCGCTCTTTGAGCTTGTCATACGGATCGTAACAATGAAAATCTACGATATCCGTCTCGTAGCTGTGATATCCGCCGCTCACATCGACGCACGGCCTCGTCCCGTCCAATCGCTTGGTCAGAGCATAGACCGCCTCTACCAGGCGTATGTCTCGCGCCGCCCCGCTTTCCTCATTCGTCCACGCCTCGTTCATCGGACACCATGTGACGATGCACGGATGATTTGCGTCCCGCGCGATCACCTCCGACCATTGCCGAAGAAATGTATCCTTCGCTTCCAGCGTCTCGTTTTGAATCCCCCAGCTGGCAAATTCTCCCCATACCATGTACCCCGCTCTGTCACACAAATATAAAAAATACGGGTCAAACACCTTTTGATGCAGACGTGCGCCGTTAAAACCCAACGCCATCGACAATTCTATATCCCGCTTTAACTCCCGCTCGTCCGCCGCCGTATAAATTCCTTGCGGATAATATCCCTGATCGAGAACCAGCCTCTGGAATACGCTCTTTCCGTTCAAAAGGAATTTTTTTCCTTCATATCCCACCGAACGCAGGCCGAAATAACTCTTTACTTCGTCTTGACCATACCGGATCGTTACGTCGTATAATCTCCCCTTTCCGACTTCCCAAAGATGCCGCTCCTGTAAGGCAATGCTCGCCGGCTCTCCCGCAGAAACGGCGGCAAATCCGACCGTCCGACCGTCATAACCGATCGTCACTTCCGCTTCCGCATGCGCCTTGCCATCAACTTCGAGTGCAACCGATACCGTTCCGCGCAGGGCGTCGGGATTAAATCGCACGCTCTTTATATATTCCCGCGGCGTCCGCTCCAGCCAAACGCTCTGCCAAATCCCCGTCACTCGCGTATAAAAACATCCGTACGAACCCGGTCGGCTGCTCTGTTTCCCGCTGGGTATATTTTTGCGCGTATCGTCTCGCACATAAACCGTGATCCAATTGCCGCCCTCCCGGACAACGTCCGTTATCTCCGCCGCAAAGGGCGTATATCCCCCTTCGTGCGAAAGGACATGCTCTCCGTTGCAATACACCTCGGCAACATAATCGACCGCACCGAAATGCAAAAATAAACGCTCGCCGTTCGGCTTTTTTTCAAGAACAAACTCCTTCGCATAGGTACACTCCGTACAAAATTCCCTGTTACCGATCCCCGAAAGAGTGGATTCAATGCAAAACGGAACTCGTATTTTTCCGCCTAATCGACCCGCAAGCCGCCTTCGATCGATCCCCTTTTCAAATTCCCACTCGCCGTTTAACAGAACAATTCCCGCTCGCGCAAATTGCGGATTCGGATGCAAAATACCTTCCATACTTTCCCCCTCCTTCCCGTATAGGCCGACTCGATTTGCGATCGCTTTCGCCTTGGGTATGATACCATTTCTTGTTCAGAATGTCAATGCTTTCTCAAAATTTATTATACGTACCCTCTGTTTTTAACCGTATCGGTTTTTTATTGCGATAAGATCGACTGTAACACAAAGGGCGGGATTTCATCTTTCGATCAAATTCCCCGCCCTCAAAAACGGTTTTGCTCTTCAATTTCCATTCGAAGCCGCAACGTTCATGCGCTATGGATATCCCTGCCTATACCGGAGAATCGTCGCAAAAACGCATTCCGACCGTTTTTCTTACAATGCGATCGTTTTGCCCGATTCACCCGATTCCAAAATCTTTTCCATCAACCGAGAGATATAGACGCCGTCATAGACGGATGCCGTCAAGCCGTCCGACTTGTTGAGGATTAAATCCATAAACGACTGCATCTGATCGGCCTTATATTTTTCCGGCACGCTCACTTCTTGAAAGGCCTCGGATTTCCGTTTGCAACCTTGCTGATACATTTGCAACGTATCCTCATCCTCAAGATTATAGACGATCGCACCCTTCTCTCCGTAGATTTCCACGCGCTGGTAGTTTCCCCTTCCGTATGCAAACCGCGTGATCTGGAACGTCGCGGGAATTCCGCCGTCCAACAGAGCCATTACGTTCGCATAATCATCGACGTCCGAAATTCCCATGCCTTTCCCGTCCGGCAAAGGACGCTCGTTGATAAATCTACCGTGTTGTCCGGTTACAGACTTGAAATCCAATCCGGTAATGAACCGCACCAAATCCAATATGTGGCAGCCAAGATCTCCCAAAGCGCCCGAACCCGTGATCGATTTCACAAACCGCCAGATCAACGGAGCTTTTTCACCCCATGCCTGAAAATATTGCGCATAGACGTGTCGGATTTTTCCCAATGCGCCACTCTGCACAAGGTCGCGCGCATACCGAGCCGCCGCCTTATACCGATACGAAAAACAAACCATCGCCGGTATCGGATTTTTCTCGTAAGCCGTCAACAGACGTTCCGCGTCGCTCAACGTCGCGGAAATCGGCTTTTCACAGGCAAAGGCCATATTTCTTTCCATAGCTGCCAATGCCACCGGTACATGTAAATTGTTCGGCGTACAGATCGATACGGCATCAATACATCCGCTGTCCATCATATCCGTATACGATGTAAAGCAATACTTTTTATCAATTTGATACTCTTGCGACGCTTTTTCCAACTTTTCCCGGTCAATATCACATACAGCCGTCAGCGTCCCTTCCTTCGTGCCTTGAATCCCGGGAATGTGAACAATATGTGCAATCCCGCCTAATCCGACAACTCCCATCCGTATCGTTTCCATACTCGATCCATGACTCCTTTCTCTATAATTTTGTACTGCCGCATTCTCGCCGTTTACAACGTGATTTTTACTTTTTTACCCGCTCCCAGAGGAATCTTCCTGCCGTCATCCAACACCAACTCGCCATCCGTGCGCGTATGGTTTTCAACTTCTATTGTGGAGGAATCCCGATAGACAAAGATCGTACCCGTCGGCGTAGGAACCGTTCCGCGTATATATGCGAAAGAACCCAGCTTCGGCGAAACGCGAAAATACGAATAGCCCGCCTTCAACGGCACTACGCCCAAAAAGTACCTGCCCAATATATACAGCGGACTGCTCCCCCAAGCATGGCAAAGGCTCTTCCCGTACGGACGGTCGTACATGGACAAGTGATCGGCGGCTGCGGGATCGTATAATTCCCAAAACGACGTCGCACCGAGACGGATCATGCCGCCCCAATAGTCGTCCAATATTTTGCAGACCTCATCCAACTTTCCTGCCTCACACAGGCTCACGACTTCATAGAATTTTGCGTACGGCGTAACGATCGGCAAGATGTCCTTATCCTCCAATACGCTCTTAACCGTATGCAGGCACTCTTTTTCATCCAAAAGTTTGTAGTTAACGGCAAAAACACTCGCATAGCGGGTCACAACGCGATTGATCACACCGCCGACGCGATTATGCCAAAACACCCCTTTTTCTGCGTCATAAAAAACCGACAGCGTCTTCTCCAAAAGCGTATCCGCCTCTTTTTTGTAGAAATCGGCACGCTCAAAATCAGAAAACTGCACCGCCAATTCCGCCATGGAACGCAGGGCCTTCACAAAGAGCAACTGCTCCGCACACACAACGCCCGTGTTATCAATTGGCGCCCAATCCAAAAATACCCAGTCCTCTTTGCGCCTTCCCTCTAAAAAGCCCTCTTTATTGCGCAAAGATAAACAATAATCCATCAGAGTGATTGCGCGCGGCCAAATATTTTTCAAAAAATTCGTGTTGCCTATATACAATAAGTATTCGGAAAGAGATATGAACCAGTAAAAGGTATAATCCATGATGTGGTTTATGTGCAGCGTAACCGGATCTTTCCCTCGCAATGCCCAAAGCGTCCTTTCACAAATATCCCTGTCGAAAAAAGTATAGTAATTGTATAAAAACGATTGATACGCGTCGCCGCCCCAATACCAACGGTCTCTCTTCAGTCCGTCCAAAAATGTTTCGCGGCTGCATAGATGAAACGTGTAATAGGCGATCGAATATATTTGATTGACAAGCTCCGAAGAACACGCAAACTCTCCCTTTTTTTGCAAAGGTAAATATTCAAACGACAAAGATACCGATGCCCACTCCGCATCCCCCTTAACGTACGCATACCGAAGTCCGCGCGAATGGTCGATCTTCTGCTTCTGTCTCGCTTTCAATACAACTTTGTCATACGTTTCACAATCTTCCGTGGCGAGCGCTTCTTCTCGGCTTTCTCCGTAAAATACTTGTGCGCTACCGGGAACTGCGATATCATGAAATACGATATATCCGAATGATTCCTTGCCAAAATCGTATAAGATCCCGCCGTTTATCCTTTCCTGACAAACGGGCTGAACATCCTTATACTTAAAAATCGTTTTGTATGGAGACTGAAAACCGTCTGAACAGCCCACGTTCTTGGATTCGCCGCGGTATCGATCCAACTGCACATACCAGCTTTCATCGGATACGACGCCCCCGTCTACCCGTACCGTCGGTACAGGCGTGTTCTTTGCATATGCCGTGATCGTTATCGTATATTTGCCGGCCGGCAAAGTATACTTTCCATCACCATCGCAGGCCAGAACCCCTTTTTGACAATCCGCTATGATCGAAATTTCCGCATCGCTCAATACGCGAATTTGCTCAGGATTCTTCAAATCCACTTCTTTGATGAAAAACACGTTGCAAAACGGAGAATCAATTTTCCAAAAAGGCGGTTCAATCGTGCCTCGATAATCGCGTAAAAACAGTATTCTGTTCGCTAAATATATCTCCAGATCTCCGGGATACCAAATCCATTTTCCCTTTTTCACACAATACTCTCCTTTGAACCTATCATAATAGAAAGCCGGCTGGCGCCGGCTTTCCGCATCCGTTATTTTACAACAAAACGTAAATAACTGTTAAGCCGATTAATCCATATAGCCAAGCTCTTTATACTGTCTTGTTGCTTCTTCAATCATGGCATCTCCACCCAAAGTGGTTCTCCATCTCTGCTGGAACTGCGCGATTGTCTCCGTGTTCGTGCCATACATGTACTGATACGTAAACGTTACATACGCTTCGAACATTTCATTGCACTTGGTAGCATCGTACACAAACGAAGCTCCCGGGCAGAACAACAATTCCATCAGACCGGTATCGTTATCCAAACTTCCGCCGATAGCAGCCATCTCCATCGAAATTTCATCGTTTGCGGTAATCTGAATGACGCCGTCACTACGCGTCGAGAAGAATGCACCGTAATCCCATGTTCCGGGGTTGACAGAACGCAGATCTTCGCCCGTCCCGGTAGGATCGGTATTGCAAGCAACGGAAGAACTCCCTTCAATCGGTTCGTAGGTGGTTCCTTCGATCGTTCCTACGCCCCAACGCAGCGCATCGTATGTTGCAGATCTCTCATAATATTCCGGAATCGTAGGATCATCGCCATATGTAACGATCAAATCGTTCAAAAGCTTCATGATCTTTTCCATCTTGACAGAGCTCAAAGACGTTTCATACGAGACGCTCCAAATCTTACCTACATCGCCCGAGGTAGGAACAACACCGGAACCATAGCTTCCATCGGAAGGAACTGCCATAGATCCCCACCAATCCAACGTATCGACACCCATGTTGGTTTCTTCGACCTCTTTATTCATGCTGTACGTTTCCGAAACCAAAGCGCTGCCCGGATACCAATCGAACGCCGTAAGCCCCGCATACAACTGGCCGCCCTTCGTGCCCCAATCCTGCGTAAACCAATCGTTATAAATCAAGTTCTCTTGCACCAACGTGCGCAAGAACTCCAACCACTTTTCATACGAACCGTCAATAATCGGGTTGGATACGGATTTTCCGTCTTCCGTGATGTAGAAGCCCATACGAGGGTTATTTCCCAATCCGTTAATCGTCCAGCCAAACATGTTCTGCGTCCATTCTAGCGTCGTTCCGATCGAGTTACCGGAACCTGCCGACGTAAACGGATAAATCGGATCTCCGCTGCTGCTGGTCTCATTTACCTTGATCCAACGAGCAAAATCCAACAATTCGTCGGGAGTTTTAATCGTATAATCTTCTCCCAAACCTTTTGCCGATGCATAATCCGCCACCCAGTCCTTTCTTACACGCAAACTCCAGGTAGGCTTCTCCGCATTGCCATACAACGCCTTCGGAGCACCGTCTTCCGTATAGACCTTCGTCTTCATAAAATCATTGGCATCCATCGTCTCTTTCAGCACCGGCGCTTTATCAATCCACGCTCCGAAATCGTCAATCAATACCTCTTGATCGTAATATTTGTTGAATTGGTCTACCGATCCGAAAACAATTAAATCCGGCTTGGTCGACCCAGCCAACCCTGTCGTCAACATCTGTTCAAAATCCGTTGCCGAATAAGACTGCAAAGTGACATCGATCTTATAGTTTTCCTTCAGATACTCACGAAACGGATCCTCTAAATCTTTATCGATCGGCGTATTTACCCAGCCCGACAACATGATCGTGATCGGAGTGATTTCATCTTCTCCGTCTCCACCGCCGCCACCGCCGCCACCGCCGCCATTACCACCCAAATTACTGGGTGCGCACCCGACAGCCAATAGCATGCACAAAGACAACAACACAACCAACAACTTTTTCATAAAAGCTTCTCCTTTTTTTTAATAATTTTACCGCCAGTTGTCTGCGGAAATTTCCCCTTATTTAACCTTTAACCGCTCCCAAATACACACCTTTCGTGAAATATTTTTGAAAGAAAGGATAAATTATCAGCATCGGCAAAATCGCGACAAACGTCAATGCCATACGCGTAGACAAATCGTTCACGCTCTCCGTCGTCGTCACGGAATCCAGCATCGCTGCCAATTCCGGATTAATCAACATATTCAAGTTGTTGAAAATCAACATGATATACGTCTGCAACGGCCACAAATTGGAATGCTCTTGATCGATATACAAAAATGCCGTAAACCAATCGTTCCAGTTTCCTACTACCGTGAACAGTCCGATTGCCGCCAACACCGGCTTTGACATAGGAAGAATGATCCGACTAAACAGCTGTATATCGTTTACACCGTCGACTTGCGCCGCCTCCTCCATCTCCAAAGGAATTCCTTCAAAGAATTGCTTAAAGATCAAAACATTGTATGCCGAAAAAATACCGGGCAAAATCAAAACTAAAAAACTGTTATAAAATCCAAGCTCCGTCATAACTAAATAGGATGGAATCAGTCCGCCGCCAAATAGAATCGTAACCAACATAAATCGCATATAGATCGCTTTGCCGGGCAATCCGCGCCGAGACAGAGCATATCCCGCCAATGTACATACCGTCAAATGAAGTTCCGTCGAAATCAACGTACGCACAATCGAAACACCGATTGCACCCAACACAAACGTATCCGAATTCAAAATCTTTCTATACGCTAACAGCGTCGGTTTTGTAGGAAACCACAATAAGTATCCTCCATTATCAGCAATCTCTTTCGCCGTCGCAAAGGACAAAAAGAAACAATACAACAGCGGGTATAGACACGATATCGTGATAATGAGCGTTACAACAAAACAAATTATTTTATATGTCTTTTCGCCTTTACTTAGTTTCATTCTCTTTTCCTCCCCGCTCTTACCATAAACCACGATCGACGGTTTTTCTAGATAACCAGTTACAGAACAAAACAAGAATCAGCCCTATTAAGGATTGGAAGAACCCTACTGCGGATGAAATGCCGTATTCCATCTTACCAATACCTTGATTATACACCCATAATTCTATCGTATATACTTTATCGCGAACTACCGTATTGGCAAACAACATAATCTGTTCCAAACCGTTGTTCAGCACGCTGCCCATCGAAAGAATAAACAAGAACACCACTACCGACGAAATTCCGGGAAGCGTAATGTGCCACAACTTGCGCATCGCTCCTGCCCCGTCTAACGACGCAGCTTCGTACAGCGTAGGATCTACGCCCGAAAGAGCCGCTAAATACAAAATCGTACCCCAGCCGACCTCTTTCCATATTCCGCTTATAATTATGATCGGCACTATGTTTTTCGGATTCGTCAAAAAATCTACATAATACTCATTGTCTCCGACAATCAAACGCAAAATTTGATTTATTGCGCCGCTGTTTGAGAAAAATGCATAGAATACCGCATAAATAACAACCCAGCTAAAGAAATGCGGTATGTACAAAATCGTCTGGAACGGGCCCTTGAGTTTCTGAAATGCCATATCGTACAAGAAAATCGCCAGGATCAAGGGAGGCAACATTCCGGCTAAAATTCGCAATATCGCCAGATATAAGCTGTTACCAATGACTTGCAAGATTGCAGAATCAGAAAAAATTTGGTCAAACCATTGCATGCCTACCCACGGACTTCCCCATATGCCGTCCGCCAATTTATAATCCTTAAACGACATAACGCACTGCATAAAAATCGGATAAAAATTGAACAACAACATCGCTACCGTAGGAATAACCAACAATAAGTAGGAAAACCAGAATTTCTTGACCCGACGCATCGTTTCTACTTTCAAAAGCAACTGGAACAAGCCCAAAACAATAAAGACAAGCGCCATCAAAACCAACAGCATCGACGTGTCATAAACGTTAAAAAACGGTAACTCATCCCCCTGACGATCTACGGCACGCAAGCCCTTCGACGTGATAAATAAAATAAATACTACAAAAAATATACATCCTATCGCTATGAGCGGCCAACCGAATTGTTTGATATCTTTCTGTTTGAATATACCAAACCATAACACCAAAAGCGTAATGCAAACGACAGCAAGCAGCAAAACCAAAAAAATGATTGGCACAAATTGCGGCACGGTAAACACAAAATCCAAAGTGCTGCTGCTATAATGCAGTTCATATTGTCCGCTAAACAATATCCCCAGCAAAGCCATTCCGTTAAACCCGATCGAAAGACTTGCCCTCGGTTCGGTAAACGTCACAAAACTGGTAAACAGCAGCAAGACGATCGAAAGCACGCAGAAAAACAACACAACGATCGTCTTGCTCCAAATGTTGCTGAATTCTAATATTTTCTGCCCGATGGAACTGCCATTCTTCCTTTTGTCATGCAGTACAATTTCTTCAGATTCCATTGTTCCCTCCTTGACTTCCGTTTTTTATATTGATTTCACAATTTTGCTTTCGATATTGCTTGGGGGTTTGATTCAACAGTTCCTTAAATTTATTGTAAAAATGCTTCAAATCAAAAAAACCTACCTGCCCGGCTATCTCATAAATACTGTAATTCGTCTCCAACAATAACTTGCAACTTTCTTGAATTCGATACCGTATTATATAATCGACCAAGGTAAGCCCCGCACGTTTTTTGAACAGCCGCTGCAAATATCCCTTCGATAACCCTATATAATTGGCTATGTCATCGATAAAAATATTCTGCTTGTAATTCTCCGAAACGTACTGGACAACTTTGTCTATATAAATATCCGTAAAATCTACTCCGGATATCAGACTCTTCCCCTTTTGCAACAATCTGTCTTTCCGCTCAAGCAATAACAGCATGAGCGATAAATACATCTTCATCGCATAAATATAGTTGTCTTCCTTCGCCCGGTACTCTTCGCAGATCTGCTCTATCAGATGTAAAATTTTGCCGTCGTTCCCTACGTTGATCGGCTTTCCGCTGAAACTCGATTTGTCAAACTCGACGATTCCCTCTTCAAAAATTATATTGATGATCCGGAAATCGTTTTCCGACGACTTATGCGAGTTGATCGGCTTGATATAATGCCTGTTCTCTTTCGGAATTACCATTATATCCCCAACGCCGATATGATACACTTGATCATTTATCACATGCAACGCCTCGCCCGATTTTACGTAGACAATCTCGATAAAATCATGCGTATGTTCGATAATCGACGCATAGTTCTCCGAACGCACCACAACAATCGGAGAATGAAGCGAATAATTTTTCAGTTTGA
>CALVYJ010000002.1 GCA_944372075.1 uncultured Clostridia bacterium | reverse complement strand
TGCCTCCTATCCACCGCCCCCCTCGCAAAGTATTTTGCGAGGGGCGTACGGTTCGTCTTATCCGCCATCAAAACGGGGCGAAACGCAATTAAAATTGCGTTTCGCCCCGATCTGATTCACGATAAAAACAGCAAACAAACGCCGCATATGCCTTTGTCAATGCGGCGTTCGTCTTTGTCGATGCGGCGTTCGCCTTTGTCGATGCGGAATTTGTCTTTGTCAACGCAGCGTTCGTCTTTGTCGATGCGGCGCGAGTTCGCAAAATGAAAGATCCGAGAATCTTGCCGAGAGTCTTGCCGAACGGCTCGCGCCGAACGAAAGCGCGCTCGTTTTGGAAATCCCGATCGTTCGAGCGCGAACAACGATCATTTGAAAAGCTGTTTTCAAGAACGTTTTTCGGACTCTTCCTCTATCGCGCGGCATTCGGACTGCGTTTGCCGATCGAGGCGGCAGCCGAGCGCACAGCCCTTGCAGTGCGGACGATTTCGGCGCGCGAAGAGTACCGCCAACGCAACGGCCAGCCAAACAAGAATGGCTCCTGCAACCAGAATACTGATCAGCATACCGACCTCCTATACGAACAGACAGCCGATCTGATACACGATAAACGTGATCAGCCATGCCACGACCAACTGGAACAGCGTGACAAAGCCCGTCCATTTCCAGCTTTTCGACTCCTTTCGGATGGTGGCGAGCGCCGCCGCACAGGGTACGTACAGCAGGCAAAAAACCATCAGACAGAACGCGTTGAGAGGGCCGAACCCGATCGAACCCAGCACTTGTGAAAACTGCTGCATGCCTTCCGGCGAACTGGCGTTTACGATGCCGAACAGCACGGCGCAACTGGATACGACCACCTCTTTTGCCGAAATGCCGGCGATCAGCGCCACCGCTACCTGCCAAAATCCCAAGCCGATGGGAACGAAGATCGGCACCAGGAATTTCCCGATATAGGCGCCAAAACTATTCGACATATCGGCGGCAAACCCCTGCGGGCCGAAATACAGCAACACCCAGATTATGATCGTCGCGATAAAGATGGTCGTTCCGGCTTTGACCAAATAATCCTTGACCTTTTCCCAAACATAGATCGCGACCGTGCGCGCGTCCGGCAGTTTATATTCGGGCAATTCGATGATCAAAGAGTTTGCGCTCTTTTTCTTATCGATCAGATGCAAAATGGCGGATACTCCCAGGGCGACCAAAATTCCGATCACATACATGGAATAGGCGACCAGCATTGCATACCGGGCAAAGAACATCTCGGCGAACAGAATATAGATGGTCAGCCGCGCGTTACAGCTCATGAACGGCGTCACCAGCATGACCTTGAACCGATCGCGCTTATTTTCCAGCGCGCGCGATGCCATGATCGCCGGCACGGTACAGCCAAACCCCAACAGCATGGGAATGAACGCCTTGCCGGACAGACCCAGCCGACTCATCAACCCTTCCATTACGTACGCCACGCGCGACATATAGCCGCTGTCTTCCAACAGCGCGAGCGCCAAAAACAAGATGAAAATGTTGGGCAAAAACGTGATGATCGTCCCCACGCCGCCTATGATCCCGTCGACGACCAGCGACACGATGATCGGACTTGCCTCTACCGACTCCAGACCGCTCTTTGCGGCATCGGACAGCCAGCCTATGCCCAGCTCGAAAAAACCCTTGATCCAGTCCCCCACAAAAAAAGTAAGGAAAAAAACCAACGCCATGATCCCCAAAAATACGGGAATCCCCCAGATCCTGTGCGTGAGCACTCGGTCGATCTTTTCCGTAAATACGTCCTGCTCCTGCTTATGCAGCAAAACTTCGTGAATGATCTCGCCGATAAAATCGTACTTTTGATTGATGATCTCCGATTCGTAACTTTTATCAAGCGTCTCGGGCAAATCGATCGGGTATTTTTCCGCGATCTCCTTGTCGTTTTCCAACAGCTTCAACGCGTGCCAACGCTCATTCTCCAGATTCGGATACCGACTCTTTAACTGCTCTATGATCTTGTCGATCTTATCTTCGATTTCGTCCGAATAGACCATCGCGTATTCGGAATGATGGTCATGCTCGTGCTTTTGCTCATAAGCATGATCGTGTACCAGACCCTCCGACGGCCGATGCCCCTTATGATGCACCGCCGCGTGCAACAGCGATTCCAACCCCTGCCGCTTGCGCGCCGTCACCGGAATGACCGGTATCCCCAGCATCTCCGGCAATCGGTGCAGATCCAGCTCCATGCCGCGCTTTTGCACGATGTCCATCATGTTCAACGCCATTACGACCGGCTTCCCCAGCTCCAACAGCTGCAACGTCAAATACAAACTGCGCTCCAATACCGAAGCGTCCACTACGTTGATCACTACGTCCACTTCGTCGCTGAGTATAAAGTTTCGCGATACCGTCTCTTCCATCGTGTACGACGTCAAACTGTACGTTCCCGGTAAATCGACCAGACGTATCTTCTGATTGTGATCGCGAATCGCACCCTCTACCTTCTCTACCGTCACGCCCGGCCAGTTCGCAACCTTGAGATTCGCTCCCGTGTACGCGTTGAACAGCGTCGTCTTGCCGCAATTCGGATTCCCTATGAAGCCTATGGTCATCTCTTGCTCGCTCATTTCGCTTCCCTCACTTGTATGTTTTGCGTGATCGTACAGCCGAGCGCAAGGCGCGTTCCTCGCAGTTTTATGATCAATATTCCCTTTCCCTTTCGATTCAGTACAGAAATCTGCGTCAAATTCGTCATTCCCAACGCCTCCAACCTTCTCCGCGTTTCAAACGGCAAATCGATCCCTTCCACTATGTACCTCTCGCCGATCTTCGCATCGCTCAATCGCACTATGACCACCTCTTCCGTCTTTCCTTCAGTTTAGTATTATAACACGCATGCGCGCCGCCGTCAACTGCTGCGTACCTCCCTTTTGCCCTTTTCTCCCCGTTTCCGTACCGACTTTTTTTTCGATGTCATTTTGCAATAAACTGAAAAACGCAAACGGAAAGCCGGTCGGACGTTTGCATCGGAAACCATCGATTGACAGCGCCGATTTTTCCTGCTAAAATGAAAGAAAACGCATTTGAGAGGTCAAAAAATGGGCAAATACCTTGCAGCTCTGCCTGTAATGCTCTTTCCCTATTCTCTGCTCGCGGCAATCGCTTGCCTGTATTCTCCGCAAATCATGGAGACGGTTTTCGGCAACAACGGCTATCTTTTATTGCTTTCCGTTTTGGCTTTCGGACTGCTCGCCTGGCTGTTTGCACTGGCACTTGCAATTTACCTGCTGCTGAAAAAAAGGATCGCCCTGCAGACCGCCAAACTCGCGATGATCGTAAAACTCGTGCAGATACCCGCATATGCGGCCATATTCATACTTGGTCTCGCATTCTCTCTGACTATATTCGGCATCGGATTTGTCGCTTTTTTCTTTATTGCCGACTGCATAACCATAGTCATGACGGGTCTGATCGGTACCGCCGCCTCCGTACGGGCATACTTGACGGGACAGCTTCCCCTCAAACGCGCAATCCTGTTCGCCCTCTTGCAATTCGTGTTCGTCGTCGACATTGCGGCGGCAATCGCGCAATATTGCATCCTGCATACGACGGCAAAACAAGCCGTCGCTTAAACCGTGAAAAAAGAACCGCCGAAAAAAATCCAAGAAACAGTCCCCGAAGGTTGTCACCTTTGGGGACTGCCTCTTGAATCGATCGGATAAAAAAGACGGCCGACGTCGGCCGTCTTTTTGTCCGCCGTCCTGCCGAAGCCCCGAAAAGGGGTCGGCAGGGCGGCGCTTTGCTCGCGCGAACAGCCGCGGCTTCGCCGCGCCCGTTCGTCTTTTGCATAGGGGTACCGCGAAAAGAGAGAGGTTTTTTAGCCTCTCTCTTTTCGCGACAAATTGCGTGCCAATCGCCCGAATACCGCCTTCATCTTCAAAAAATATATCGCAAGGCTATCCGGGAGACGATCTGCGTTCGCGCTATTTCCAAAAAAAATCGCATCGCATAAAAAACTTTATTTTATACAAACGAATACGCCAAACGCCGATTCCGTCGCCGGCGTTTTTTCTAAATCAGCATACGTTTGTACGTCCTTGAACCCTGCAGCTCCCAAAATATTTTTTAACTCATCAAGTGAAAACGCTCTTTGCTTTTCGTGAAATTCCTGAATATTTCCGGTCTTTTTATCAATAAGAATGCAAAGTTCTTCTCTATACCCTCGTTCTATTTTTTTATCCACGAGTATAAAATCGTTTTCTCTTTCTTCCCAGCTTTTGCATGGAATAAACTTTCCGTCGAGTTTCGGCCCTGCCATTTCAAATAAAAATATACCGCCTGCCTTCAAACAATCGTAAATTCCGGCAAAATGCAACGGCAGTTCTTCTTCGGATAAAAATCCGATACTGTGATGATAGGCTAAAGCAAAGTCATATTCCTCTCTTTGTCGCAATTGACTTGCTCTCATACGTTGGTAATGTACTCTTATATTTTCTTTTTTCGCATTCTCGCACGCTTCCCGTAAAAATTTTTCAGAGATATCTATTCCCGAAACATCATATCCTTCCCGCGCGAAAATTTGTGTTTGACGCCCGTTTCCACACCCGATATCAATCATTTTACAAGGTTTCAAATTCAACAAAGTTTCAATCTGTTTAACCTGCAAATAGGATTTTTGCGGATCATCAAATCCAACCGTTTTTACAAAAGATTCCTGCGATTCGGCCGAATCCCATGACCATTTGAAGAATTTGCGCGACGGCATAAAGCTCCCCCCCACCGTTTTTTATTCCTGTCTATATTCACATGAATTTAATAAAATTATAACACAAAACGCGGTCTTTGTCAAGGAATGATTTTTTTGAATTTATATAGCGACACGAAATCCGACGCCTCGTTGATTGTTCACTCTTTATTGTAACTGATAATCGAAGCGATAAAAAACCATGAATCACCGCTTAAATTTTGTCTTGATCACCCCCAAAAAATGCGAGGCAAATCAGTCTAAAGCCGAAGATTTTTATTGATTTTATTGCAATCAAAAAGAAAATATTGTATAATAAAATAAACCGACCACATTACGAAAAAAAGGAGTGATTTCAGGGAGAAATTTTATGAAAAAATTGGCAATTTTGCTTGCTGTTTTATTGATTGCGGGCATGTTTGTCACGCTTGTTTCTTGCGGCACACATATGGCGGGAACAGGCAACGGAAGCAACGATAACACCGAGCAGGAATCCCCTGCTCAACCGGAAGATGATGATAAAGATTCCGAAAACAACTCTACGTTATATACAATTTCTTACAATTTGCTCGCGGCAACTTCGGCGGACACCGTTCAAAACGGTCTGACGCTGACGGACTCTGTGCGGCTGAAAGAACAGATGGCCTTTATCCTTGCAGAAAAAGCAGATATCGTTTTTCTCAATGAAGCAGCCGCTTTTCAGGACGAACAGCTGCCTTCCCTTGCGGCAAACATGGGATATGCCTGCCTTCGCGTTTCCGATTTTGCAGACGGGCCGCAGCAATATCCTTCTTACGGAAACGCCGATTTATATTCTGCACGATTCTGTAATTATATTCTCTATAAAAACAATCGGTTTCGTTTAACCGAACAGGGGGCTTTTGCCATCTCCGACACGCCGGATATTTTGCATTCCGTTTTTTCTGCGATGACAGACAACGATTTTCGCAACCTTGAAGGAAGACCTCGCATGGCCGTTTGGGGAAGGCTGCAAGACCGTACGACCGGACAGTCCGTGATTGCTCTTTGTACGCACTTGCCTTGGTTGGAAAACGGAAGCGACGCCGCTCATACAAATTTCAACCTTGCGGGTCAGGAAATACTCTTCCTGCAGGCAAAGGCTCTCAAAGAAAAATGGCCGCAGGACACATTTTTCATAGGCGGAGATCTGAACGCGGAAAACGTGCAAACTGCCTGCGGCAATCTTTTTACGACCGTAAACGACGGTTCCTTAAAATCGCATGAGGCAACTGCGGCACTCGACCATATCCTGTATGCCGGAGCGTCGCTCTCTTCTCCTGCCCTGCTCAAAGGCGATCTCGGGTGGAGCGATCATCAGCCCGTGGCGGCCCGTTTTAATTTGAATGTCTGAATCTGCTTTTACCCCTCGGCCGCATGAAAATCCCGCTTTTCGGATCGAGAAAATCAATTCGACGGCGACGCGCCGTTTTGGCATATTGTTTGCACATACGGCGCGTCTTTTTTCAATCGTACACGACCCGCGCAGCCGCAAATAATTTTGCGGCTGCGCGGGTCGTGTCAATCAAACAAACGCTATCTTTCTTTTAAGCCAAGCGCCCTTGACGCAGATTTCACCTGCGTCAAGGGCGCTTGGCTTTTTTCTTTATTCTCTCGACCGGCGATTTTCAAAACTTATCCGGCTTTACCGAAAACGTCCTTTCATCTTAAACCGATTCCCGAGCCAAATACACGGCATACAGAATGATCTTGCGTTCCTTATCTTTATTTCCCTTGAGTTGTTCCATGACATTGATCATACAGTTTTTGCCAAACTCTGTTTTGTCAATTCCCATAGAACTTATAGACGGGCTCATATACCGACTTACAAGGATGTCATCACAGCCGCAAATGGATATATCTTCCGGGACTCTCAAACCATGCTTACATATGTATTTATAGGCGCCCAATGCAACATAATCGTTTACACAGTACACCGCATTCGTATCCGGATATTTTGCCAACACGTCTGCCATAGCATTGTATCCGAATTCCGATGCGTTCAATGTTACGGTATTGTCCTCAAAACAGCGCAGCAAATTTTCATTAAACGGAAAACCGGCTTTCTCCAAAAAATAACGCATAGCGATCAATCGCGTATCCGGTTCGATCTCCGCCCGCGAAGTATCCGCCAAAAAAGCGACTTTTGTCCTGCCCTTTCGTATCAACTCGTTTACAAATGCGTCAACCGCGTTGACATAGTTGATACTCACTTCATAATTTTCCTTGCCCGGATGAATGTTCACAACCGCCACATTGTGCGCAATCAGTTTATTGTACTCTTTGTCGTCGCAAAAAAACCGCGAAAGATTTATGATCCCCTCTGCCCTGTGCGCATAGCAACTGCTGTAATAGTTGACTCGATTATCGTTCGCGATAATTATGTTCAAAGAATATCCCGCTTCAAAAGCGATCTCATACATACCGCGATACAATTCGTCAAAATTGTCGAGCGTGCTGATCAAAACAGTGATCTGCTTGGTTGAATTTGTCTTAAAACTGCGCGCCAGCAGATTCGGTTCATAATCCAGCTCTTCAATGACGCGCAAAACGCGCTCTTTTACGCTGTCGCTCACATATTTCGTACCGTTGATCACGTGCGACACCGTTGACGGCGCAACACCCGCTCTCTTCGCTACATCGTTCCGATTGATCGATCTCTCCATTTTTCTCTTTTCCCGCTACTTTGAAACTTTATATAAATAACGCAATCTGCCGATAGGCGCTGTGTCGCCGCTCACATACAGATCCGCTATGTTGTAGTCCTTTTGCAGATTATCCGCCGCTTTCACCGACAGCGTATATTCCCCTGCTCCGATCCCTAAAAGTTCCTTATCTACCGCAAAAGCTATCACGCTTTCGCCCACAAAACATTCGCAATCCCCTTCATAGACAAACGCAGTACCTTCCAGACGATGCAACGAAGTGGTCTTTCCGTTCGGTTCACGGTTCAATACATATTGCAGTCCCTGCCAGCCTTCCGTTCTCCCTTCTACGCCCAAATATACGTTCATCCAATGATTGTCTCCGCTTTCATGCGCCGTGATCGGCTGTGCCGTTCGTACCAAAATATATATCCTTTCCGCATCGGCAGTCACGCGAATTTCATAAATATCGTTCCTTCCCGTATCGTTGGTTAGCACGTTCTGTCCCGAAGTATCCATTGCATTGCGCGCAATCGTTTCGTCCGAAAAATCACGGTATACGGCAACGTTATCCGCATTCCAGCCGTCCGATCCCTGCATAAGCGACGAGAGATCCTCTCCCTCTTCATACGCAATCGCCGTTCCTTCTCCTTTATAAGCCCGCACATTGCGAACCAAAGAAAGATAGTAATTGTCCAAATACTCCGCATTCATTTCAATGTCACGGGAAAACTCCATATTAAAGGTATCTACAAAATGACAATAATTATCGCCGAGTATGACGCTGTTTGCCTGCTTTTGCGCGATCCATTCGTTCCACCCCGTTACAAATACCAGATCGATATCGTTCGATTCGTCCGAGTCCGAATCGTATTCCAACACCGTTTCCCACTGTTGCTGAAAATTGGTGCCTTCCGCGATTGCTCGGCTGCGGTCATTCGTTCCGCTTGCATGATCAAATCCGCGCCCCCAATTTGCATTATACACCAAATCAATGTAATTTGCATCAAAATTATAGCCGTTTGTTGAAAGTTCACTGCGATTTTCAGGCGCAAACAACCCGGAATCGCTGAAATCCGCATATATCCCGTTTGATTTTCCCATCAACCCCACGTGCTGCGAAACCGATACACTCATAATGTTCCCGACCTGCGTGTCCGTATAAATGTCTTGCGGATAATTCCAATCTATCCAGGGAAACCTTGCTTTTTCGATCGCGGCGTTCGGCCATTGCGGAAGTTTGAAATAAAAATAGGAATCCACCGCCGCATTGCCCGTTTGACTGCCGATGATCCAAGGTTTGTTGCGCTTTCCGCAAAACCATAGCGGCGCATACTCCGGATACATGTCCGGATCATAAAAACTGTTATATATGCTCTGTACCGTCGTAACCGAATCGGCAGGATTTACGGGGGTCAGGAACATGACCTTCGGAACATCGAACCCCTGTTCGTAATACTCCAACAAGATATCCAAAAAAGTATAGACCTGATAATCATAAATCCGCGCGTTCGACGTGTCAAAAGCGATAAAATCCAATCCCGCATGAATGAAAAGTTCAATATGCTTGCGGATCACCCACTCGTCTTCCGCATTGTAATACCCGTACAGCGGCTCGCCCCAATAATGAAAAGAATTCATTTCGGGCGTTCCCCCCGCAGCTTGACGCGCCAGCAATTCTGTCATGACCGTATGGTTTTTTTCATAATTGTTACTCACATCCTTGATCGGGCTTTGATCGGAACCGTTCCAAAGAAAATAGAAGATCCCCACAAATTTTTGCTCATCGTACCCTGAAACAGGCGAAAAAGCACGGCCGACGTCGTCTGTTGCCGCCGTTTGCGTAAACCCGTTGGAAAATCCTTCTTCCCTTTCTTCCAACTTTCCGATACCCGATTGCTGCGGCGCACATGCCGCAAACGACATCCCGAGCGACGCCGCAATCAGCAACGAAATTATTTTCTGCCGAATTTTCATAATTCCCCTTTTTATTTGTGCGGGCGGAGAATCCGCCCGCACAGAAATTCTATCCGTTCATCGGATCTGTAGCATAATTTACGTTCGCAGACGTATAATCGGACAACGACGTCCACTTTAACCCCCGCCATTGCGCATAGTTGCCAAAGCCGGAAGAAATTATGCCGTGTATTTTTTCTCCGTAGGAAGCCCAGTCCGCATCTTTCGTCCGCAGATATTCCGAAATCTCGTTATTGACAAGCGTCTGGATCTTTCCGCCCGTCGTGCTTAAACCGGCATTCTCCGTAAAGTAATTTGCAAAAAGTGCATACGGATTTGTCGAACAATCCCCGTCAAAGGACGTCTTCCCCTCGATCGTAACTTCTTCAGGCAATGTATAGTCCTTCAAATAACACTGCATTGCGCATACTTTTCCGAGGTTTTTATAATGCTTATAGTATTCGTCAAATCCGGTAGGCGAAAAGAGATACTTCAGAAAATCTATAC
Source organism: uncultured Clostridia bacterium (assembly GCA_944372075.1). GTDB lineage: Bacteria > Bacillota > Clostridia > Christensenellales > Borkfalkiaceae > Borkfalkia. The sequence goes on along the minus strand of CALVYJ010000002.1, from coordinate 23,960 downwards.
ATAGCGCCGTTTTATCCGCATCGCGGTTGACCAGCGCAAGCGGATGATGGTCCGGTCCGCCCATGGTGCGAAGATTATCCGCCGCCGGCGCACCTTCTCCTCCGTTATTCGGCATCGCAGGCAATTCAAACCACCCCAGCATATCCGAAAGTTCTTGAATCGGCACGATGCCGTTGGGCTTATTCATGGCAAGCCCCAAAGACTTTTGATGATCGGTTATATAATCCAAACGCAATAAAAAGACGGCTACGCGGTTGTTCAGTTCATATTCCTGCGTCCCTGCCGCCGTAAGCGCATCGTTTTGAAATCTCTGCCGGATCACGCTGTTGGAATAATCGGTCGACGCATAGGAAGCCAGCTTCTTCATGTTTGCCATCATGTCCGCAAACCGCGCGGACATAGCATTGTATTTACTGCCCTCTTTGAAATATTCGTTGACCACACGCGTAAAATTGTAAGTATACACGCTCGCAGAATCATTCAGAGGATCGGAAGGATCATATTCCCAAACTTCATCAATTTCGGAAATATAACTGTAATCGCCGTCCTGGGAATGAACGTCGCGGATCATGTCCCTGAAATATTGATCCATATACATCCGCATTACCCAATAGAAATTGTTTCCCTCCAGACCCGCTGCGTCAAAATTGAGACCGAGAGGCGCCGTATAACCCGCCTCCTTCAGCGCGTCCAATGCCGCGATCAGACTTGTCCAGTCCGTCGGCACCGCAATGCCATACTCTTCAAAAATGTCTTTGTTATAAAAAGCAACAAACGCATTTCCTTCCATCGACAAATTATAGATCTGCTGCGTCTTGTTGTCCGTGCGGTAAGCATCCTCCCGCAACGTCGATTTCCAGACTTTATTGTCGTTGTACGCATTGGTAGTATTCAGATACGGCGTAAAATCCACAAGTTTGCCCGATCCGTAATACTGCGTGACCGTGTTTGCCTGTATAATATCCCCCGTCTGTTTGTCCGGATTTTTCAAAAGTCCGTCTACGGAAGTGATGTACCCCTGCGGATCCTGCGAAGAACGGACATTCACGCGTACCGTGATCCCCTTCGCTTTCATCATCTTTGTATAGGAATTTCCGACGTTCTTGAACGCCGTTTCACTGTCTGAATCGATCGGCAGAAAAATATTGATCTCTCCGTCTTTCAGTTGCCCTGTCGATCCGCCCGGGTTATCCGTACCGCCCGGATCTTTTTCGCCGGGAGTTCCGCCGCAAGCCGCAGACGAAATCAAAAACACACACGCCAACAACACCAAAAATAATTTTTTGATCGATCGCATACTTATCTCTCCTTTTTATTTTTGAGGTAAAGTTATAATTTGAGTCCCGAAGCAAATTCGCCGTCAATAAAAAATTTCAAGCCGATGACCGTCGAAATCACCAAGGGAATACCGCTGACCAAATACAGAGCGTACGTCGCTCCCCTGCCCGCCATCAATCCGTTGCTGAGGATCGCCTCGCTGGCGCGCGTTGCCAGATCTTTCAGCGCGGGCATCAGCGTTCCGTGTTCGGGATTGTTCATAAATATCATCAACGGCCACAAATAGTCGTTATAGATCGCCGAAAAGATCGCCACGCCTTGCACCATGATGATCCCGAACGTGAGCGGAAGCGCAAGCGAAAAAAAGGTGCGAAAATCCCCCGCCCCGTCAATTTCCGCCGCCTCATAAATATCCGCAGGCTGCTGAGACATGAACGTGCGAAACAGAAATATCGATGCGATCTGATTCCCTGCAATATACGGCAGGATCACGGCAAACCAACTTCCCAACAGATTCATTTGCACAATGTTCAGATATTGCGGCGTCAATGACACGACCCCGGGCACAAGCATCGGCAAAATCACCAGATAAAACAAAAAGTTCCTGCCGGGAAACCGCTTGCGCACGAAAATGTATGCCGAAAACGCGGACAACAACGTCATCGCGACCACCGACACGATATCGATAAATAATGTGATCCCCATATTCGGCAAAGCCTTTACGATCGCCGACGAATAGTTTTCCCATTGGATAACTTTAGGAAGCGACCATAGGCTCCCCGTGGAAATATCCTGCTCTGTTTTCAGAGACAAAATCACCGTGATAATGACCGGCAAAAGCGTAAAAAACACCATCAAAACGAGATAGAATATGATCACGGACTGCGCAACCGCACCGTTCACGCCGCCCTTCCGCATCCTTTTCGAATGTTCCGCAACTCGGTTCATCACATCGCCTCCTTATCCGTCTGTTTGCGGAAATTGAGAATCGTCGCAACCAGCAAAAACGCAAACAGATACATGCTCATCGCGCTGGATAAACCATAATTCGGCTCGCTTCCGCCTTTATAAATATTTTCGTAAATGATAAGAGCCGGAACTTTTAACCCGTGACCCGTCGACTGATCGGTTATGAACAGCCTACCGTAATCCTGCACGGACGCAATGAACGAGGTGATAAATATGTACTTGATCTGCGCAAATATGAGCGGGAGATCTATGGTCGCTATCCGCCTCCACCATCCGCATCCGTCGAGCTCCGCCGCTTCAAACAGAGATTTCGGTATTCCCATCACTCCGCCGTAAAAAATCAGATACGATCCGACCCACGGAAACGCAAACATAATGATGGATACAAGCGACCGCGTTTCCAGATACGGCCCTATCCATGTTTGAATAAATCCGGGAACAAAGATCGAACAGATACTGTTCAACAGGCCATAGCTGTCCGATCCGAAGATACCGTTGACCCAAACAAGCGTTCCCGCCACTCCGGGCAAAATCCCCGGTATAAACAGCAATACCCGCACGATAAACGAAAACTGCTTATTGCGCACCGCCAAAATAAATTCCGCAAACAAAAGCGGAGGCACTATCGCTTTGACGATATCCGTCACAAGCAGGATCAGCATCGTGAGCGCCGAGTCCCAAAATAACGTATTGTACAATACGTCGATAAAGTTTTGAAGTCCGACAAATTTCGACGTTACTCCGTTGTAATTGAAAAAGGAGAGCCCGAACCCGCGCACGATCGGCCAATAATAAAATACCGCCAAAAGCGCAAACGTCGGGATAAGCCCCAAATACGCAAAACGATGCCGCACAGCAGTCCTTCCGACGACAGCAAACCAATGATTGACCCGCGCCCGCAAAGGTCTCCAAACACTCACTCCTGCATAACACAAAAACAGAGCGAATACGATCGCCAACGGCAAAAAGACAGCAAACAGACCTCCCATCGAGGAAATTTGCCTTGCCTGTTCCGCAGTCAGCCAGCGCAACTCTGCGCCCGACAACACAAACGTGTCCTGATCGGCAAACAACAGCGTCTCCCCTGCACAAGAAAGGGCAAACAGCTTCTCCCCTTTATCCGATACGGCAAATACCGATTGACCGTCCGCCCCGTAAAGCGTCTTTCCCGCACTTACGGCAAATGTAAAGGCTTGCGCAATGCGTGTGCTTTCTTTGCATACAAAGTCTTTGTCGAAACGGTAATACGATCCGTCAAGCCCCAATCCGGCAAAACCGCCGTCCGTTTCACAAAATGCCGCCAATTTCTCCGCCGCGATCGGAAATTCCCGATAACCGTCCGCCATCCCGTTTGCCGTAAATAACCGCACGGTGTACGCATCCGACGCAATATAAATGCTTTCGTCCGCCGTGATCAGTATTCCCTGTACACCCGTTTCCACGCCACCCGAACTTACGGCATAGTCCCCGCTGTCCAGCTTCGGGTAATCCCTGTAACTTGCGGGCGATTCTTTCGTCCCGCCAAAATCCGTCCGCAAAAGATATACGTCACGCTTCGCCCCAACTTCTCCGTAAACGGCAAACAACGTTCCTCCCTCCGGAGAAAAATAGATTTTCTTGGGTACGTAATTGGTTTCCAGCACGCCTTCCGCTTCGCCCGTCTCGGCATTAAAACGCATGATCGTACGATCGTCAAACAACGCATATGCCTTTTGCCCAAACAGAGCAACCGCCGTAGCTTTTGCCGTCGCTCCGCCGCTTGCAACTTTGCCGTACTCCCACAACAGCTTCGACTCCGCCTTCCCATAACACTTCACGCCGCCCGCTTTGTCCGAAATAACCACATAATCGGAATCTTCCGCCAGACTTTCCGCGCCCGCCTCCAATGTTACGGGCGAGGAAAAACTTTTCCCCGACGCACCCGCCGAAATTCCCGCAAACACGGAAAATACTATCGTTCCCGTCAGCGCCAACAACGCCAACGCAAGCCACAAAAACGATACGGTTCTGCCTGTTTTTTCCATAAATTACCCTTTGGCGGACAAACGGGAAATCCCGTTTGTCCGCACATCCTTTTAACGCTCGCCTCTGCGTTTACGCATCAAACCAAACGCCGCTACTCCGAGCAGAACGGTTCCCGCCAATGCGGCAACGCTTCCTGCCGATCCCGAACATCCGCCTTTGCCCGTTTCCTTGTCCGTATCCCCGCCGGGTTCCGTTCCCGGATCCGTCCCCGGATCCGTCCCCGGATCTTCCGTTTGCTCCTCTACCTTAAAGGAGAAGGAAAACTCATTTTTAACGCCTTCTATATCGGCCGTAGAACATACACCCATCTGTAAACGGGACAAATCGGTTTCCCCGAGATCCAAATAGATGCTGTAATCGTTGAAATCTACTTTCAGCGAGCCGTTATCCTCCGAAAACCGAATGACGTTGGCACCGATCACGCTTTCATCGTAAAAATTCGGATTGTCCGCGATGGGCATATTGTTTACATAGACCTGCTTTCCGTCCTTGTCCCGAATATACAATTTGACATACGCCAGTTGCGCGCTGCTGCTCTCTTCATCGTTCGCATAAACCGCAAGCGTTACCGTATTTCCGCTGAACATATCGTAAAAATAGATCGCCACATATGCGTCCGCACTTCCGTCCTGCCCGTTTTTGAAATATCCGTTGAGCTTCTGAATGGTAAGAGTATACGCGACGCCCTCTTCCTGTGTCAGATCCACCAGTTCCGAGTACAGATAATCGCTTTCGCCTTTCACGGTCAAAGTTTCCTCAGCATATGTTCCGTTGGAAACATCCAGGTTGTTTGCCCAATCATTTTCATACGACCGGTTGATCGCCATTGCAAAGTACAGGCCGCCGTCTGTCACTACCGCAAAGGAATACGTCCCTTCCTCCGTAAAATATGCTTTGGCTACGGTCAACGTACCGTCGGCGGATACCTCGTAATCGTCCGAGGATAATTTCTGCGACGTCGCCGTATCGATCACCGCGGAAACGGTTTTCCCGTCAAATCCCTTCTCAAACACAGCCCCTTCCGCACCGACTTTGGCGATCACTGCTTTGGATGCGTCCGCTTCGCAATACGCTTTCACGTTGAGAGTCAGTTCCACACCGTTGTCCGCGGTCACCGTAAAGGTCATCGTGTCGGCATAGGCAATCGTTTTAAGATAACTGCCTTTGAGCGTAAGTATGCCGTCGGCAAACGTATAATCGGAAGACGCAAGCGCTTCCCCTGCATATTCCACCGCCGCAACCGACGCCGTGTTGTACACCGGCACGCTGATATCGGCATCCGTTCCCAACGTATATTCCAACCCGTATGTGTTCGCCGCCGCCGACGTGACGTCCGTGCGCGTCGTAAAATTCAATACGTCCAACGCGGAAAAAATGCCGAGGAAACATCCCTTTTCAAACGTAGCCTGATTCTTTGTATTCGTTCCGAAAATCTTGTATCCGTTAAAATACAGCTCCGTTTCCTGCCCTTGCACCGTGTTTCCTTCCGCATCCGCTTCCGCAAAACGAATTTCAAACAGCTGCGGCCCGTTCTGATTGATGTATTCCGGCTTGATCAGCGCATTGGCAAGCACACCCGCGCATTGGAATTCGCCTTTGGCGTGCCCATACAGGAAGGTCAGCCTGTCCGTCGGATTGGATTCGTTGAGTTTATCCACCTGCGTCACGTCGTTCGTAAATCCGATCGCAAACCAGCCGTGCGGATTCGGGTCGGAAAGCACCGTGTTGAAATCCATTTCTAAATAAACAGGCTTGCTGACATCGATAGCTTCCGAATAATAGGCATTGCCCAAAAAACCGACGTTCAAAGTCGAAGAACCGTTTTCTCCCTTGACGACCTCTTCCGTGCTCTCATCGCCCGTCGTACCGTTCCCTTTCACGATCCATTCATTATCTTTTTCATTGCGGTAAACGACATGATCTACGCTTCCCGCAAGGGTAGACAGCGTGAACGTATATACCCCATGCGACAGTCCGTTCAGATACTCTTTTTTGAGCGTTACGTTGATCTTGCCGCTCTCTTCAAAGGTTGCCGTATAGTTTTCCGCCGCAAGCGCTCCGCCGTTTACGGTCATGCCGTACGTTTCTTCGCCGTTTTCATACGCCACCGCATAGGTCACGTCCTCCGTAAGCGCCGTTTTGATGATCGTCGTCTCGGCCTGCTCATATACCGGAGGCGCATAGTACAACACTTCGTATCCGTACGTTGCCGTGCGAGCGGGCTCCTCTGCAGACGTAAAGGTGAATACCGTATCGACATCGAAATACCCTTCCGCTTTTTCGGTCAGAAATTCATTCGCCACGGTTACCGTGTTTCCGTCTACGGTGTAATCCTTATCTTTTTCGAGCGCGACCGTCTCCGCCGCCGCATTCACGACGCTTATACCCGCAACCGCTTTGCTTAAAGTAAAGGAAAGATCCTCTTCAAACGTCTTGACGTTGATCTTATCTTTATACGAAGCGTTGACGAGCACAAACGGATCCAACGCATTGAACGCAACCCACGGATCGCCGCCGCCTCCCCAGAAATCCAAGACCATTTGCACATTGCCCGATGAATAATTCGACGTCTTAAGATCCGTCAGATCCGCGACCTTTTCGCCGTCGATATAGACCTGCGAGCTTTCCGCACCCATGACGATACTGACATAATGCATGACATAGGTTTCCGTAAGCACCATCGTATTGGAAGTATCCAACGGGAATACCTGCGCATCGTTGGCAAGAGTCTGCTTTGTGCCGTTTACGAAAATCTCAACGGTATCCGCCAGCGCGCTGAACATGATGGCAAACGGCGTATTGTTTTCGTTGACGCCGATATACGTGCCGACCTTTTCTTTATCAAAAAAATGAACGAGCCTCTGCGCGTGTCCGCCTGCGCTCGGCATGATACCGATCTGAAAATTGATTGCCTGCGATACGGGCAAAACTTTGTCGTTGAGCAGCTTGCCCTGCGCAAAAGACGCCATCTTCGTATACCCGCCCGCGGCTTCGGGGGCAATATAGCCGAGATATCCGGCGCCCGGCTGCGCTATCAATGCAGGCCCGCTTGCGAGTACGTCATTTTTATCCGCCATGGCATTATACGCATTCTGCGTGAACCAACCGTTGGAATCGAAAGATTCTGCCGGCGCGTCCGCCTGTTTGCCGTGTCCCGCAGGTTCTGCCGCAAGCGCAAGCATCCCGTAGCCGAACACGGACAGAATCATCATGAACCCGAGAATCAGGCATGTGATCCATTTGCTTCTCTGTTTCATACATTTCCTCCTGAAACTGTTTGATTTCTTTTTGTAAACCGACCGACATTACCGCGCCTGCTTTGCGAGCAGGCAAGCCAAATTGAAACCTATGGCGAAAATTCGCCCTTACCCCGCGCTTTCGTGCGGGGAAAAATTATCTGCACTATCTGTTAACGTCTGCTTTACCCGAAGCGGTATAATTGAACCGTCCGATCGGCGCACAATCGCCTTCTATGTAATAATTCAGAATGTCCGTATACCCCGTCACATGATCGCAAACCTTGAATTGTAAGGTAAAATCCCCTTCCATACCGACGGCGGAGCGCGGGATCCGTACGGTAAGATACTTCCCGTTCACGCGAATATCCGCCCAACCGCACAATTCCTGCCCTTCACCGTTTTCTCCGAGTTTTTCGATCGAACCGACCGCTTCGCCGACCTTTCGGTTGACTGCGTATCGGTATCCGTTCCAGCTTCCCTCGTCCGCCGCCAATAAAATATTCATCCACGTCTTGTCGCCGGTTTCATATTCCGTTATATCTTTCGCGCACGTGATCAGAAACGTAAGGTTCTCCGCATCATATACCGCCCGCACGTTCACAATATCGTTCCTGCCGCTCGTTTCCTTATACTTCGGCAACGTGTCGTTGGAGCTTGCATGATCGCGCGGCGCCGTATCGCCCCTGAAATCCGCAAACCCCGCGATGCCTTCCCACTGCGACAGTCCGCCGTCTATGTCTATCTGTTTTTGTATCAGCTCCGTAGCCGCGGATGACGCCGGAATCCCCTTGAACGTACGTATGTTGCGAACCAGCTGCATATAATAATTGTCGCCCAACGGCCCCGCGCTCATCTCTGCGTCGCGCGAAAATTCATCGTTGTATAAATCTACAAAATAGCTGTCCGGCCTCCCGTTGCCCGCCGGTTGCTTCTGCGCGACCCACTCGTTCCATCCGGTAACAAAAACATTGTTTACATTCCCTTTCTGCGCTTCCGCTATGGCATAATCCCACTGTTCCTGAAAATTTGTTCCGTATGCCACACGCTCTTTGTTGTTACTGCCATACCCTCCGTTATCCGCCGACGAAAAGCCCCTGCCGTAATTCAGACCGTATCCGTTTTCCAGCAGTACCGAATCGCTGAACGCTCCGTTGACATGCTGCGCAATGGACACCGACATGATCCCGTTGTGACAGTATTGTTTGCGAGTACCGTTTTTGACCCGCTCCCAACTCATCCACGGAAAACCGTTTTCTTTGTATTGATAATCCCATATACCGTCCGAAGACGCCGCTTCGTTCGGCCACTGCGTTTGACGAATGTAAAACTTATCCCGGATCGCAGGATCCAAATACGTCGTGTCGCCGCAAATGACCCAGGGCTTTCCTTCCCTGTTCAGTTCCTGTCCCAGACCGTCCGCCGCCCGAAACCACAGCGGTTCGTATTCCTCGACCGTATAATAATCCTCATACAAACATCGAACCGTTTGATCCGACGATTTGTTCAGCATAAAAACAAACTTCGGAATGTTCCACCCCTGTTCAACCATCTCGACTGCAACGGGAAACAATGCGTCCGTCACATCCTTATAATAATTGACAGGTTTTCCCGCCGCCGCATCATAATCGGAATTGGTATAATCGAATACAAGATAATCTACCCCCGCCAGCGTCAACAGCTCCAGATGCTTCCGAAATACCCACTCATCATCCGAACGATAATAACCGTACAGCGGCTCACCCCAATAATGATGCCGGCCTATATCGGATGCCGACCGCAACTCCGCTTCCGGCAACCGCGAAATGTCCAACATATGCCCGTCCGACCGCGATCCCGTGCTCTCATGCTCTCCCGTCCATAAAAAATAAAAAATGCCTACCTTCCTGGATGCGTTAAAAGATGCCAGCGGCACAATCTTTCTGCCCAATGCGTCCGTCGCCCCGAGAAGCGCAACCGCCGCCTCGGATGCGCACTCTGTATCCTCACTCAAAATATCTTCCGTTTCTCCGCCCTGCCCCGGCTTTTCCTCTTGCCCTTTGTTCTGCACCTGACACCCCGTAAAACTTAACATCAGCACCGCTCCCATGATACAACTCAAAATTCTGCTCGCTTTGCTATGCCTCTCTTGCCGCATAATTCCTCCAGCATTTTCCTGTATAGTTGCATGTTTTTTGCGCGGAAACACGAGTTTCTGAATAAAAATTTTTTCATCGGCCCATGCCGGACCAATGAAACACAGCGACGTTCGTATAGGTGAGAAACACGTGTTTCTGATTGTATTTACATTATAATATAACTTTGCCGACTTGTCAATACTTATTCTTAAAAATTTTTACAAAAGGATATAAATTTAGCCGCTTATTTTTTTATATAAAAACAGTCTGCTGGATTTCTTTTCGGGAATACAAACCGGAAAACCTTTCTCCGTCAACGTTTGCCCGCCGTATTGAACGGGCGGCAGCGCGTCAAAAGACACGAAGCGATAGGTCGCCTCTTTTTCCAACCCTTCCAACGCGACGGTCATGCCGTCGTCGGGGCATTCCGGGCGTCTGAACGCACAGAGGATCCCTGCACCTTTTTTCGGGCTATGGTATTGCCACCCGCCCCATGCGCTGTCCGATCCGTCAAAACCGAATACCGGATAATAGTCTTCCGTAAAAAAAGATCGGATCTTTTTATATTCGTCGATCCATCGGGCAATTTTTTCCGCATACGGCGCAGCCGTGCGTTCATACGTAAAAAAGCGCACGTTCAGCGCCGCCGCATATGCGCTTCTGAAGTCATATAAATCCGTCAATTCGGCTTTCGTTCCCGTTCCGCTGACCGGCAGCCACCAGGAAAGCCCGATCCCGTGAATCTGAACGCCTTCCGACGGAGCATCAAACGCGCACGGAAAATCGCTTCTCCAAAGCGGAACGGATCGTTTGGAAGTTTCCCAGTCCAGACGCCTGCCTCCGCTGGCGCAGTTGTCGATAATCAAGTTCGGGAATTCCGTTTTCAATGTGTCCCACAACGCATACAATGCCTGCACATGCTCGATCTGCAAAAAACCTTTTCGCCCCTCGCCCTCATATTTTTCCCAAAGCGGCAACGGGTCCATATTCATATCCTGCCGATAACACGCCACCTCCAATTTTTTTATCAGCGAGCAAAGGGTTTCCTGGATATAAGCATATGCCTGCGGATCTCCCAAACGCAAAAGATTGCGAAATTCATCCTGTTCGGTGCGGAAAAACCATTCCGGATGTTCATGAACCACAGGCGTATCGCTATGCGCGCGTTCCGGCTCAAACCAAAGCAGCAGTTTGCTTCCGTTCTCCTTTGCCTCCCGCGCCACGCTCTGCAAACCGTCCGGATGTATGCGTTTATTGATCCGCCAATCCCCCGTGTGTTTCGACCATTCGTCCGTAAATTCGTCCGGACAATCGTTTGAGCTCTCCCCCTGCCATCCGGCGTCGATCCAAACGTATTCCGCCGAAAATCCCGCGTCCCGCGCTCTTTTGATCGCTTCCGTCATATATGCAGACGTCGTTCCGCCCCACAAAGACAAAGAAAAAGGAGCAAAATCCCCCGCCTGCATCCCCAAAGCCGACAAAACCGCCCTGCGAAACGCATTATGCCCGTTGTTCTGCCCGTTTTTGTAGGGAAGCACAAAGACGGAGCACGTGCGTATCTTTTCCCCGGGGCGCAGGCGCAAACTTACATTTTCCACACCGCATCTGAAATGCACTCCGCCCTGTTCGCCCGAAAACTTCGCAAACCATTGTCCCGTCCAACCGATCGCCAATATATATCCTTCCATACCGCCGTTGATATCAAAGAAGGGCAATACCGACTGCGAAGGACGGCCTCCGGAACCGGAAAAATACGACGATTCGCCTTGCACGAGATCGCTTGAAAAGGGCGTAAACTCCAAACGGCTCCAATCCGAACCCTTCGCCCCAAAAAGCCTGACAACGCTGCCGGCTTCCCCGCCGTGAAAAGCGTTGTCGGGAACGGGAACAACTCCGTCGGCATCACAGATGCCTTCCAATAGCAAACTGTCCGCCTCGCCCGCATTTTCAAACCAATAACAACGTTCTTCTCCGCTTTCGTAATATCGACGCCTGCGCGTGATCATTAAAGAATGCAGACGGCAAATTTCTTCACCGCCTGCATTGATAAAAGGCAAATCGCGCCCAAAATAACGGATCCCGCCATAAATAAATGAAAAATCTAAGACCATCTCTATCTCAAACTGAACCCCTGTCAATAAATTCGGCATAAATATCCTGCCTCATGGTGGAGGCAAGTTCGCCGTCTTCGTTTAATTGTGCCAACAATAATTTGGCACATCGTATCCCGTAATCCACCTTGTCTATGGCGATCGTCGATATCTTTCTGCCCGCAAAATCCGAAAAGAAAATATTGTCGCATCCGCAAATGGAAATATCCCGCGGGATCACCTTTCCCGCCTCCGCCGCATACGTCCACGCGCCGAAAGCGATCATATCGTTGATGCAAAATACCCCGTCCAAACAAGGCGAGCGTTGCATCAGAATCTTCATAGACTCATAGCCGAATTCCACCATGTTCGCATACTGATTGTTTCCGTTGATCAACAAGTTTCCGTCAAATTGAACGCCCTTGCCCTGTAAGTACGCTTTCAATCCGTAATAACGGGAATCTCCGGCGACGCTCTCCATCGTTCCGCCGTTGATAAAGCCAACGCATTTCCTGCCTCGCGCAACAAGTTTATCCACAAACTTCGAAACCGCACCCAAGTAATCGATGGATACGGAACCGATTTCATCATACGGACGACAGTTGACCATCGCCACCTTATGCCCGAGAAACTTCTGAAAAAGATCTTCCGCACAAAATATATGCGATAAATTGATTATGCCGTCCACCTGCCGCGAAAAATATTCTTTATAATAATCGACAGACGGATCGCTGACCACCGCAATCGCAACCGTATAACCGTGCAATGTCAGCGTGCCGATAATTCCCTGGCAAAGATCCGCATAATAGGTATTGTGCAAATCACTGATAAACACTATGATCTGCTTTGTGCGGCGGCTGCGCAGACTTTTGGCAACGTAATTCGGCTCATAGCCGAGCTCGTTTATCGCCCACAATACCTTTTTCCGAATATCTTCACTGACATACCTCGTATTGTTTATGACATTGGAAACCGTGGACGGAGCAACACCCGCTAACTTTGCGACCTCATTTCTTCCTACCATGTTTCACTTCCTTCCGCTTTTTGGATTATTATACAACTTTTATATGTTTTTGACAAGTAAAATCCCTTTTGATCGCCGCAAGTACTTACTCCGAAACATTCCTTTTTATCTATCGCGCCGTCTCTTTTTGCCTCATTGAATATCCTTCACAGGGTTTTCTTTCATACCGTTCGTCGCTGAATAAATTGTTTCACTCGAATATTCCGAATACTTTAACCCCCTGTATTCCGCCCATTGTCCGAAAGCTCCTTCGATCGCACCCTGAATGGCCGCCGCCGTGGATTCCCAACTCTTTCCGTTCAAGAAATAATCGCTGTATAATGAGCCGACCTCATTGTTCAATGTTGCCGTGCCTCCGCCGCTTACCCGAATATCCCCGTCGCCGTATCCCAACGTAAATATGTTGATCGGATTGCGTTCACAGCCGCTCATATACGAACGGCCCGTCGTAAGATCAATGCGGGGATCGACCTGACAATCTTTTACCAAAGAGGGCATGACCGCCGTATAACCGTTGGCAACATACGTATCGTACCGGATCTTCTGCCCCTGCGGAGAAAGCACAAATTTCAGAAAATCCACCGCCGCTTCCACCTGTTTATTGTTGCCGTTGTTGATAATGCCGAGTTCGTTGACCGGCCCGCCGAGAGAACGAACGGTATCGGCCGCCGGAGCGCCTGCACCCTCCCCTTTCGGCATCGCGGGAAGTTCAAACCAGCCAAATCGGTCGGATATGATTTTTGCGACGTTGTTGTTGTTATTTTTTACATCGTCCAAAGCATAGCGGGTGATGTAATCGAGCACGGAATCCAAACGGGCAGGACGCAAAAAAACATTTTTTCGCAATAAACTCGATCCGGACGCACTTCCGCCTACTCCCTCTTGGTCATTCCAATAGTTCGCGGTTTCATCCAGGCCGAGAATTGCGGAACGTTCGTCCGTCATTGCGCTGCTCGCATACTGCGAAAGCTCTCGAAAATTTTTCATCATGTCTGCATAGCGCGCAGATTCAATATTAAACGAAGCGTCGTTAAAAAAAGTATCGATAACGCGGTTCAGATTGCTGGTATAAACATCGTTACGGTCAAAATCCGGATCGTTCTTGCTCAATTCATAATTCCAATCTTTATCCGCCGCAATATAACTGTAATCCCCTGCCTGCGAATGCGCTTTGTCCGTAAAATCACGGAAATACTGATCCGCATACATCTTGATCAACCAGCCCATAAAAATTCCCGAACAACTCGATCCCGTAAAACCAAGCCCCAGAGGAGAAAGATACCCGTCCTCCTTTGCCGCCTGCAAAAGATCGATCAAATCTTGCCACGTTTCAGGTACATAATCGGCATCGCCTTTCAAATCCTCCATCGCCCGTTTATCGTAAAAACATACCGTATAGTTTGATTCATAACTCAATGCGGGAATCGTATATGCCTTCCCTTCCAGCGGGTACGCGTCTTGCTCCAAAACGCTCTTCCACGTTCCGTCATACGACGGGCTGCCCTCTGCATAATCGTTTTCCTCTTCCAGATAATCGGAAAAATCAATAACCCTGTCCGTGCCGTAATACTGCGAAATCTGACTGATCCGAACGATATGAATAACGTCTTCTTTTACTCCGGCTACACAGTTCCGTACCAATTCCGCATATCCGTTGCCGTTGTTTTCGATAATTTTAACGCTCACCCCGCGGTTTATGTCTTGATAGGCGTCCGCCATAGCCTGCAACGCCGCATTGTCTACATTCGCCATGGGTACGAGAAATTCAATGTTTCCCGTCAAAGTATTGCCGCTTTCCTGCTCTTGTCCGCCGTTACACGCCGCCGGCATAAGAAAACAAACAGATAACATCGCGGTCATTATCGCCTTTACTGCCTTATTCATAAATTTAGATCTCCTTGCAAAATTAAATCTTCAAACCGGAAGCAAATTCACCGTTGACAAAAAATTTCAGACTGATAACCGTCGTGATCACCAACGGGATGCCGCTGATCAGATATGCCGCATATTTCGATCCGTCCGCCATACGGTCGGAAACTTGCTGCAATACGGGCATCAGCGTAGAATTGCTGCTGCCGTTAAACATCAAAAGCGGCCATAAATAATCGTTATACAGTCCTCCGAAAATCCCGATCGCCTGCACCATCATGATCGGATACGATAGAGGCAGACATAAATGGAAAAAAATACCGATATCCCCGTCCCCGTCTATGCGCGCCGCCTCGTATAACTCTCCGGGTTGCTGGTTCAAAAATACCCGCAACATAAAAATATTGGCAATTTGCGATCCCGCAACATAATATAAAATCAGTCCTGGCCAGTTCCCCTTCAATCCTAAATTGAAGACCACAAGATACGATGGCGTAAGAGTGATAACCGAAGGAATAAGCATCGGCAGAATAATAAGAAAAAAAAGTACGCTCTTTAACGGGAAATTTTTGCGCACAAACAGGTACGCTATGTAACAGGATATAAATATTACCAGAACCGTTGTAACCGTTACAATAAAGACCGAATTCAATTCATATCCGAACATACCGTCAAACGCTTTCGCGTAATTGCTGAACAGCCAGGTTCGCGGAAAAGACCAGACTGTCGTAGCCTGAATACCGACGGCATCCTTAAAAGAAAGATTTACGGTAATAAAAATCGGCAAAAGCGCCAAAGCCAACTGCAAAACCATAAAAACGATCAGAATAATCTGCGGAAATTTGCTCTCGATATCCATTGCAGAGCACCTGCCGCGAACATTGTTCTCCGCTCTTTTTACACTTCTCAACTTTTTGCCTCCCGTCAGGATTTATCCGACTGCATGCGAAAATTGATGATCGTCGCGACCAACAGAAACAGGAACAAAAATACACCCATCGCGCTTGCCGTACCATAATTCATGTTGTGCATCAGTTCATAATACATATGATAAGCCGGCGTTCCGATCCCTAATTCGTTTGCCATAGGCAAACTGCCGTTGGATACTATATACATATTGGTATAACTTTGCACCGAGGCAATGAAAGTAGTGATCACAATATATTTGATCTGCGGCAAGATGAGAGGCAGATCCAAAGAAAAAATACGTTTGATCCATCCGCATCCGTCCAGTTTCGCCGCCTCATACATCGACGTCGGCAAACCCATGATCGCCCCGTAAAAAATAAGATAGGAACCCACCCAAGGCAACCCGAACATTATTATGGACGCCAGCGATGTGGACGATCTCGACAAAAAGTTAAACGATACCCATTCCGGTACAAATATCGATGCCACTTGATTGACAAGTCCGTACTCACCGAATATTCCGTTAATCCACAGCAACGTCGTAGCAACCCCGGGCAATATTCCCGGTATAAACAACAGACACCGCGCCCAAAACGAAAACATCTTCCTCTTTATCGCAATCAAACATTCCGCAAAAACAATAGGCGGCACCAGCGCCTTTATCAGATCCGCCAAAAGAAATACGAACATCGGAATGCACGATTGCCAAAAACTTTGCGTCTGTACAACCAATTTGAAATTTTCAAATCCTACCCATACCGAACGCACCCCGGGCAAATAGTCCCAAAACGACAGAATAATGCTCCATACCATCGGCACGTAACAGAATACGCCGATCACAGCCACCACCGGGATCAAACTAAAATAAACCAGACGATTTTTCCAAAATGCTCTTCCGACTCCCGCAAAAAACGCCCTGAATTTTTCGCTGCCGTTTTGCGTAACATTCAATACGCAACAGATACCCGCCAAACACGCGAGCGCGCCCGCAACGGCTCCGACCCATACCAACGCGGAATATGTCTCTATCCGCCCGGCTAATTTTACATCATAGAAAGAAATCTTCCCCTCGGACGAAACCGCAAACATCTGCAACGACGAAAACAAAATCAATGCGTCCGCATCCGTTTCAATCCGAAACGCTATCTTCTTTGTCTCCGTCTTAATTAAAAATACGCCGCCGTTCGGAGATTTGCAGAGAAAATCATCCCCGCATTCAATCGCAGTGGAAATATCCGTATGTAAATCTTTTTTTTCCGCAACGTTCCATTCGTCGTCAAACGTATACAGTATGCCGCCGTCATCCACGCCGATAAAACCGTTCTCTTCCGTCCCCGCCAATGCTTTCAGCGCATTTCCGCTCTCGGTTTTTCCTACCAGCTTCGCAGAAGTAAAATTATCCGCCGATACCCGATAAATACGCCCCGTTGAATTTGCATAATATATATCCGCTTTGTCGCCAAAGGCAAAACATTCAATGTTTGCCGCCTCACAGATCATATCGTCTTGCATACGTTGCGGAGTCTGCATCGTCCCTTTTGCACTCGTTTCAAACAGAGCGATCGCCTGCCTTTGCCCATACGCACCGCACACCGCAAACCATTCCGAATCCCGACAGAACTTCAGCGCCTCCGGAATAATCTGTATATCGCTTGCGCTGCGGGCCAAATACACATTGACAATTTCTCCCGAAATGCTGTCAAAAACGACGATCCTGCAATTTGAATAAGCTGCGTAAATGCGGTTCCCCTCCGCCGAAATAACCCGTACGGCGGACTTATCTTCCTCCCCGCTCACGTTCTCCCAGAGTTTTTCGCCCGTTTTGTCAAACGCAACGACCCTCCCGTCCAATGTTCCGAGATAAGAGATGTCCTCATGCTCATACATCTGACCGATATTCCCCGCATAGTAAGAAATATCGGCGCTAAATTCCGATTTTTCGTTCCGAAGCGCGGTAAAAATACAACTGAATACGATTCCCGCAAGAAATATGGCGAACAAGACGATCGACATTATGAGCGGCAACCTTTTTATTTTATTGATCGGCATGCGTATTACCCTTCTTTTCAAAAAAGATTTTCGCGCAACGCGAGATATATCCCCGCGTTGCACGAAATTTCCTTCCTCTTCAATCTTACGCAAGATTTATTTTGCACTGCGTTTTTTTGCCAAAAACATACACGCGCACAGCATCGTCAACGCCATTCCGGGCAAAACCACGTTCGCCGAAACGATCCCTCCGCAACCTGTTTTTTCACCGTCTGTCTGCTCGGCCGCCGTTTTTATCAAGCCGAACATGTGCTCGTTACTCTCTACCGCCACGGCGACGCTCTTGACATCCATCTCCGGCAATGCCAACGTCGAAGCTCTTTGATCACCGATCGTTGCCACAAACTCAGTATCGGTTACTTTGAAATCGATCGAAATGCCTTCGCTCAACTTGACCGTCAGTTTGCGGTCGGACGTACTCGCAAGCAAAGTACCGTCTGCACCATATACGCAAATTCGCTCCGTGACCCACGCTTTATCTTCCATGCTTTCATCAAAATTCGCAAACAATGTATATGCAATTTTCGTTCCGCTGTTCAAATCGTCAAATACGATATCGAACGCCGCGCCGTCGCTATACAATCCGTCTTCAAAATATTTTGCCGCATACAACGATTGCAACGTCAAAGAAAAACCTGCCGTCAGATCTTTTGTGCCGTGCAACTGGAATGCCGCACCGCCGCCTAAAACAATGTTTCCGTCCTCATCTGTCTGCAAAGTGTAATTGTCGCCCACTATAATGCCCGTTTCGTCAGAAGAATATCCGATAACTACCCGCACTACATCGTAAGCACTGCCTACGTTTGCATAAAACACATACTTGCCAGTTTTAAGAGAACTCAAATATTCCTTCTTCAGCGTCAACGAGTTTCCGTTTACCGTATAATCGGATGCATCGACTATCGCCGCGTCAAGAATAAGCTCGGTAACGCTTCCGCTCAAATCAAATTTGAGATCCGCGGGCGCCGCAAAAGAAAACGACTGCATGGGAATATTTCCTTTCCCTTCCACTTTCGTGCCAAACGTTAAACTCGTTCCGCCGTTTCCTTCTTCTATGACATTAAAGACATATTCCGTGGCAAAAGAAAGGCTGCTCAGATACGAATCCTTGATCGTAAGTTTACCCGAAGAACTTTCATAGGAAAAATCATTTTCTCCGAGTTCGCTTTCGCCTTGCCAAACCTCAACACCGCTCTTTACATTGCCCAATTCTACAACAATATCCTCACCGGATTTCAAAGAATAGGACATCACATCATCCGTACGTGCAGATTTGAGATATACTCCGTTGACTACGGAACTGACCGTCGTTACAGAAATTTTATTCTGAATGCTCACATCTTCCGTATTTTCTCCGTTTGTATTGTTCCACAGCATACTGAGATAAAGTCCGTCAGGGAAATCACTCTGCGTAAAATTGGGAGTATCAATCAGCTTTCCGTTGATTTTATAATATCCTTCTTCCGCCGTCTTCCCTACATGTATCTCCACGAGTGCCTTATTGCGTAGGGTATAGACGTCGCTTATATCTACCTGCGCACCTGTTTTGAACCCGATCAAACCGTGAGCCGAAGGGAAATTAGCGGGCGTAGAACCATAACCGCGAAGCAACATATGCATCTTTGCGGGACTCATATGCGATGCGTATTGCGCATTGAAAGGCGAATCGCTTATTATAAATTGCGCCCAACACGTATAGTACGGGTAATCCATTTCAAAAGCAATCGTATAATCGTCTGCCTGCCCAAACGGACGATTGTAGAAAATACCCGATCCCGCAAAATCCGTCGCCGATTCCACATATTGTCCCAGTTCGAAGGATAAATATCCGTTTTCGGCCCGAACTTCACTACCCTCTGCCAACCGCTCATCTACAACTACCCAACCGTCCGACGCATCTTTGAACTGTATTCTGTATGTCAGCACGTCCATTCCTATTTTAACGCGCAGGAAACGGAACAAATACGGCGAACCGCTTTCCTGTTGCTTCTGTATAAATTCTTTATACAATGTGATCGTATATTTTCCGTCCGCAAAAGATACCGAATAATCCTCGGCTGAAAGAGCGCTGTACGCCAAATTCGGATGATCCGTTACCTCCAGCGAAACATCGTCCGCATCATAAGGGACCCCTTCCTCTTGATCGACCTTGAAAACAATATCCTGCAAAGCGCTTCCCTCATCAACGATCGCATATCCGTCTCCCTCAAAAACAGGCGCGTTAAAAGACCGGTATCCGATCATTGCATAGGCACTCCCCGTAACGGCGTCACCGCCTTCATATGTCACTCTAAACAACGTCGTCAGCCCGCTGCGATAAATCTCTGCATAGTTTTCCATAAAAAAGGAAGGCAACACCGTGTAAGAATATCCGATCGATACAGAGTTTTCCGTTTCGACTTCACCGTCTATGTATTTCGCATCGACAGCCTTCCACGTTCCGTCAGCACCGTAATATTCGATTTTTTCCGCCGCCGTCGTGTTCGGACGAACAGAGAAAGTATATCCCTGTTTGTCCGCCAAATCTTGCGCCGTATAAACTACCGTGCAGGGATCCTCCACGGCGCCGATATAAGGCAACCTCGCTTCTCGACTGATATCTTCCTGCTCAATAGCACTGAAAACAACATCCGTCGCCGCACCGACCGCATTGTATTGAATGTTCAAATACGCAAAGTCATCTGCAAAATCCGCTCGCGTCAACGTAAGCGGTACTTCATAAACGATCTCTTCCCCGTTGACTTTGATCCAGGAAACATCGCCGTCCGGAACCGCCTTTGCAGAATCTGTACCCACATACATTTCTACCGTCGTAAAATTCTTGCTCCAATCTACATCCGCGGGCATGTCTTTCGCTGCCGAAATATTAAACGGGTTGCCACTCTCCGAATTGTCCAACCCTCCGGATACAACCCACGTATTGGGTGCCGTCAAATACCCCGCAAACGGAAACAGCGAACCATGATTGCGCATATCCGTTCCTTTATAATTCTCATTTTCTTTTACATCGGTAAAATCCGTACCTTTGAACATCTCCAGCTCCGGCACAAGATTTATTCCGCCCACGTTCCCGCTTCCGTTAAAATACATTTGAAACCGGAAAGGCTTTGTCAAATCAATTTTTGTCGAATTGATTAGTTGAAATTGTGTAGATACACCAAAATTATAGACCGAAAACCCACCGCCATCCGCCGTCCAGCCTTCCGTAACCAACCAGCCGTTCGCATCGTATTCGCTCTCCGATGTAAGCATATTTTCCCCCTGCCAATCCGCAGGCGGTGCCGCCAATACGACCGAAAACACCATACTACCCAAGAACAACAGAGCAATACATACAATCGCCGCCAGTCTGTTTCTTATAATTGTTGCCTTCATATTTCCCTCCTCCCTTCTTTCCAACGCTTTTTATAAATTTTAACTTAATCCGCGCGGAAATTTTTTCCCTTAATAAAATTTTTTATAAATAGAAACACGTGTTTTTAATGCTTAAAAAATTTTTTTTAAGGTTTTCGCCGTCATTATACTTTAAGTAATGCATTTTGTCAATATGTTTTTTCAAATTTGTATAAAAATATTTTAATTTTATAAACACGTGTTTTTATGTTTGACAAAACAGTTTTTTTATTTATATAATTAAACAAAAACGAGGACTTAAAATGAAAAAACTTTTAGCATGCTTACTTTCAACCCTTTTTTTTATCGGATTTGCGGGATGCTCTTCCGAACAAGAAGTACTGACGTTTCGCGTTATGACGCACAATCTTCGTTTTTCCTACAATGCCGCAGATACCGATTACGGCGACAGACGAGCAGACGAACGAATGTCCGACGAACTTGATTTTTTGCAATCGGCCGACTGCGATATCATTTTTTTGAATGAGGCAGCAAAATATCAGGATGAAATCTTACAGGAAAAAGCAGAAAGTCTGGGGTACGGTTTTGTGCGCGAATCCGACTTCGCCGATGGAGTTGCCAACTACAACGGCACAAAAGCCGATCTCTATTCTGCCCGATTTTGCAATTACATACTCTTTCGCAAGGATAAATTCACCTTGCAAGATACCTCGTCTTTTTCTCTTTCCGACAACCCTTCCGATCCGCACGCGCCTTTTTCTAGAATGAGTTACAATGCCCTATGGAATGAAGAAGGTCGGCCGCGCTCTGCCGTATGGGCTTTGCTCTCTCATAAATCTACCGAGACAAAAATCCTTGCAGTTTGTGCCCACGCCCAATGGATAACAAACGACAACGGCGTCAACTGGAACCAAGAAGGCTTAAAAGTTTTAGCCGAACAAATTGAAATTGCACAAAAGTACTATCCGGAGTCAAAAGTGATATTCGGCGGAGATTTCAACGGCGAAAACATTTCCGCGTTTGACCCTGCCATGTATAAAGGAGTCAATACGGATGCTTCTCTTAAAACTTTTGAAAACTCAGCCATTGATCACATCTTTTATTCCGCAAGCGGAAAGCATACCGCGGCCTGTTTGGCCGGAACACTCGCTTTAAGCGATCATTTCGCCCTGCAGGCAACGATCGAATTTACTTGATAATTTGGCAATAAGAGAACAATATCTTTCAAACTATCTCTTCATTAAAAGCAGAGCCGTCCGTGAATTCAATGAATGACAGTCTCCCCTTTTGCGTTTGAAAAAAATGTGCTTGAACAGAAAATTCCTGTTCAAGCACATTTTTTTGCCCGAATCAAAAAACAAAAAGTACCGTCCCCGACAACGTAAGCAAAAGAATAAACCATCCCTTTATCGTGATCTTTTCTTTGAAAAATAATGCTGCCGCAAGCGTGGTTAAAACAATTGATCCGCCCGTTACAAAAGGATATTGCATCGAGGCAGGCAATTTAATTGCCGCCAACAACTGCAAAAGAAATCCGCCGCCGGAAAACAAAGCATACATTGTCGCAATCAAAAAAGCAAGCAAATAGCTTTTTAATTTTGAAGCCGGCTTTTCTCCTTGCCGTATGCCTTCCTCCTTCACATTCTTTTCGACTCGTTTCGCAAATATACATCGATACAAAATAAAAAGAACAGAAGATAAAATAAATTGAAAAAAATAATTCCATATCAGAAAATCACACGTAGGCAATGCCTGAGGACTTATCTGATGCACTTTCGACACGATCCCAAGGCTTCCGTTAAGAAAGAAAACCAAGATACATAAAATATAAAATATCACTCGATCGTCATGCTTTTTTTGTTCTGCCTTGCCCCATACCGAAAACACTAAAATAAAAATCAAAATTCCTAAACCGACCATGCGAAATGCCGACAACTCTTCTTTCAAAAAAATAATTCCGTACAAATATGGAAGCAACATTCCACCGAGCATCATAAACGTAGTATATACAGAAACTCTGCCTATCCGCACTATTAAAATACCTAAAATAGCCGACACAACAGAAATTACCGCACTGCAGGCAGCCATACTAACCCCGTATGCCGTTATGCGCAACGCAAATAAGTTCAATACCAGAAACAGAAAAACCGAAACTGCCGCCACGATTACGGGAAAAACAAATAAATGACTTGTGTCGCGCACAATCCGCTTTTCATAAACTTTATTCCACGAAAATTGACCTGCAATAGCAACCGCCGCTGCTATAATCATTGCGTATTCCATCTTATTCTCACTCCGTTTTCGCGCAAAATTTTCACATTCTGATACACGGTCTGCATTATATCTTAAAACCCAAAAAATGAAAAGCAATTTTAACAAAAAATAAACGCCTTTTCCATTTTTCTGCGGTAACACTTCTGTTCATTATCCTTTCCCCGGCAGCAGACAAATTGAATGCAATTCCTTTTCCTTATACGGCCTTTGCCGTAAATGTCCGATTTTTTCTATGGATGTTTTCAGCAACGATTTAGCAGCCGCCCTCTTCCGCGAGGTACTATGTTAACCTGCTTTCCCGAATAAACACAAACTCAGAGAGCAAAAAAATGCAATCATTCAAAACAGACTATCCTCCCGAAAAAATCGCCGGCAAAAAATAATCCGAACTTCAGATATTCCTCAAGGTTCGGATTTATTCGCATTTGGTGACCCCGACGAGCATCTGCCGAAGCCCCGAAAAGGGTCGGCAGGGCGGCGCTTTGCTCGCGCGAACAGCCGCGGCTTCGCCGCGCCCGTTCGCTTCTTGCATAGGATACCGCGAAAAGAGAGAGGTTAAAAAACCTCTCTCTTTTCGTGGTGACCCCGACGAGAATCGAACTCGTGTTACCGCCGTGAAAGGGCGATGTCTTGACCGCTTGACCACGGGGCCTCGTTATAGAAACCGCATTGCTGCGGGATTTGTTATATTTGGTAGCGGCGGTGGGATTCGAACCTACGACCTATCGGGTATGAACCGATCGCTATAACCAACTAAGCTACGCCG
>CALVYJ010000001.1 GCA_944372075.1 uncultured Clostridia bacterium | reverse complement strand
CACAATGCGATTTTGCACGGTTGCGAGCTCGGAGACAATGTGCTGATCGGCATGGGCAGCATTGTTTTGGACGGAGCGAAGATCGGGAGCGGGAGTCTGATCGGAGCGGGGACGCTGATACCGGGCAAGAAAGAGATACCGAGCGGGAGTCTGGTGTATGGAAATCCGTATCGGATCGTGCGGAGTTTGACGCGAGAGGAGCAAGAGGGTATCGGCAGGAATGCGGAAGAATATCTTAGTTTGGCAAAGCGATATGCGGAGGAAGGAGAAGGGACGTTCTGAGCGGGATTTGGCGGAGAAATTATGATAATCGAGTAAAATTCCGTAAAAACGAACAATTTACACTTGACTAAATATCTCAACTTTATTATAATAATTGAGTATATTTCTTTTTACTGGACAATCTTGCGCGAGCGCGGCAGTGCGAGCGCATCTGTTTGGAAGAAAACACTTTTAAGATGCAGGAGGAGGCAATGGGCAAGAAAAAATCGGTGGCACTGATCATACTTGTTACCGTCGTATTGGCGGCTCTGTTATTTATCAGTGTAACGCCGCCGTTTTATGTGAACGCCACGCAAAAACTCACTTCGCTGCTCAGCACGGTCGATCTGGGTGCGGATCTGGGCGGCGGATACTCGGTGGTATATTATCCGGAGGGGGTAATATCGGGAGAAGAGTATGTAGGCATGGTGGCGAATTATGAAGAATCGAAAGCGGACGGGGATACCGAAGTAACCGATCCTGCGGATGAGTACACGGCGCACAAGGGAATTTATCTGTCCGACACGATTGTAGACGGAGATTCGGTTACGGAAAAATTCCGTACGGAATTTGAAAGTGCATTTCGCGCATTGCAGATACGCTACGAAGGGAAGAATTTTACCGATTACACGATCAAGTTGCAGGACGACTATACGATCGTAGTGGAAGTACCGGACGTACAAGACAAAGAATCGGTCAGCGACATGTTTACGCAGCTTGCGTATTCGGGCAGTCTGATCTTCAGCGATACGGATACGAGTACGAACACGAAGAACATACTGATGACGGGCGACGCATCGACGATCAAGAGTGCGAAGGTCGTTGATTCGGGAGAAGACGCAGGCGGTTTTGCCGTAGCGATAAACCTGACGAAAGAGGGCAGATCGCAATTTGCGCAGATCACGGCGGATTTGGCGTCGGCTGCGGGAGACAGCGGATCGGCTACGCTTTACATGTATGTGGGGACGGAAGTCCTGATGCAGGCGGGCGTATCGAGCACGTTGGATCAAAGCACGATTTATATCAGCGGATCGTTTACGACGCGTGAATCGGCGGAGACGGTTGCTTGCGTGATCAATTCGCTGTTGGATGAAGACAACGTATTCGATTTGCATTTAGACGCATCGCAGATCTACACGTTTGCGCCTACGATGGGTGAAAACGTAGCGTTGATCGCGGCGATCGTGATCGGCGCGGCGATACTGATCATGATTATCTATGCTCTGGTTCGGTACAAGGGCATGGGATTGGCGCACGTTTACGGATTTTTGACGTATGCGTTGGCAATGGTATTGTGCATAGCGCTGATCGATGCGGTATGCGTGAGTGCGGCAGGGCTGTTGGCGATCGTGATTTCGGCGGTGCTGATGGTCGGGTTCAACTTTTATGCGTTCAGAAATATTCGCGACGAATTTTATACGGGCAAGACGCTGACGGCGGCGATCAAATCGGGATATAAAAAGAGCTTGGCGCTGACGATCGACGCGCACGCCGTATTGTTCCTGATTTCTCTGATCGTCTATCTGATCGCGTTGGGGTCGGCGCAATACATGGCGTTGATTCTGATGCTGGGCACGGCGATTTCGGCGGCATGCACGTTGGCGGTAACGCGGTTCTATTTGTACATGTTCCTGGCGCAGCCGAAGAACAAGATCGCATTCTGCAGCTTCAAGAGGGAGGAAACGGAAGATGAGTAAGGTATTTTCCAAGAAGAGTCTTTTCGTTAGCCTGGCATTGAGCATCGCGCTGATTTTGGCGGGAGCGTTCATCGTCGGATTCCTCGGGTTTAATGCAGACAGCACGAAGAAGGATTATTCTTCCGTAGAGATTACGGATGTAGGGTATATGTCGCACAGCGAGCAGGCGCAGACGCAGTTGCGTGATTTTTGCGAAACGGAGATCGAGAAGCAATACCGCGTAGCGCAGGTAGAGGTCGTGGAGAACATGTCTACGGGCGGTGCGGTCATACGGTATCGGTTGGCAAGCGGAACGCCCACGGCAGAGTTTTGCGAGTCGTTGCAGACGGCGATAGAGGGCGCCGGGATCGAAGGCGTGACGGGCGAATTGGTGACGGTTGCTTATCATGTTGTAGAGGATGCGCCGTACACCGATTATATTTGGCGGACGGCCGTAGCGTTGGCAGTTGCATTTGTAATTGTATTTGCGTATGTGGCCATTCGTTTCAGGCTCGGTTTGGGTGTAACGGCATTGATTGCTGCGGTACACGATGTCTTGCTGATGCTTGCGATCGTCGGAATTTTCCGAATTCCTGCGGGAGTGTCGTTGGCAGGCGTTGCGGTAATGACGGTATTTTTGTCCGCCGCGTTTAATCTGTTCGTATACGGAAAAATACGCCGCAATGCGCGTTCGGAAGAGAAGAAAGGGATGCCTGTGCGCGAATTGACGGAACTCTCCGTAGGCGAGAGCAAAGCGGTGATTTGCATGGTCGCGGCGGGAATCGCGGCTATCTTGATCGTATGCGGAATCGTCGGCGCGTTTATCGGCGCGGATCTCACATGGAACATGTTGGCAGCGTTGATCGGAACGTTGATTGCGGGGTATTCGTCGCTCATGCTTTCGCCGTCGATCTATGCCGCGATCAAGGAAAAATGGGATGCGGCTCGTGCCGAGAAAGCGAAGTATAACTACGCTTCCGAAAAGAAAAAGGAAAAATCGGCAAAAGAGAAAGAATCTGCCGATGAGATTCAATAATGAAATTTTTTTCGTAGGGGGCGGTTTGAAATCCGCCCCCTTTGAACATTTCCGAAAAAAGGAAATTCAGTAAAAAGGCGGCAGAAAGGCAGCGCCCGATTGGCGTCGGTTCGGTGTGAGGAAAACGCGGTATGAAGAAAATAATAGCTGAATATAATTTTACGGCCGAACAATGCGAGCGGGTGCAGGCATTGGCAAAGGAATGTTGTTTGCACACGCTGACGGCGTCGATCCTGTATGCGCGCGGCATAGACACGCCGGAGAAGGTCAAACAATTTTTAGAGCCGTCGAGGAAGCATTTGTTATCGCCGTTTTTGATGCGCGGGATGCGAGAGCTGAAGGAAGCGATCGACGACGTGCGAAAAAGAGACGGATTGATCGTGGTGTACGGCGATTACGATGCCGACGGCATCGGGGCGGCGTCGATATTGCTGTTGGCGCTGCGCGCGTACGGAGTGCGATGCAAGGCGCACATACCGGAGCGATCGGAGGGGTACGGCATGTCGATCGAGGCGATCGACAGGATTCTGGAAGAAAGCGATCCGTCGCTGATTGTGACGGTAGACTGCGGCATTTCGAACCGAGCGGAGGTCGCGTATATACAGGCGAAGGGGATAGCGGTAGCGGTAACCGATCATCACGAATTGCCGGACGCTTTGCCCGATTGCGTGGTCGTAAACCCGAAGTTGGCGGACGAATATCCGTATGATAATTTGTGCGGGGCGGGGGTTGCGTTTAAGATCGCATGCGCGCTGTTGGGTGAGCAGGCGTATCAGTTTTTGGATTTGGCTGCGATATCCACGGTTGCGGACAGCGTGCCTCTGATCGGAGAAAATCGCGACATCGTCTATGAAGGCTTAAAGCTGATCAACCGCAAGCCGCGCGCAGCGATCGGCGCGCTGTTGGCAGGCAGGAAGGATGAAACGTCGGCGCAGACACTGGCGTTCACGATCGCGCCGCGCGTCAACGCGGCGGGCAGGATGGGCGACGCGAATTGCGCGCTGCGCCTGTTTACGACGCAAGACGAAGCGGAAGTCAATTCGTTGGCGTGTCAGTTAAACGAATACAACATAGAGCGGCAGCAACTGTGCGACGAAGTTTACAGGAGCGCGAAGGAGCAATTAAGGCGCCAGGGGGCGTATCGCAACATTATCATGCTCTGTGACGAGAGTTGGAATACGGGGCTGGTGGGCATTGTTGCGGCTCGGATCGCGGAGGAATTCAACCGACCGGCGATTTTGTTTGTCAAGAAAGGCGAAACGCTCAAGGGATCGGCGCGGACGATCGAAACGGTCAACATTTACGAATCCTTAAAGGCGTGTTCCGAATATATCGAAGAATTCGGCGGGCATGCGCAGGCGGCGGGCGTCAACATACGGACGGAGAATTTTGCGGCGTTGGCGGATGCGCTGGATCGGTATATCGGCGAAACCTATCGGACGGAAGATTTCGTTCCCTGCGTGAGCGTATGCGGCGATCGGAGCATGAAGCCGGACTTGGCGTTGGCGAAGGAATTGGAGCGATTGGAGCCGTATGGAGTAGGGAACAAGCGTCCGCTCTTCTGTATGGACGTACAAAAGGCGAATGTACGGCGCCTGAAGGAGGGATCGCCGCATATCAATATACGGACGGACGGGATGGAGCTCGTATGGTTTGGCGGGGAGCGTTCCATTCCGCTGTTGAGCTCGGATATATGTAAGACGATAGTCTATGAGTGCAGCGTATCGCGGTATCGCGGGAGCGAGAGCGTGCGCGGCGTGGTAAAAGACATGATGTGCGGCGCGCCGGACGGCGACAATACGCTGCTCTACGTATTTCGGAACAATCTGCTGCGATTGCGTCAACCGGCGGCGAAGGTGCAAGTCGAATATGTGCGGGCGAGCGAGTTGCAAGGGCGGATCGCCGCCGCGCGATCGGCGAGCAATTACGGGCTGCTGTTGTTGAGTTCCGGGAAAGTGCCGGAAGAATTTTCGGACAGTGTCGAAGGTTTAGAGCAAGATATATTTCGCATGAATTCGCAGAATGTCGGGAACGCGATCTTGATTTCTCCGGCAGCCGATGCGGAAATCAGTCTGTACAGGGACGTTTTCTATTTGGACACGCCGGCGGATTTTCATATGAAAGAGCTGGAAGGCAAAAAAATTGTTGTCAACGGCGACGTTTGCGGGTATAATGAAATCAAGGATTTGGCGACGAGCCGAGAGCGCATGGGCGAGCTGTATTGCCTGTTGCGGGAAGGCGTAGAAGGGGAAGACAGCGTGGCGTGCGCCATGGCGCTCAAGGACGCAGAGTCGGCGAAGCAGTTGATTTTTGCGATCGAGGTATTTACGGAACTCGGTCTGTTGCGGTTTCATGGCGGGCGGCTTGTCGTGGTCAAGGGCAAGAAGTCTGATTTGAAACATTCGGAAATTTATTGTGCGGTCAACGCGTTAAAGGAAGGTTCATGAACACTGTACTGCAGATGATTTATGACAACTATATCGGCTCGGAGCGAGAGATGCTGATCCGAGCATACCACTATGCGGAATCGGCGCACAGCGGGCAAAAGCGCGCTTCAGGCGAGGCGTACTTTATACATCCGTGCGCCGTGGCGCAGATCTTGATCGAACTGGGTCTGGATTGCGCTACGGTAGCGGCGGCGTTTCTGCACGATGTGATCGAGGATACGCCGGTCACGGAAGAGGACATACGCTCGAATTTCGGCGAAGAGGTGCTGAATCTTGTATCCGGCGTTACGAAGTTGGATAAGATCGTATTCAAGTCGCGCGAGGAAGAGGAAGCGGAAAATTTCCGAAAAATTTTTGTCGCAATGGCAAAAGACATTCGGGTGATCATCATAAAATTAGCGGATCGGCTGCACAATATGCGTTCGCTGAATTTTCTTTCCAAGGAACGGCAGGTGAAGATGGCGCAGGAGACGCTGGACATCTACACGCCGTTGGCGGGCAGGCTCGGTATATCGCAGATCAAGTGTGAACTGGAAGATCTGTGCTTGAAATATCTGGAGCCGGAAGCGTATGAATTTTTGGTGGAGAATATTCATCAAAAGCTATACGAGCGCCATAATTTTGTCGATTTTGTCGTCAAAGAGATCAAGAACATTTTGGACGAGAGCAAGATCGAAGGGGAGGTATTCGGCAGACCGAAGCATTTTTATTCGATCTATAAGAAGATGAAGACGCAGAACAAGTCGTTGGATCAGATCTACGATTTGACGGCGGTGCGCGTCATTGTGGGAACGGTCGACGAATGTTACGAGGTATTCGGAAAGATTCACAAGCGATGGAAGCCGATACCGGGCAGGATCAAGGATTACATTGCGACGCCGAAGGCGAACATGTACCAATCGCTTCATACGACGGTCGTAACCAATTTCGGGCAGCCGTTTGAAATTCAGATCCGAACGTTTGAGATGCACCGAACGGCGGAATTCGGTATTGCTGCGCATTGGAAGTACAAGGAGAAGAAATCGGAAGACTCCACGTTTACGGAGCGTCTTTCGTGGATACGGGAAGTTTTGGACTGGGAAGGCGGACTGAAGGACTCAAAGGACTTCATGCAATCGCTGAAAACGGAGTTATATTCCAACGAGCTGTTGGTCTTTACGCCGAAAGGGAAGGTCATATCGTTGCCGAAGGACGCTACGCCCATCGATTTTGCCTATGCGATCCACAGTGAGATCGGCAATCGGTGCGTAGGGGCGCGGGTCAACTCGAAGATCGTACCGCTCAATTCGACGTTGCAGACGGGCGATGTTGTGGAAGTGATCACGTCCTCGAACTCGAAGGGACCTTCATGGGACTGGCTGAAGATCGTAAAGTCGTCGAGTGCGCGCGCGAAGATCAAGCAATTCTTCAAGCGCGAGATGAAGGAAGAGAACATTAAGATCGGCAAGAGCATGCTGGAGGCGGAGGCGAAACATCGCGGCTACACGTTGTCGGATATTCTGACGGAGGAAAGTTTCGCAAAGATATCCGAAAAATTCTCCTTTTTCTCGCAGGATGAAATGTTTGCTTCGGTCGGATACGGCGCCATTACCGTCAATCAGGTTCTGTTTAAGCTGATCGACTTTTACAAGAAAGAGATTCCGAAAAAACCGATCTATTACGGAACGGGAACGAGCGGCGATTCGGGCGGCGTGATCGTGAAAGGGATGAGCGGGCTGCTGACGCGATTTGCAGGTTGCTGCAATCCTGTGCCCGGCGATGAAATCGTAGGGTTTGTATCGCGCGGCAGAGGGGTTGTCATTCACAGGGCGGATTGTCCGAACGTCAAATCGTTGGAAAATGAAGAGGGAAGGATCCTGCCGGCGGAGTGGGCGGATACGAACGGCGGCCGGTTTGTTGCGGGAATCGTGATCAAGGCGAAAGATCAGGGTGTCGCGTTATCGGTGCTGACGAACGTTGTGAGCGATCTGCGTCTGATGATAACGGGCGTCAACTCTCGTTTTGATAAAAACAAAGACGCCGTGATCGAAGCGACGATCCGCTTAAACGGAAAGGAAGACATCGATCTTTTGATTAAGAAGATTCAAGCGGACGAACGCATCAGCGAAGTATTCCGCACGGCGACGAAATGATTTTTTTCATAAAGCAGACTCGTGATTCGGTTGATGGGGGTCGCCCCGCGATTCCGTCGGTTCAGGGTCTGTAATCGCGAAGGCAGGTTTTGTCGATCAAATCGGGAGCGTCTGTAAAAGGAGAGGACAGGTGAAGATATATACGATACCTTCGGGAGTATTGCAAGCAAATAGTTATCTTGTAACGCAGGACAAAAAGACGGCGGTGCTGATCGATTGCGGCGGCACGGAGCCGATGGCGTTTGCGAAAAAGTTGGATATAACGATCGAATATGTATTGCTGACGCACGGGCATTTCGATCATATCTTGGGGTGTTCGGCGTTGCAAGGATGCGGCGCCAAGATCGGGTGCTGCACGAAGGAGCTTTCCCTGATAGACGGAGAGGGAAATCTGGCATCGGAGATGGGACTCCGCATTCCTCCTTTTAGCGTCGATTTCAGCTTTGAAGGCGGGCAGACGCTGTCTCTTTGCGGAATGGAATTCGAGGTGATCGAAACGCCCGGTCATACGCCGGGCGGCGTGACCTATCGATGCGGAGAAAATTTATTTACGGGGGACACCTTGTTTTTGGAGAGTATCGGCAGAACGGATTTTCCCGGCGGGAGCATGCAGGCGCTGGTGTCGAGCGTACGCAAATTGCTGCAGTATCCGAACGAGTATATCGTATATCCCGGGCATGACGATCCCACTTCGATCGGTCATGAGAAAGATTTTAATCCGTATGCGCAGTAGTATGTGTGACATAAACGGATAAGTTTTGGTTGGGATGGGCAATATGGTAAATGCGGAATTTTTGCGTGCAGAACTGATGGACGTGCTGCGCCTGTTCGGGGAAAGTGTGGCGGATTCGGATATCGAATTGACATTTACCTGCGAAGGAAATGTCTTTGCGAATCGCGTGCGCATCGGCGAGCGCAGGTATGCGTTTTTTGAGGAAAAAGCCTATACGGGCGAAATTGAATTTAAGCGGTATGCCAGGCGGTATGCGAAGTTGGCGCTGTACAAGGCATTGCGGGAAGAAACGGGCAAGAGCATGCCGTGGGGCGCGCTGACCGGAATACGCCCTACGAAGTTGGCGTATGCGGAAGAGGCGGAGGGTCGCGCGTTTGAGGAACTGTTTGCTTCGTTCGGAGTGAGCGCTGAAAACATACGTCTGGTTCGGCAGATACTGGAAGCGCAGCGCGGCGTTTATGAGCGCGCGTCGGATGTGGCGGATCTGTATATCGGCATTCCGTTTTGTCCTTCCAAGTGCAATTATTGTTCGTTTATTACGGCGGACATCAAATATACGGGGCAATATTTGAGCGGATATCTGGCGGCGTTGGAGCGGGAGATCGCCGGTTGCAAGGGATTGTACGGGCGATTGAAGAGCGTTTATATCGGCGGAGGGACGCCGTTGGTTCTTCCCGAAACCGCATTGGAGCGCGTGTTGCAGGCGGCTGCGCCGTACGCGGCGGAATGCGGGGAATACACGGTGGAAGCGGGAAGGCCGGATGTGTTTACGGCGGAAAAGCTGGAGCTTTTGAAGAAATACGGCGTCACGCGGATTTGCGTCAATCCGCAGAGCTTCAACGATGAAACGTTGGCGCGTATCGGAAGGAATCATACGTCGGCGGATATTTATCGGGCGTTTTCGATGGCGAAGCAATTTGAATTTGACGTAAATTGCGATCTGATCGCGGGGCTTACGGGGGAGAGCGTGGCTTCGTTCTGCGAGAGTATCGATCGGGCGATCGAGCTTTCGCCCGAAAACATAACGGTGCATACGTTGTGTTTGAAAAAGGGCGCCAAACTTAAGGAGCAGGAGCAATATTTGTGCGTGGCCGGCATTTCGGAGATGATCGGCTATTCGAGGCGGAAGCTGGAAGAGGCGGGATACGTTCCGTATTACATGTATCGTCAAAAATACATGGCGGGAAATTGTGAAAACACGGGCTGGACGAAGCCGGGGAAAGCGTGCGTCTACAATATCGACGTGATGGAAGAGATCACGGACAATCTGGCTTGCGGAGCGAATGCGGTCGGGAAAAAGATATTTCCGGCGGAAGGCAGGATCGAACGAATCGGCTCGCCCAAGGATATCCCCACGTATATCCGAAAAATCGATGCGATATTAGCGGAGAAAGAGAAATTATATTGTAAAAGATAAATTACGGTGCTGATTCAGTTTACAAAAGCAGAAAAGTATGCTAAAATTAAAATATGCGCAGTCAATGTCGAGCGGATCTCCTCGCCGAACGTTGATTGACGTGAAAAAATAATTTCCAAGGAGTAAAACAATGGAAAAAGCGAAGAAGAGTCAAATTATTGAAGAGTTCAAGCGTCACGACGGCGATACGGGTTCGTCGGAGGTACAGATCGCGCTTTTGACGGAGCGGATCAATCACTTGAACGAGCATTTGCAGCAGCATCCGCAGGACAATCACAGCCGTCGCGGACTTTTGAAGATGGTAGGTCAGCGCCGCGGACTGCTCGACTATATCAAGAGCAAAGATATTGAAAAGTACAGAGAGATTGTTTCTCGCCTTGAGCTGAGAAAGTAAGGAAAGATAAGGGCGGAACGCAGTTCGGCCCTTTTATAAATTTCGGCGAGCGGGGAAACCCGATCGAAACGAAGGGTAAAAGAATGCGGGGGTCAGGGATTTCCGCGAGTATAGAGTGAAGGAGTAAATAATGACAAAGAATTTCAGGCAATTCGAAACGGAAGTGGGCGGAAGGAAAGTGATCGTAGAGACGGGGAAATATGCCGAACAGGCGAACGGTTCGTGCGTAGTTCGTTGCGGCGACACGGTTGTCATGGTAAACGTGACGATGTCCGAATCACCCAGAGAGGGGATGGATTTTTTCCCGTTGCAGGTAGATTTTGAGGAGAAGATGTATGCAGTCGGCAAGATCCCGGGCGGTTTCAAGAAGCGCGAGGGCAGGGCGAGCGACAAGGGTATTTTGACCTCTCGTCTGATCGACAGGCCGATCCGTCCGCTTTTCCCGAAGGGATTATACAACGATGTCGTGGTCATTGCCACGGCGTTGTCGGTCGATACGAATATACCTCCGGAGCCGTTTGCGATGATGGGCAGCTCGATCGCGTTGAGCATATCGGACATTCCGTGGGCGGGGCCTACGGGGTCAGTGCAAGTGGGACTGGTAGACGGGGAATACGTCATCAATCCGGACAATGCGCAGCGTGAAAAGAGCGTATTGAATCTCGGCCTCAGCGGCACGAAAGACGCGATCATGATGGTAGAAGCGGGAGCGAAGGAAATTTCCGACGAAGAGATGGTCGGCGCGATCCTGTTCGGGCACGAAGAGATCAAGAAGCAATGCGCGTTTATTGAAGAGATTCAGCGCGAGATCGGAAAGCCCAAGCGCGAGATGGAGCTGTATCATGTGCCGGAGGATATCGATGCGGCGGTACGCGCCTATGCGTCGGAGAAGTTGGACAAGGCGTTGGAGGAATTTGATCGGCAGGCGCGCGAAGAGAAGCAGAACGAAGTAGAGAAAGACGTTCTGGCGCATTTTGCGGACGTTTATGGCGATAAGGCGCGCGAGATCAAGGACAGTTTATATTATTTGACGAAAGAAAAAGTCCGTACGAAGATCTTGGAGAAGGGAATTCGTCCGGACGGAAGGGGATTGAAAGAGATCCGGCCGATCTGGTGTGAAACGGGCGTATTGCCGCGCGTACACGGATCGGGAGTATTCACCAGAGGGCAGACGCAGGTTTTGACGACGTGTACGTTGGGCACGTTGAGCGAAGTGCAAAAGCTGGACGGGTTAGACGAAGAAGTCAGCAAGCGTTACATGCACCAATACAACTTCCCCGGCTATTCTACGGGTGAAGCGAAGGGCTTAAAGAGTCCGGGTCGCCGCGAGATCGGGCACGGAGCATTGGCGGAGCGGGCGTTGGAGCCTGTGGTGCCGAGTGAAGCGGAATTCCCGTATGCGATCCGCATGGTTTCCGAGGTGATGAGTTCGAACGGTTCTACGTCGCAAGCGAGCGTATGCGGTTCTACGTTGGCGCTGATGGATGCGGGCGTGCCGATCAAGGCTCCGGTTGCGGGCTGCGCGATGGGTCTGATCAAGGACGCGAACAGCGACAAGGTGGCGATCCTGACGGATATTCAGGGATTGGAAGATTTCCTGGGCGACATGGATTTCAAAGTAGCCGGAACGGAGAAGGGGATCACGGCCATCCAAATGGATATCAAGATCAAGGGTATTTCGGAGGATATTTTGCGCCGTGCGATCGCGCAGGCGAACGAAGGTCGCCAGTTTATACTGCATAAAATGTTGGAAACGTTGCCGGCGCCGCGCAGCGAATTGTCCAAGTATGCTCCGAAGATTTTGTCGTTCAGCATTGATCCGGAAAAGATCCGTGAAGTGATCGGCAGCGGCGGCAAGGTGATCAATAAGATCATCGAAGAGACGGGCGTCAAGATCGATATCGACGACGACGGAAAGGTCTGCATTGCGACGTATGGAGAAAATACGGACAATGCGGAGCGCGCGAAGGCGATCATCCTTTCGATTGCGCGCGAACCGGAAGTGGGCGATATGTTTATCGGATCGGTCGTTCGTATTCTTTCAAAGGTGGGTGCGTTTGTCGAGCTTGCTCCGGGCAAAGACGGAATGGTGCATATTTCCAAGATGAGCGAGAAGCGCATCAATCAAGTGGAAGACGTTTTGAATATCGGGGATACCGTAAAGGTAGAGATCATCAAGATCGGCGAAAAGGGAATCGACTTAAAACTTCTCGAAAAGATAGAAGGTTAACAAAAAAAGCAGAACGTGCGTTCTGCTTTTTTGATTGAAGGAGAGAAATGCGTGTCGGGCGGCAGAAAAGTCCGGGCGTAAAAAGCGGCAGCAAAACCGTGCGGTTTTGCTGCCGTTTTATCTGACTTAAACAGTTTCCCGCTTCATCGGGGGAAAGTGCGTTTATTTTCGGAAGGAAGAAAAGACACGGCGCGTCCGATCGAACGAATGCGCATCGAGCTTATTTTTTCCGAAACACCTTTTTAGGCTGACCGCAAACGGGACATTTCCAGTCCTCGGGCAGCTGTTCGAAGGGGATATTGCCGTTGTATTCGTAACCGCAAACCGAGCAGACGTAGCGTTCTTTTGCTTCGGGCGCAGGTTCTGTTTTCTCTTCCAAATACGTCGGCGCGTTTTTTGCCGTTTTGCCTTTGATGACGGAATGGTAATACGCGTACGTCATGGGCGGATTATCGCTGAGTTTTTCAGCGCCGATCACTTCGCCCAAAAAAACGGTATGCGTAGGCGAATCCATCGTATCGATCACGCGGCAGGCGATATATGCGCAGGAATCGGAAACGATAGGCAAAGTATCGCGTACCTGGTAGGGGACGGAATCGAACTTGTTGAAATCCTTGCCGGAGCGGAATCCGAAGGTTCCGATGACGGAAGGATCGGAGTTTTCGGCCAGCACGGAGATAGCGAAATGCCCGCAGTCGAAGATACAGCGATTGGTAAAATTTTCTTTATTGATGCTTACCATGACGGTAGCCGGATTAGCCGTGATCTGCGCGGCACAATTCGCCGTACATCCGGTCGGTCTGCCGTGATCCCAAGTAGAAACAATGTAGACGCCATAGGACATGGCATGAAAGGTAAAAGGATTCATGATTGACCTCAAACAATCAATAGTTTTCCGCTTTCAACTGGAAATATGCTTTCGGATGCGAGCAAACCGGGCAAATTTCCGGCGCTTTTTTGCCGATGACGATATGTCCGCAGTTGGAGCATTGCCAGATGCAATCCTGATCGCGCGAGAACACCAAATCGTTTTTCACGTTATTGAGCAGGGCGAGATAGCGTTTTTCGTGTTCTTTTTCGATCTCTGCGACCTTTTCGAATAAGAAAGCGATGTCGTTAAAGCCTTCTTCCTTGGCTTCCTTTGCAAAGGTGGCGTACATATCCGTCCATTCGTAGTTTTCGCCCGCGGCGGCATCTGCCAAATTTTCTTCGGTGGAAGGGACGTCTCCGCCGTGCAAAAGTTTGAACCAAATTTTAGCGTGTTCTTTTTCGTTGTTTGCCGTCTCTTCAAAAAGTGCGGCGATCTGAACAAAGCCGTCCTTTTTTGCTTTGCTTGCATAATAGGTGTACTTGTTCCT
Organism: uncultured Clostridia bacterium; assembly: GCA_944372075.1. Taxonomy (GTDB): domain Bacteria; phylum Bacillota; class Clostridia; order Christensenellales; family Borkfalkiaceae; genus Borkfalkia. Next base: position 28,556 of record CALVYJ010000001.1, on the reverse strand, counting down.
TGCCTGCGATTCTCCCGCAAAGGCGGTTTGCAAATTAGCCTCCGTTTTGGTGCCTTTCAGTTTTTTTGTCATTTTTGTAGATCCTCCTGTTCTTTGTTAAGAATATTCTTACATTCGGAACAAAGTCCGATGAATTCCAAATTATACCGCTCGACGGCAAAGTCGGCATTCTGTTCGATCGCCTTGGCAAGATCGAGCGCCGGGAATTGCGCATCGACAAGTTTGCCGCATCTGCGACAACGCAGGTGCGGGTGTGCGGGAGTGCGGTAGTCAAATTTATCGGCTCCGCAGCCCGTTTCGATTTTTTGAATGATGTTTTGTTCGGCAAGCAGATTTAAGTTTCGGTAGACCGTCGCTTTGCTGATGTGCGGATGCTCCTTTGAAATTGCGGCGTAAACTTCGTCCGCATCGGGATGATTCAGCTTGCAGACAACGCCAAAGACCAGTTGCCGTTGAATCGTATTTCGTCTGTCCATAAATTTTCTTCCAAATAATAATAATTCTTAATTGATATTATATCATAAAAAGAAAATTTGTCAACTGAAAAAGCAAAAATATTTTTGAAATATTGACAAGGGGAAACGAATTGATTTATAATAAAGGGGAAAGAGGGGAGCAGAGATGGAATACGAGAAGACAGTTTTATATTTTTTAGAGAAGGACGTAGTGCGAAATTTTGGAGAAGAGCAAGGGAATAAGATATTTCAGCGGGCATCGAAGCTATATGCGGAGCTGGTAGTGACGACGGACTATCATAAGAGTCCGACGTATGAGCGGCAGTTGCGGAAGCTGGTATATCCGGTGATAGCGTATTACAAGACGCTGTTGGCGTACGGGTATCGGGAAGAATCTGCGTTGGGATTGGTGCGGAGCGAAACGGAGAAGGCGGCGAAAGAGAGCGGGGAGCGGTTAGCGAGCCAGATGCGGCCGGTATTTCCGTACAGTGCGTTTAAGAGAAACATACGGAACTTTATCGAATACAAATTTCCGTCGAGCGGATGGGTGACGGAGGGGTTGCAAGTCAAGGGGAAGCAGATAGGGTTCAAAGTAACGAAATGTTTGTACGTTACGATGACGTTAAAATTCGGATGTCCGGAATTGGCGCAAATCTTTTGCGAATTTGAACAGATAGCGTTTGAAGGGCTTTTGCCGCAGGTCGTATGTGAGCGAGGCGGCGTGATTGCGCGCGGGTATGATAGCTGTGAATTTTGTTTTTGCAAAGGGGAAAGGAGCAAAAAGAAAAAGCAATAGCGTTGCTGGTATCTCGCAAGAGAAGGCGAAAAAATTTCGAGTTTGATTTTTCGGATGCGGCTTTGGTTTGGAAGATGAGGGGAAAAAGGGGCATGCGTTTGCAGCAGGTTGCAAACGCATGCCCCTTTTTTCGTGTCGCGGAGGGAAAGGATCGGAATGGGTGCGAAAAAAATCGGAAGGAGGGCGGAAAAATCGGAAGGAGGGCGAAAAAAGTCGGCGCGGCAGAGACCGCGCCGAAATGGAAAAATTCGGATGAAAATTAAGCTTTATCGTTGCTGCCGAGAACGTCGATGATTTTATGTTTGACGATTTCTTTGACGGCAGCGCGCGCATCGCCGAGGTACTGGCGGGGATCGAAATGGTCGGGGTGTTCGGCGAAGTGTTTGCGAATGGCGGCGGTGCAAGCGACGCGCAAATCGGAATCGATGTTGATTTTGCACACGGCCATAGAAGCTGCTTTGCGGAGCATTTCTTCGGGGATTCCGATTGCATCGGGCATTTTGCCGCCGAACTGATTGATGATCGCAACGCGATCCTGGGGTACGGAAGAGGCGCCGTGCAAGACGATAGGGAATCCGGGCAAGCGTTTCCCGACTTCTTCGAGGATATCGAAGCGCAGCCTGGGTTTCTGACCGGGTTTGAATTTATAGGCGCCGTGGCTTGTCCCGATGGCGATAGCGAGGGAATCGCAGCCGGTTTTCTGTGTAAATTCGAACACTTCGTCGGGCTGTGTAAAGCAAGCGTCTTCGGCTTTCACGTTTACGGCATCTTCGATGCCGGCCAACTGACCGAGTTCGGCTTCAACGACAACGCCGCGGTCATGCGCATAAGCGACGACTTTTTTTGTGATTTCGATATTTTCCTGGAAAGAATGGTGGGAGGCATCGATCATGACGGAGGTAAAGCCGTCGTCGATGGCAGATTTGCAGGCTTCGAAATCGGCGCCGTGGTCGAGGTGCATCACGATGGGCAATCCGGTCGTTTCGACGGCAGCCTGAATGAGGTGTTTCAGGTATACGGGATTGGCGTATTTTCTTGCGCCGGCGCTGACCTGAAGGATGAGGGGCGAGTTGCATTCTTTACCTGCTTCAACGATACCCTGAATGGTTTCCATATTATTGACGTTAAACGCGCCGATCGCGTAGCCGCCGCTATACGCTTTTTTGAACATTTCGGTCGAAGTAACCAAAGGCATAATAAGAACCTCCATAAATAAATTATCCTTCATTATTTTACAACAAAACGCGAGAAAAATCAATATAATTTGAAAAATAACTAAAATTTGCTTTATAAATTTTTAAGGGAGTATTATAATAGAGAGTGGAAAGAAAAAAGAGCAATGTGCGAGCGCATTGCGGAAAAAAAGGAGAGTACACAAATGCGAGATCCGAGGATTGACAAATTGGCGGATGTGCTGGTAAACTATTCGGTGCATTGTCAGAAGGGCGAAAAGGTATTGATTGAAGCGAGAGGAATTGATCATGAGCTGGTGAACGCCTGCATAGAGAAGGTATTTGCGGCGGGCGGGTATCCGTTTGCGGACGTGATCGATTTATCGGTAGAGCGTGCGATGCTGATGGGAACGAGCGAAGAGCATTGCAAACTGCGCGCGAACTATGCGAAATATCGGATGGAGGATATGGATTGTTATATCGGCATCCGCGGCGGAGAAAACACGTTTGAATTATCGGATGTTCCTGCGGAGAAAATGCAGCAATACGATCGCGAGTTTTCCTTCCCGGTGCATCATGAAATTCGCGTAAAGAAGACGAAGTGGGTGGTATTGCGGTATCCGAACCCGTCGATGGCGCAGAATGCGGGCATGTCTACGGAGAAGTTTGAAGATTATTATTTTAATGTTTGCACGTTGGATTATTCGAAAATGGACAAGGCGATGGACGCGTTGCAGTCGTTGATGGAGAGGACGGACAAAGTCCGGCTGGTTGCGCAGGGGACGGATCTTACGTTTTCGATCAAGGGGATTCCGGCGATCAAGTGTGCGGGTCACATGAATATACCGGACGGAGAAGTCTATACGGCGCCGGTCAAGGAAAGCGTCAACGGAGTGATCACGTACAATGCGCCGACGCTGCAAAACGGGATCAAGCACGAACAGGTGCGGCTCGTATTTAAGGACGGGAAAATTGTAGAGGCGACGTCGTCCAATACGGAGGCGTTGAACGCGGTATTGGATACGGATGCCGGAGCGCGGTATGTAGGGGAGTTTGCGATCGGGGTAAATCCGTATGTGACCAGTCCGATGCTGGACATCTTGTTTGACGAAAAGATCAGCGGCTCCATTCATTTTACGCCGGGATGCAGTTATGAAGACGCGTTCAACGGCAACAAATCGAGCGTGCATTGGGATATGGTTTTGATCCAGCGACCCGAGTACGGCGGCGGAGAGATCTATTTTGACGACGTATTGATCCGCAAGGACGGGGCGTTTGTACCGGAAGAGTTGAAATGCTTGAATGCGGAAAATTTGAAATAAGGCAAATGCACGAAAGAGAAATGTTTTGTGCAAAATTTTCATAAAGAACGGTGCAGAAAAAGTATTTCGTGCAAACTATTGACTAAATTTTACGCATTTGGTATAATAATACTGCTAAAAACAGACAAATAATATAAAATATATTTAGAGAACGGAGGATATTCAAATGGCTAATGTAAGAGTAGCGATCAATGGATTTGGTCGGATCGGACGTCTGGCATTCCGTCAGATGTTCAACGCGAAGGGGTATGATGTGGTAGCGATCAACGATTTGACCAGCCCGGTAATGCTTGCGCACTTGCTGAAGTACGATTCTGCGCAGGGCAGATATGCGCTGGCAGACAAAGTTTCCGCGACCGAAAATTCGATCATCGTAGACGGCAAAGAGATCAAGATTTATGCCGAGAAGGATGCGAAGGATCTGCCTTGGGGCGAGATCGGCGTAGACGTTGTATTGGAATGCACGGGCTTCTACTGCTCGAAAGCAAAGAGCCAGGCGCACATTGATGCCGGGGCAAAGAAGGTCGTAATATCGGCTCCTGCCGGCAACGATCTGCCGACGATCGTTTACAGCGTCAACGAAAAGACGTTGAAGGCGACGGATACGATTATCTCTGCGGCATCTTGCACGACGAACTGTCTTGCTCCGATGGCGAACGCGCTCAACAAATTTGCGAAGATCAAAAAGGGTTATATGACGACGATCCACGCATATACGGGCGACCAGATGACGTTGGACGGGCCTCATCGCAAAGGTGATTTGCGCCGTGCGCGTGCGGCGGCGGTGAACATTACGCCGAACAGCACCGGAGCGGCAAAGGCGATCGGTCTTGTTATCCCCGAGCTGAACGGAGTTTTGGACGGTTGCGCGCAGCGCGTACCGGTTCCCACGGGTTCTTTGACGCAGCTGGTTGCTGTAGTTGAAGGCGAAGTAGACAACGCGGGCGTCAATGCGGCGATGAAGGCGGCGGCGAGCGATTCGTTCGGTTATACCGAAGACGAGATCGTATCTTCCGACGTAATCGGTATCACGTACGGTTCGTTGTTTGATGCTACGCAGACCAAGTGCATGCCGATGGGAGACGGCACTACGCTTGTCAAAGTAGTATCCTGGTACGACAATGAAAATTCTTATACGAGCCAGATGGTACGCACCATTAAATATTTTGCGGAATTGAAGTAATCGTTCCGAAGGAAAAAAATCGCTTCGAGCAATCGGAGCGATTTTTTTTTAACTCGCGCGTAAATTTTAGGCATAGCGTTGACTTTTATACAAAAATACGTTATAATTGATATGATATAAATGGAAAAAAGTGCATTTTTGCCGCTGAGAAGAAAAAAGAGCATAAAAAGAGACAAAAAGGCGAATTTTAGCATTTATATTGAAGTCATATTACAGGAGGCTGTTCGATGTATAAAGCGAATTTAAGCACCCTGTTTCTGGCGGCAACGGTGCAAGTTTGGATCGTCGTTGTGCTCGCCGTCGCTATAGTAGTTGTTGGTGCAGCCTGCTTTTTTGCCGGTCGGATTTTGTATAAAAAGGCCGAAGAGCGGAAAGTGGGAGAAGTGAATCAAAGAATTAAATTAATGCTTGACGAAGCGGAGAATGAAGCGAAAGCATTAAAGAAAGAAGCTATTTTAGAGGCTAAGGAACAGGACTTAAAATTAAGGAACGAATTTGAAAGAGAGACCAAAGAGAAGAAGATCGAACTGCAAAAAGCGGAGCAACGCTTGATGCAAAAGGAGGATAACCTCGATAAGAAGGAAGATTCTCTGCAAAAGAAATCGGACTCTTTGGAACAGCAGCAAAAGAATCTTGTGCGCCAGGAAGGCGAGATCAAGAAGATGCAGGAAAAGGTCAATCATCAACACGATTTGATGTTGCAGGAGCTGGAAAAGGTAGCGCAGCTTACGCGGGAAGAGGCGAAGAAGGCGCTTACGGAAAACATTTTGGATGAAACGCGGCACGACGTGGCGTTGCAGGTACGGAATATCGAGCAGCAGGCGAAGGACGAGGCGGATCAAAACGCCAAAAAGATCATCAGCCTTGCGATACAGCGCTGTGCGAGCGACCATGCGTCGGAGATCACGGTTTCGGTTGTGCCGTTGCCGAACGACGACATGAAGGCGCGGATCATCGGCAGAGAAGGGAGAAACATCCGCGCGTTGGAAAACGCGACGGGCATTGAATTGATCATCGACGATACGCCGGAAGTCGTAATTTTGTCGGGGTTTGATCCCGTGCGGCGGGAAGTTGCGAGACTGTCTTTGGAAAAGCTGATCGCGGACGGAAGAATTCATCCGGCAAGGATCGAAGAGACGGTCGAAAAAGTCCGCAAGGAGCTGGATCAACAGATCAAAGAAAACGGCGAAGCGGCGATGTTTGAGGTGGGAATTTTCGGATTGCATCCGGAGCTTATCAAACTTTTGGGTCGGTTGAAATACAGAACGAGTTACGGACAAAACGTGTATAAGCACTCCATCGAAGTTGCGCAGTTGGCCGGCATGATGGCGGCTGAACTGGGGTTAGATGTGAATTTGGCGAAGCGCGCCGGACTCTTGCACGATATCGGAAAGGCAGTCGATCACGAGCAGGAAGGCACGCATATACAAATCGGTGCGGATATAGCGAAGAAATATAAAGAGAACAACAACATTGTCAATGCGATCATGGCGCATCATGGCGACGTTGAGCCGAAAACGATCGAGGCGGTATTGGTGCAGGCGGCGGATGCGATCTCGGGTGCGAGACCGGGTGCGCGCAGGGAAACGAGCACGAATTACGTCAAGCGATTGGAGCAGTTGGAGAGTATCGCTTCCTCCTTTAAGGGTGTGGACAAGAGCTATGCCATTCAGGCGGGGCGTGAAATCCGAGTGATCGTAAAGCCGGAGCAGATCGACGACGCGCATACTTTGTTTTTGGCAAAGGACATTGCCAAAAAGATCGAGCAGGAATTGGAATATCCCGGTCAGATCAAAGTCAATGTGATTCGCGAATTTCGCGGAGTAGAATACGCGAAATAACGGGAGCGCGTTCCGAGCAGGAGCGGTACAAAAACGGAAAGAATGAGCAGAGGGATGCACAATTCCTCTGTTTTTTTTATTATAAAAGTGCCCGTTGGCGGGAGATTCGAGGAATACAATAACGCATACGATTGCGGAGGAAATGCAAGTCGGTTGCGATTATATTTGTTGACAAGGTTGCTCGATTCATGGTATAATAGCAAATATTTTGAGAGGTAGAGTATGATACGGAAATTACGGAAGGCTGACCGAAGAGATTTTTTGCGCCTATCGGAGATGTTTTATTCGTCTTCGGCAGTTTTGCACGCATTGCCGCGAACGTATCACGAAGGGATGTTTGAGGAACTGATGCGCTCGGATCGATATGCGGAGGGATATGTTGCGGAGCTGGAAGGCGCGGTGATCGGGTATGCGTTGCTGGCAAAGACTTTTTCGCGGGAAGCGGGCGGAAAGGTAATGTGGTTGGAGGAAATGTATATTTTGCCGGAATACCGATCGCACGGGATCGGGAAGGCGTTTTTTTCCGCAATTGAAGAGCAAGCGGAGCGGGAAGGGTTTGCGCGCATCCGATTGGAGCTGGAAGCGAACAATTTGCGGGCGCGCGCGCTGTATGAGCGGTTGGGATATCGAGGGTTGGAATATAAACAGATGGTAAAGGAACTGCGGTCTGAAGAATAGTTCGCGAAGCCGGCGAGTGAGGGAAACAATGAGAAGGTTAGGCGTGCGTTCAACGATACTGTCGTGTTATACCGGATACATAACGCAAGCGATCATCAATAATTTTGCGCCGCTGTTATTTTTGACCTTTCAGAGCGATTACGGCATTTCACTTACGCTGATCGGGACGATGATAACGGTCAATTTCGGAGTGCAATTATTGGTAGATCTGCTGGCTACGAAGTATGCGGATGCGATCGGATATCGAAAATGTCTGGTTATTGCGCATATTCTTTGCGGAACGGGTTTGATATTGTTAGCGGTGCTGCCGAATGTACTGCCGATACCGGTCATCGGACTGTTTGCCGCATCGGCGCTGTATGCGATCGGCGGCGGACTGATCGAGGTGTTGGTCAGTCCGGTGATAGAGGCTTGTCCGACTCAAAATAAAAAGGCGGCGATGAGCTTGCTGCATTCTTTTTATTGTTGGGGGCAGGTGAGCGTCGTAGCGATCTCTACGTTGTTTTTCGTACTGGCGGGCGTGCAGAACTGGATGATTTTGGCGTGTATTTGGGCGGTTGTACCGCTCTTGAATGCCGTGTTGTTCATGTTTGTGCCGATCCATAGACTTGTGCGAGAGGGTGAAAATCCCATTAAAATCCGCGAATTGTTGCGGGGACGAACCTTCTGGCTTTGCGTAATCTTGATGATCTGTGCCGGAAGCAGTGAAATTGCGATCGGGCAGTGGGCGTCTGCGTTTGCGGAATCTGGATTAAAAGTTTCAAAGACGGTGGGCGATCTGCTGGGGCCCTGTCTGTTTGCCGTCTGCATGGGAATATCTCGCGTCATGTTTTCCGTAATCGGCGGAAAGATTGATTTGAAAAAGGCGCTGACGGTCGCTTCGGTCGGATGTGTCGGCGGATATCTGCTCTGCGCGTTGGCGCCGCAATCGCAGGCATGGCTGGGATTGGTAGGCTGCGGCGTCGTCGGATTGTTTGTTGCGATCATGTGGCCCGGCATTTTTTCCTATGCGACGGAACGTATCCCGAAGGGGGGTACGGCTCTGTTTGCGCTGTTGGCCCTGGCGGGAGATCTGGGCTGTATGTCAGGCCCTTCCATGGTAGGGGGCGTCGCCGATCAATTCGGGGGGAGTTTGTCGGTCGGAATCGGGGTCGGGGTTATATTCCCGCTGCTGATGTTTTTCGTGTTACTGTTTACAAAGTCAAGGCAATCCGAAAAAGAAACAGACCGATCTGTGAAGGGGTCGCAAAATGAATAAGCCGGGATTTTGACGGGATAAAATGCGGTTTTTAAGACCGATCAAAAGCGCGGAGCATTGTAAAGCTACAAGGCTCCGCGCTCATTATGCAGAGAGAGGGCGCCTCGCATATCTGCGAGGCGCCCTTCTCTCTGCAACCGGTTGCAAAAAGCGTAAAGAAGATACGCGCAACCGATTGACAAAAGTTAAAAAGAGATAAATTTCAGGTTTATAAAAACCATCAAAGGAGAAGCGTTTGGCAACTTCAAATCACAAGATATTGACCGTAAAATCTCCGTTCATTGCGCCGATTTCGATGGTATTTCCCGGTTGCAGGTCGTTGGCGATAATCGTTTTAGCGATCAACGTTTCCACCTTGCTTTGCAGATAGCGTTTGAGCGGGCGAGCGCCGTAAACGGGATCGTAGCCGTTTTCGATGATCAAATCTTTTGCGAGCGGCGTAATGACGAGCTTCAACTGTTTGTCTTCGAGGCGGGTCGTGAGATCTTGAATTAAGAGATCGATAATTTTGGTGATGTTGTCTTTTGTAAGCGGTTTATAATAAACGATCTCGTCGAGTCGATTCAAAAATTCCGGGCGGAAGCTCTGTTTCAGCAAAGCGGAAACCTGTTCTTTGGCGGATTCGGAGATTTCGCCGTTTTCCTCGATGCCGTCCAACAGATAGGACGAGCCGAGGTTAGACGTTAAAATGATGATCGTATTTTTGAAATCCACGGTTCTGCCCTGCGAATCGGTAATTCTTCCGTCATCCAAAACCTGCAAGAGGATATTAAACACGTCGGGGTGCGCCTTTTCGATTTCATCGAACAGGACGACCGAATACGGTTTTCTGCGCACGGCCTCGGTCAGCTGACCGCCTTCGTCGTATCCGACGTATCCGGGAGGGGCGCCGATCAATCTGGACACGGAAAATTTTTCCATATATTCGGTCATATCGATGCGGACGAGGTTATGCTCGTCATCGAACAAACTTTCAGCGAGCGCTTTTGCGAGTTCTGTCTTTCCAACGCCGGTAGGGCCCAAGAACAAGAAGGAACCGATCGGTCGGTTGGGGTCGGCGATGCCGGCGCGGGAACGCAAGATCGCTTCGGTCACTTTTGTAACGGCTTCGTCCTGACCGATCACGCGTTTATGCAAAATATCGTCCAAGTGCAAGATTTTTTCGCGTTCGCCTTCCATGAGTTTTGCGAGCGGGATGCCCGTCCAGCGCGCGACGACGCGCGCGATTTCCTCTTCGGTTACCGTATCGCGCAAGAGCGTGTGTTTAGCCGTACTGCTTTCGGTTTGCGCCTTTTCCAATGTTTTCTGCAACTCCGGCAGTTTGCTGTACTTCAATTTAGCGGCGCGTTCGTAATCTCCTTCGCGTTGAGCGGCTTCGATTTCGCCGTTGACTTTTTCGATCTCCGCCTTTGTATCGGAAACGATATGGATGCTGGCTTTCTCATTGTTCCACTGCGTCTTCATGGCGTTAAACTGATCGCGCAGCTCCGCCAATTCTTTCTGCAAAGCGGACAGCCGTTCTTTCGAAAGGGAATCCGTTTCTTTTTTCAAAGCCATCTCTTCGATTTCCAGCTGCATGATCTTGCGTGCGATATCGTCCATTTCGCTGGGCATCGAATCGATTTCGGTGCGAATGGTCGCGCAAGCCTCATCGACCAAGTCGATGGCTTTATCCGGCAGGAAGCGGTCGGAGATATAGCGATGGGAAAGGGTAGCGGCGGCGATCAGCGCCTGGTCGTGGATCTGCACGCCGTGGAAAACTTCATAGCGTTCTTTCAATCCGCGCAGAATGGAGATCGTATCTTCAACGGTCGGCTCGTCGACCATAACGGGCTGGAATCTGCGTTCGAGCGCGGCGTCTTTTTCGATATATTTTCTGTACTCGTCCAAGGTCGTTGCGCCGATGCAGTGCAGCTCGCCGCGTGCCAGCATCGGTTTTAAGAGGTTGCCCGCATCCATTGCGCCGTCGGATTTCCCTGCGCCGACGATGGTATGCAGCTCATCGATAAAGAGCAGGATTTTTCCTTCGCTCTTTTTGATTTCATTGAGCACGGCTTTTAAGCGCTCTTCGAATTCGCCTCTGAACTTTGCGCCGGCGATGAGTGCGCCCATATCCAAAGCAAAGATAGTTTTATTTTTCAAACCTTCCGGCACGTCGCCGCGAACGATTCGCTGCGCCAAACCTTCCGCGATGGCGGTTTTGCCCACGCCCGGTTCGCCGATCAAAACGGGATTGTTTTTGGATTTGCGCGAAAGGATACGGATGACGTTACGAATTTCGTTGTCACGCCCGATGACCGGGTCGAGTTTTTGCTCTTTGGCGCGTTGAACGAGGTCAAAGCCGTATTTCGAAAGGGCGTCGTAGGTATTTTCGGGTTCATCGCTCGTAACGCGATCGGTTTTCACTTTTTTCAATTCCGTAAGGAAGGCGTCTTTGGTAATTCCGAGCGAACGAAAGATCGAGCGAACGGTATCCGGCGCATAATCAAAGAGTGCGAGCATGAGATGTTCAACGGAAACGTATTCGTCCTTTAAGGAAGAAGCGAGCCGTTCCGCGCCGTTGAAAATTTTGTCGGTGACGGGGGATATATAAATTTTATCCGGTTCTCTTCCGCTGCCGCTGACAGCCGGGATTTTTCGAATGGCTTCGTCGAGCAGGGCGAGGAGGTTGTCGGTGTCCTTTCCCATTTTTTTCAAAAGCTGCGGGATTAAACCTCCTTCTTGATCCACGAGCGCATAGAGCAGATGCTCGGGCATAATTTGCATATTTTGGTTTTCAAGTGCGATACTCTGCGCTGCGTTGACAGCTTCCAGAGCCTTTTTTGTAAATTTTTGTGCGTTCATAAAAATCACCTCCTTGGGGTTAAATCAACTGCACGCCGCTGTTGAGATATTGTAAGTATCTCGATTCGATTTCTTCCGTCGAAGAAAATTTTCCGGCGAGAAAGGCTTTCAGCATTTCGTCGAAAGTCGCTATATAATGGCTGATGGCGTTGCCGATCTGTTCTTCCGTATAGTCGGAATCGTTTGGTACGGCAAAGGTACGCAAAAATTTGCCCGATTCCATGCCGTATTCGATCGAGTCTTTCGGGAAAAACTGCCGAATGTAAATATTTTCCAACTGCATCCAAATTTTGAAAAACCGCGTAAGCTCCACCAAAAGCTCCGCAGACGTCGTGCGGAAAATGATCTTCAGCTGCCCGATGGTCTGCGAGGGCGTTCGATACATCTCGACTTCGTAGCGAATGGTGGGACGGTAATGGTACTGCAGGGAACTTTTGATGCTCATTGTCATATCGTTCGGCTGCGAATACAGGAGATATCCGTTTTGCTTTCCTATAAAATTTTCAATGATATCAAAAATGTTTTGCACATGCTTTTCCGGCGTCGTCAGAGAAACATATTCCGCCAAAATTTGATTGATAAGATTGGAACGGTTTGTGTCTTTCTCTTCCGCAATTCGATCGATCGCTCGGATCACGTCCTCGGCAAGCATCAAACTGTACATGCTCTTTTTCATGAGATAGTCCTCCTTATCGTTTTTCGCTACTATTATACCTCATTTTCTAAATTTGTCAACAATTTTATATAAAAATTTACACAAATTTTCAAAAAAATTACTTGCCAAGGGGGGGAGAGTTTGGTATAATACAAAAAAAAGAGGAGAAGTACGGGATGATGATAGAGAAAGTGGCGTCGGAAGCGCAAGCGATACGGATATATCAAGACGGGGCGATACGGGAATACGGAAGGGAGAGTACGCAATACGGGCAGATACTGCGCGGCTGGGAAGCGATGACGAGCGGAGCGAACGAGATGCCGGCGTTCGGGGTGAGTATCGACGAATGGACGCAGAAGCAGAGGCAGGAGGGGCTTTGGGCGGAATTTTTATTTGACGAAGAGTACACGGTATCGGAGATGCCGTTCGAGAGGCTGTTGATCTGTTGCAAGGAAGAGTACAGCGGGTTCAATATAGAGCGGTATTATGAAGGCGGATATCGGGGCAGGTGTTATTATCTGGATTTACGGGAGAACACGATGCAGGGATTTTGCGAGTGTCTCAAGCGTGTATGGAAAGAATAGGCGATAGGCAGCGAATTTAGGGCTTGCCGCGCGGAGGTGGCGAGCGGGAAGCTTGGAACAGGGCGGCGTCGGAGAGATCCGGCGCCGTCCTTTTGTCAAATTGGGGAATAGGGAGGCTCGGCAAGATGAAGTTAAACGTGTGTACATATCATCTCTTTACAAATAAAAAGAGATATGCTAGAATGAAAAGAGATTGTTATGGGGTAAGAGGTATGGCGCCTTTCGAAAAGGAACAACTCAATGTGCTTTTGCGAGCGTTGCGCGGAGGGAATGCGAACGCACTGGACGGGATCTATGCGTGTATAGGCAAGCGGATGTTTGCGTTGGCGCGCGGGATCGTGAAAAACCGTGCGGACGCGGAAGACGTTGTAGACGAAAGTTTCTTAAAACTTGCGCGCGGGATCGGGGGATACCGAGAGGGTACAAACGGATATGCGTTTATTATGCGGATCGTGCGAAACAGCGCTTTCGACCTGTTGCGGAAGAGAAAGGTTCGGGCGGAAGAGGATATCGACGCGTTTTTTCATCTGACGGACGAGCGGTATGACGGGGCGCGTATTGAGCGGGCGGTTGTTTTGGAGGAAGCGATCGGCAGACTTACGCCAGAAGAGCGCAAGATGATCTATTATCGATATTATTTGGATTTTACCGTTCGGGAGGTAGCGAAGGAAACGGGCATAAGTAAGTCGGCGGTACAAAGGCAAACGGCAGGGGCGGAAGAAAAGCTGCGAAAATTCCTTTCAGAGGGACAAAACGGCGAGTGAAACGTTGTAAGGATGAAGAAGATGAGAAAGGATAAAGAGATCGAACGAGCATTTAGCGAATATTTTGAAGGGAGCGAGGCGCCCTCCGGCGATTTAGAAAGAGCGAAAAGAGTGGTTTTGCAATCGCCGCAGAGAAGAGGGATTGTATGGAAGATCGCCTCTGCTTTTGTATGTGTCTTGATCGTATGCGCCGCGTTTGTCGGCATTTTGGCAGACAGAGATCAAATACCGAACGATTCGTCGCAGGCAGAGGAGCCCTCGACGGAATATTATGCCCTTTCGGATGCGCAGGAGAAGAATGTCACATATACGCAGTTGGTGCAGAGTTAAGTGGTCTAGCGCCGTTTGCCGGGTCTGAGAACGGGCATGCGCAGTACAACTTGTATGTTCGGGAGGGGGAAGAGGTGTTGATCAGGGTGCAGCTGCGGTATTTGCGAGGACTGCTGTTTTGGGAAGGGGAGCTGTATATCGATCTTACGGACGGGAAGAGCATACCCGAGCAGTTGCGTTCGTTTGACGGACTGGACGAAGGGGGAAAATTAACAGGCAAGGTATATCGTTATACGACACGGTATGAAAACGGCGAGTATGTTTCCGATGCGAAAATTTCACTGCCGGCAGCCGACTATTATATGACGGTGATGGGGCAAAATAAAGATTCGGTATTTTTTCTGTTGGGACTTCTTGCAAAAAATTCCTGAAAATCATATAAACTTGAACATAAGCGGGACAGAGCAACATCGATAATCGTTGTAGAGGTGTAAGGAGGGAAAAAAGATGAAAAAGTATCTTGTCTCATTGTTTGGTTGTTTAATGGCGGTCGTGTTTTTTTGCGGGTGCGCATACGGCAGTCTCAACGCTGCTCCGGATGCGGGCGAAGGTGTTTGGGGAGGAGCGATGGAGGGTGCGCCTTGGATATCCGACGGAGAGAATTATCAATATGACAGCATAATCGAACAGGGATTTTACGATGTGCAAACGACGCCGTCCTCTTATTTTTCGTTGGATCGCAATACGGCGGGATATTCGTTTGTGCGCGCGCAGATCAGGCAAAACGTTTTCGTTTCACCCGATTCGGTACGATTGGAGGAGCTTGTCAACTACTTTGATTACGATTATCCTTTGCCGCAAGAAGGGGAAGCGGTAGGCGTTTCGGCGTATTTTTCCGAATGTCCCTGGAATACCGATCATGCGTTGATGACGATCGGCATACGGACGGAAGAAGCGGTTGTCGGCGGGGATACCAATTATGTTTTGCTGATAGACGTCTCCGGTTCGATGGGCGGTTCGGTATATGGCAGCGAAGGCATGAGCCGTCTTGATTTGGTCAAATACGGAGCGAACAAATTGATCGACGGGTTGGGAGAGAACGACAGAGTATCCATCGTGACGTATGCGAGCGGAGTGAAAACGGTGTTGGAAAGCACGGCTGCTACGCAAAGCGGAAAGACGGCAATACGCAATGCGCTGTCGCGTCTTACGGCATATGGGTCGACGAGCGGTTCTGACGGATTGGGGCTGGCTTATGAGCAGGCAGAGGCGCATAAGGCAGAGAATGGCAACAATCGCGTGATTCTGCTTACGGACGGCGATTTCAATGTCGGCATTTACGATACCGATGAATTGACGGAATTTATTCAGGAAAAAGCGCGAAGCGGTATCGCTCTTTCCGTCGTCGGCGTAGGGTTGGGCAATACGAGGGATGATTTGATGCAGACGCTTGCTTTGAACGGTAACGGCAATTATTCTTATATGGATACGCAGCTTGAATCGGAGAAAATATTTACGGAAGAGCTTGCCGGGACGTTGTATACCGTCGCGTACGATGCGAAGGCGGGGGTCACGTTCAATGGCGAGCGGGTGTCTTCGTATCGGCTTTTGGGGTACGACATGAAGACCATCTCTGAAGACGATTTTGACAATCCGAATAAAGATACGGGCGAGATCGGCAGCAATCTCTGTGTAACGGCTCTATATGAATTGGAGTTGTTGCCTTCAAACGCCGATACGGAAACGGCGCTTGCGCAAGTTTCCGTACGGTATCGTGATGCGGAAGATCTAAATCGTGAAGTCGTACTGACTGTTACGGGCGAGGAATCGAGCGCCGAGGATACGCAGTTTGCCGCATGCGTTGCGGAGTTTGCGCTTGTGCTTCGGCAATCAAGCTATCGTGGCGACGCATCGCTTGAGAATGTTCTTGCGCGGCTGAATGGTTTGGAAAGTTATTTGGCTGAGGACGTATATAAGCAAGAATTTTTGCAGATCGTTGCGCTTGCGGAGCAGAGCGGACTTTACGACATAACGGACGAAGAGGGCGAAGAATTTAACGTTTCGGCAGGTTAGCAACGGAAATTTGCGCAGGCATAGGCGCAAAGCCGAGTAAGGCATGGATTATTTTTGATGATGGAAAACTGCGCGAAAGAGCAAGGGAAAAGGCGATCTGTTTTCGGGAACCCCGTCTGTTTAATCCTCGGCCTGACGGATTCAAAGCGGGCAGGGCAATAAAAACCAAACAAAAAGACACCCGCAAAGGGTGTATTCCATAGGGAATTTACAAAAAACTAAATTTTATATGGGTACACCCAAAGGCGAGTCAACAAAAACAGCGATTTCATAATGAGATCGCTGTTTTTGCGTTACTATATTATGTAATTTCTAATATCGTCTGCTTTTTCGCAAACTCAAACGCATTTTGTAGAAAAATTGTAGAAATAGTATGTCCGTTAAATGAATAAATCCGCCCGTTTTGTATCCTCAAATGCGAACTCTAAAAAATATCAATATCAAGCAATGCATTATAAATAAAAAAGCCGATAAACACAATTTGAACTTTGTGAATTATCGGCTCTACGTCTTTGCGTTTGGCTCTTTGATGACGGTTATATTAAATTGTTTAACATTGATAAGCGTTTCGTTTTTACATTTTGGACAAAACAGCGGAAATTTTTCAAGTACGGTATCATCTCTTATTTTTACCCGTGTTTTGTTTTTACACACAGGACACAATAACCACTGTAATGATTTTTCTTGTTCTTGTAACATTTTTGTTTCTCCTTTTTCTGATTTATTGTTGTATGTTCCAGCCAACTGACCGCAAGCGGCATTTATATCAGAACCGAATTGCGTCCTTATATTTACGCTTATTCCCGC
Source organism: uncultured Clostridia bacterium (assembly GCA_944372075.1). Taxonomy (GTDB): domain Bacteria; phylum Bacillota; class Clostridia; order Christensenellales; family Borkfalkiaceae; genus Borkfalkia. Next base: position 11,854 of record CALVYJ010000001.1, on the reverse strand, counting down.
ACCGTGCAAAACTTTGCAAAAAGCTTGTATGCACTTGTTGCTTGGTGGCGTTAGTTTTTGAGCAACCGTTGTCTGATTATACGGAATTAAGTCTAAATGATATAGTGCAAGATATTTTTTGTGCCGGAATAATAGTTCTATAAGTTGCTCGGCGTGTTTTTCGCTGTCATTTATACCTTTCAGCATTATATATGCTAAAAATACTTTTCGATTTGTTTGTCGTATATGGTTATCTAACGTGTCAAGTACCAAATCAAGAGAGTACGTTTTTGTAATCGGCATAAGCGTTTCCCTCAACTGATTAGTCGGCGCGTGTAGTGAATATGCTAAATTAATCTGCGGAAATTCTTTTGTCAATCTTTTAATACTTGGAACTATGCCGATAGTAGAGATGGTTATTCGTCTTTGAGATAAGCCGAATAATTCAGTATCCGTCAAGTCGCGCAGAGCTTCAAACAAATTCGGGTTTGCAAACGGCTCGCCCATACCCATAAAGGAAATGCTGTTTATCGTAAACCCCTGCTGCATAAAGTAAAGAACTTGGTCGCATATCTCATCTGACGTCATATTTCTATGTAAACCCAGCGTGCCCGTAGCACAGAATTTACAACCAAATGCACAACCGCTCTGCGAGGATATACAAAATGAATTCCAACCCTCTTTGTAAAACAAGCCTACCGTTTCAACGCGGTTGCCGTCGGGCAGTTCAAACAGTACCTTGTCAGTTTGCGTTGATTTTTCGTGATGAATAGCTTTAATTCCTATTACCGTTTCCCCAAATTGCTCGATAAGTTTTCCCCGCAGTTCTTTTGGGAGCGGTTTCATATCTTCAAAGCGTATTGTGTGTTGTCGGAAGACAGCGTCCAATAATTGCTTATAGCGATAATCGGGCAAGTTCATCTCGGCTATAAGCTCTTTCATTTTTAGAAATTTTGACATAATTTAACTTGTTCCCATAATAATATTTTGGAGTTTCTCTGTTAAATGTTCGTTATATTTCTTATTTAAGCTGATATAAAGCTCTCTTTCTTCGGGCGTTAAAGAGGCAAGGGCGGCAAGCTCCGTATCAAGTAATACATTGATTGTCTTTGCGGCAAATTCCTTTCCTGCGGCGGTTAAAGAAATACTTTTCTTTTTTCTTGTTCCGCTAATCGTGGAAAGAGTTATAAATCCTTTATTTTGCAAAGAGGCTAAGGCGGTATTTACGGTTTGTTTTGGAATTGCCCATTTATTACATAAATCGTATTGCGAACAAGGAGCGCCTTCCGCTAACGCATATAAAACGCCAAGCGAACTATCTGAAATTCCGATAGAATTTGCAAATTTATGGTAAAGTGCGACACTACGTTTAGACATTTTATTTAATTCAGATAATTGTTCTCTAATATTCATTTCTTATTCTAACCCTCCGACAGTCCGAATTCGGACACAAATATTATAGTCCGAATTCGGACATTTGTCAACCATTAAAAGGCTAAATAAAAATTTACGAAAAATAAAGACTTTAAATGATAGGACTACTATCGTTTTTCTCTTTAATCGACAAGATCTCCTAAACTACTTTTATGCTATAATAAGGGTAAGTATCACCGCCGAGCAGAATAGTCAAAAGCAAAACGGGCAGGCATAATAAATTGTCTGTCCGTTTTTAGAAGGTGCTGTTCAGCGGTAAGAGCGGAACCCTTTTAAGCGGAAAACATACCTTGTCCCTATAATGGTACATTTATAAAAAACTTTTTAATTATGACAACTATTGTCAACAATAATATGTTATAATAGCTTTATGGTAAAGGGCTATCGGATAATTTCAATAGAGGCTTGCGACCTATACAAGCACGAACAGGAATACGGCGTCGAAGTCGGATACAAAATGCCCGAATACAAATCGGACGCCTATTTTTGGTTGTTCAAAAACACATTGGATTATTCGCTTGACACGGTAGAGCTTGAAAAGGCATATACTCGTATCTGCCGCAAAAAGTTTTCCTTTGTGGACAAACACAATAATTCCTACACCCTCGCCGTAGTAAATGTAAAGTTCAATTATACATACAAAGCCGATGGCGGTAAGGTAATAAACAAAAAGGCTCTGCGCGATCACTTTTACTCTAACGGCTTTAACTTGGATAGCGTTCACTATGTAAGATACAAGCGTAGCGCGGGCAGCTCACGCGAAGGTAAATGCCTTTTCATTGATGAGCGGCTTTACAAGTATATGACCAAATGGAGCGAGTGCGGCATTAAACAAAGTTCAGACCTCGCGTCGTGGGAATCTTATCGCGCCTTATCTCTTTCCTCTATCAAGGGCGTTATAGATATTCCGCTTGACGGTATCCTCTTTGTGCCGGACTACAAAAGCACTTTTACAGATAAAGTCGTATCGGTAGAAATGCAGGACGGCAAGCTCATAGCCACAGAAAAGGAAACGCAGATAACCAACGATATATGGGACGGAGAAAGCCTTTTGGACGAAAGCCTGTTTTCGGGCGAGTATTCGGACAAGCACTTCCTGCTTCTTCGCAACAAGTTTTTCAAGTCGTGCGCCTTCCGTACAAAGCTACAACAATGGATAAAAGACAAAGGCATAACGCTTGACGACCTTAAAACTCGCGGCTTTACGCTTGCGACGGATATAAGTCAGATCGTAATGGTAACAACGCCCAACAGCCTGAAATACTTAAAATTCGTCGGCGACCTGAACGAAAAGAATATCCGCAAGTGGGCGGACAATGTAAATAGCACCTTCGGCGTGGTCAAATGGGATAAACCTACGCATTTTTTCCACGGCAAAACGGTACAGAGCAGTTATCAGGTGCTTAATACACTACCTCTTGGGGAAGAACAGGTTGCCCGTTTGCTTCAACCGAGCATAGATTATATCGCCATCGTCCGCAAAGAAATACACTTTATGCGTTACCATTTTACGGACGCTTTTGCGAGAGATAAGGACGAAGATTCGGAAGAACGTGCCGAAGGTCTTGCGGACAGAGCGGACGTGCTGTTTACTCTTATGTTCCAATCGCCGCATTTCAGCTACACGGCGCTTTACGAAAACTTCCGTAACGACGTGGTCAGAAGTCTGAAAGACAGGTTGAAAAAAGGTCATATTCTTTTTAACGGCACAAATGCTACTCTTTTCGGAAACGGTCCCGAACTGTTGCAATACATAGCCGGTGAAGAAATAAAGAGCATTTTGCAATCGGGGCAAATCTATTGTGAACGATTTGCCGATGGCGCAAAATTGCTTTGCGCCCGTTCACCGCATATCACTATGGGCAATCTCTACTGCGTGGAAAATAATCTTGACGGAGATATATGGGACTACTTTGACTTGGGCGAAAATATAGTCTGCGTCAATGCCATCGGGGAGAATATACAGCAGCGCCTGAATGGTTGCGATTATGACTCGGATGCTATGCTTGTAACGGACGACGCGCTTTTGGTGGAAGCCGCAGAAAAATATAAAAGCCTATTCAAAGTGCCTGTATGCAATATCCCTTCCGTGAGCAAGTCAAAGTCATCTGTTGCCTTGCTCGATTATGAAACAAGCGAGAACAAAATCGGAGAGATCGTAAATCTATCGCAACGGCTCAACAGCATTATTTGGGATAAATTCAACAACGGCGCAAACGAAAAGGATATACTTCCTGTTTACGAGGACGTGTGTAAGCTCGCCGTATTGTCTGGTATTGAGATAGACAAAGCAAAACGCGCCTATGACAATGTAAATGTCGGCAAGGAAATAACGGCTCTGCAAAAGAAATATAGTGTTCCCGCGCCGGTCTTTTTCAAAGAGATACACCGCATAAAAGATAAGGAACGGCAATACCGCTTTCATAAAACCGCAATGGATTATATCTATGAGGCGGCAAATAAAATTTCTTTCCGCGAAGGCAGAAAACAAAAGAAATTCTTTATTCCCATATCCGTTCAGCTCGGCAGCGCGTTAGTCATAGGTAATGCAACCGAGTACAGGCACAAGGATAAAATCGTGGAAATCTGCGACACCGCAAAGGCTCGGATAAAGCAGTTATACAGCGCTCTGCGCTCTGCCGACGATGATGAAAAAGAAGTCCTCTACGACAGGATAGAACAGGAAAAGAACGAGCGCGACGAGCAAGCCTCAAAATGGCTTACGAACAAAAACGTGCTTATCCTCGTCCTGCGGCATTATGAAAAGAACGCTGCTTCGGATTGGCATATCTACGCCGCCTTGATGAACAGCCCCGTATATGAAAAGTTTATGTGGGACGTGGACGACGATACTATCGTTACACCCAAAGTGGTTGAAGATAAAAACGGCAAATACGAAATGTACGGTATGAAATTTGCAATTAAGTAGCGAAAAGTGAGAATCGCTATTTTTTAGCGTATATAACGGTAGCCCGTTATTTTGAAAAAACCTCTAAAAACCCCCGTATTTTCGGGCAGAATCGGTTGTTTTTCGGGGACAATTTTGGAAAAACACAAACGTAAATAAAAAAGCTCTAATCGGCGTTATAGACACCGAGCGTACAGATCGGTAAAATCTCGGCTCGACCAAGAACATTGGTCGGGCTTTTTCTATGCCCGCACAGGACAAAAAATAAAAATTACGGAGGTGATGAAATCAAAAAAGGCGCAGCCGATAGCCTTAAAACGACGGCGAAACGACAATTTAATATCAGGGGAAGAAGTTGGTTTATCGGTTATAGCGAGGAACGTATTTGGATTGCCAAATACCGAGCGCAGGCGCTCGCCTCGTTAGGGGCAAGCCCCTAATACCCCGATAATCCGACGAACAAAATTGATGAGGAGGGAAAAATTATAGGCAACAGAACAAGACCGTTCGCTTACATATTCAGGGCAAGCGAACAAGAGAAAAACTTAATAGACAAAGCGATAGCGACGAGCGGACGTTCTATGACGGAGTTTGTAATACGGGCAATCACCGATAAACCGATTATCGTGGTGGAACACGCGAGCGAGATGTTAGCCGAGTTGAAACGGCAAGGAAACAATCTTAATCAGGCGTTAAAGTATTGCTACTACGGTGATGCGGAACAGCGGCGCATTTTATCTTGCGCCGAAGAATTAAAGAAAACGTATAAAGCAATCACTACCGCCGTTGGGGGTGGATAATGCCGTTACTCAAATGTACCGCAGGCAAAGCAAGACCAAAAAACGCGATCACTTATATTACGAAGCCCGAAAAGGCGGCGTATGTATCCGTCCGTAATTTATTCGAGGATGAGGACTACGCCAAGCAGTTTGAGGAAACGGCGGCTATGTACGGAAAAGGTACGGACTACAAAGAGCGCAAGTATTATCACTTCAAACTATCGTGCGCGAGAAAAGATAACGTCAGTCCACTGCAAGCGCATAAGTACGCCGAAGAACTTGCGGAAAAATTGTTCCGGGACTATGAGTGCGTAATCGCTACCCACACCGACACGCAGACCGTACATAGCCACATAATCGTGAACGCCGTCGATCCGCTCACGGGGAAGAAATTGCAATTCAGCCCCAAAGATTATGTTGCTATGAAGGACGAGGCTAATCGTATCGGCAAGCAGTACGGATTTACCGAAACGGACTTCCGTAAACGCGGCAAGAACAGCAGAACGGCGACGGAGCAAAAGATAATGAAGAACGGCGGCGTATCTTGGAAAGAAGAATTGCGCGAGGTAATTCAGGAAGCCGTAGGTAAATGTAAAACGGCGGATGAGTTCAAAGAATACCTTGACAGTTGTTACGGCGTAAAAATCACGCAGGACGGTAAGGACTATTCCTACCTTCATCCGCAGAAAAAGAAACCTATCCGAGGGGAAAAGCTCGGAACAAACTACACAAAAAAGGAGATATTGAGAAAACTTGGAGAACAAACTAACAGGCAAAAGTCCGCAGCCCATAGCGGACGAAACGGTAACTATCGAGGACAATCTGCCGGCACAAGAATTGTGCGAACAGGTACAGCTACTCACGGCGCAAGCGCGGGAAGCCTTATTGCAGCAAGCCTTGACAGTATCGAACGAGAAATGCAACGGCTTAATTTTGAAGCTAATTGCGCAAGTCGAGGAACTGACGCAGCAAGTGTCGAACGTGAAATGGAACAACAAAGGGCTCGTGAAGAATCTGAAAGAAGACATAGAGAATATGCTGAAAGAGCTGAAAGAGAGCAACAACAACCTGTCGGAAGTGTTGAGGAAGTTAATACGCCGGATGACGGAAATAGCAACTCAAATACAGGAAGAAGTAAGTACAGCTACGGCAAAGGCGACTAACGAAGCTACCGCCCTTTTCAATAAGAAGATAAACGAAGCTGCAGACAGTGCCATTGCAAAAATGGATAAGCAGGCAGAAGAAATCTCGAAGAAAGTCAAAGCCGCTGAAAAAGAAATAGACGGCGTGAAAGACGACATACACTACGAGCGCGGCTTTAGAAAGTTTATGTTTTGGGCGACACCTGTACTACTCTTGGTGCAGACAGTCATCACGGCATTTTTATTGCTGAAATAACAAAAAACCATTGACAAACCTTCCGAGATAGAGTATAGTATATATACTATACAGATATTTTGGGAGGTTTGCTATGGTAACGAGAAAAGAGGACACGCCTACTCGCAAAGCGAATAGGAAATACGAGGAAACTCACAAGGAAGAACGCCGTAATAAGTGTGGCAATTTTCAGACAATGATACCGAGAGAATTATTGAACGAGATAAATTCATTTCTGAAAAAATACGGTTATACGAAGGTTGAGCTTATACAGGCGGGTTATGAGGAGCTGTTATCTCGGCACGATACTAACCTCGCCAAACTTATGGACGGTTATGATGACTTCTTTGAGAGTGAAAAGAAAAACAGCGGAACACTATAAGGTGCTTATTACACCCGTAACGTCGGGAATATTTTGGGGGAAATATTGTGTGATAGGGCAAACTGCGCGTACCTTTCCGTTGTACGCGCAGAGGGAATAATGAGAAGCAAAGGAACTGCAAGGTAATGTACGCCCGCCATAGTGCATAAGGGAATTGAGTCATAAACCTTGCAACCTACATAGAACACAAAAAATTTGGAGGAATTGAATCAACAGCGAATTGAAACCATAGTAATCGGCAACACCGCCTATACGGTAATTGCCAAAGAAAGAATCGGCGCGAGTAAAACCGCGCTTGACATCACAAGGAGATTATTGCTTAATGGCAATACTCATAACAAAGACTCGTCTGCGGGTTGTGATCCGAAAGGAGAAATCAAATGAGATTGCAATCAACAGACAACCAACTTATAACTGCTCTCTACTGCCGCCTTTCCCGTGACGACGATTTAGAGGGCGACAGCAACAGTATCAAAAATCAAAAGGCTATACTCGGCAAGTATGCACAGGACAGAGGATTTAGCCACCCTGCCTACTATGTGGACGACGGGTATTCGGGAACGAACTTTAACCGTCCCGACTTCCAAAGACTTATAGGCGACGTCAACGACGGTAAGATCGGAACAATTATCGTAAAGGATATGAGCCGTTTGGGACGCGACTATCTGAAAGTCGGCGTATATACGGAAATCACCTTTCCCGATGCAGGAGTGCGGTTTATCGCCATCAATGACGGCGTGGACAGCGACAGTCAGCAAGACAACGACTTTACGCCCTTCCGCAATATCATCAACGAATGGTATGCAAAGGACACGAGCAAAAAAGTCCGCGCCGTATTCAAGGCAAAAGGAAACGCAGGCAAGCATCTCTGCACGATACCGCCCTTCGGATACATAAAGGATAAGGACGATAAGCAGAAATGGATTGTGGACGAGGAAGCCGCCGAAACCGTCAAAGAGATTTACAGGCTTTGTATAGAAGGTTACGGTCCTACTCAAATCGCAAGGATACTTACGGAACACGGAATAGACACACCCGTCATTCACGCGAAGAAGGTAGGCATTAAATATGGTTCAAAAGAAAATGCGTTGTCTTACATTTGGGATACTCAAACCGTAATAACAATCCTTGCAAATCCGTCCTATCTCGGACATACGGTAAACTTCCGGACGAAGAAGAAATCGTATAAATCGAAAAAGAAGATTGAACTTCCGCCCGAAGAATGGGTTGTGTTCAAAAACACGCAAGAGCCTATCATAGACCAAGACACCTACGATACTGTTCAACGCATTAGACAGAACAAACGGAGACCGAGCAAAATGGGAGAAATGAGTATCTTTTCGGGGCTTGTATATTGCGCCGACTGCGGAAAGAAAATGTATCTCTGCCGTTGCACGACAATGCAGCAAAAGGAATACTTTAACTGTTCCACCTATCGGAAGAAGTCAAAGAGCCTTTGCACTTCCCATCAAATAACGGTTGAAGCGGTAGAACAAATCGTGCTTGCCGACATCCGCAAGGTGCTGTCTTATACAAGCAATCACAAACAGGAACTATTGGAACAATTAAGGCATAACGCCGAGATAAAGACCAAGCAAATGCTATCTTCCCAAAGACGGGAATTGGAAGAAAGCGAAAAGCGCATACTCACGCTCGACAAACTTATTCAGAGTTTATTTGAGGAAAAGGTTGCGGGAAGCCTGTCCGACGAGCGCTTCCGTAAACTGACGTCCGCTTACGAACAGGAACAAACAGAACTTGAAAACCGTGTAAAAATGCTTCGGGCAGAATTGTCCGAAGCAAGCGAGAAAAGCGATAACATTGAAAAATTTATGCGACTTGTAAATAGGTACACCGATGTTCCCGAACTGACACCCGAAATCGTAAAAGAGTTCATTTACAGGATTATCGTACACCAAGCGGAAAAAGTTGACGGACACAGGACGCAACAGGTAGAAATCATCTATAACTGCGTAGGGGCAATAACTATCCCGAACAGTTAGGGCAAAAATGAGTTAAGGCATAGCCTTTCGACTATGCCTTACTCAAAAATCCCTATGAAAGACACCCTAAGGGGTGTCTTTTTGTTTGGAGCTACTGGCCGGACTTGAACCGGCGACCTGCTGATTACGAAGCACCTATACATCAATATATTGGTGTTGAATATGCTAATTAAATACTATATACAGTGGTTAAAAGCATTGCTCGCATATTGACACCAAAGTGACACCGCGTTTCCAAGATGGTGAAATATCCATATAACAATCAATAAAAATGCGAAGATCGTCGAGAAATAACTCGACGATTTTTTGTATAAGAAAACCCGCGGACTATCCGCGTTTTTTTATAATACAAAAAAGCCTTCGGTCGAAATGACCGAGGGTGTAAAATTCCGTATTGGCATAGGTGGTAAGACATTAGAACAGGTCAATTTGTATGCAAGGCCGTTTTAGAGCGAATCTGCCGGTTAAACAGGAATAAGGTGTAATATTTCTTTACATTTAGGTCAAAATGAATTATAATAAAAATGTTGCGTAAAAACATAAATGTTTTCCGAGACGGGAGGACTGCGGACGATGTTTGTGGCAAAGGGATTTATCTGAGTTGAGCAGATAAACGATTTTTTTTGGACGATAAAAGACAGAGCGCGATAACGGACAAAAAGATTTCCCCAAAGAAGATATATAAGAACAAAGCAAAAGGACACCCGTGGGGAGAAAATCTTGCAAGGGTGTTTTTTTATGCCCGAAAAATTGGCAATAAACGGTAAATCCGCAAAAAGTTGGGAAAATTTGCGGAAAAATAAGAGTTATAATAATATCGAAATCAAGGGAAAAAGAGATTATTATGACGAAAGAGGGTATCGAAGATATAATCCGAAGATATTCCAATCTTGAACGTTATGTAAAAGACGGCGAAACCGTGGCGAGCTTTTATATCGGCAACAGAAAACAGACGGTAATGATAACCGAGGCGGTCAGGACGGTGTATAGGGTCGTGGACGAGATATACGAAAGGGAAAACAAATGGATGCGGATCATGATAGACGGATTGAAAAAGGGGATGACCGACAGAATGCTGATACGCAGATTGCCGTGGGAGAAGAACGCATATTACGACAGAAAGCACAGGTTCATTGAAAAGATATACAATTGCTGTATCTTTTGGAAACTGGTAACATACGACGAAATACTGAACGAGGGAATCGGGATATGAAAAGGCTGACGGAGAGAGAAACGCTTCTGTATCTGATTGATTTATTGACGGACAATTTGGACGAACTGAATTTTGCGACGGGCGAGGCTGCAGATCAATTTGCTTACGGAGAAAAGACGGCGTATGCGGAATGCCTGGAAGTGATACAGTTGTGGTCAGAGTCGGAAAAGAACGGCTTGGACTACGAAATCGAAAAGAAGTACCCATTATAAATATATTGAGAAAAATGACAGAGCAGGCTTGCTGTGAGCAAGCCTGCCTTTTGTCTAAAAAGGAACCTACCGGCAATCCCGGTGGGTGGGGAGGTAGGGAAAATGTTTTAGCAGCAGCATAGATATATGGAGGCAAATGACCAATGTGGAGACGCTGGTTCTTTTGTCCCACAAAGAACCGGACAGTCATATCAGCGTAAATATTGAGTTCGGCGAAGGGGAGGGGCAAATCTCTCTGAAAGAAGTAGAAAAACGAGCGGAAGCGCGTAAGCCGAAAGATAGAGTAACTTATAAGATGATACAGCAGTACATTGAAGAAAATTATGGCTTCAAAGTGCATACGGCGTATATTGCAGAAGTTAAAAGAAGTTTAGGCTTGCCGATGTATGATGCGCCCAATGTAGTAGAGGAATTAAAACATCCGAGACCGCATCCTACCGAGCGGATGGTAGCGGCAATCAAGGAAACTTTGGCTCATTTCGATTTTATTTGAAATTGAGAAGAATATATAAAGCAGTTCGTTGAAAAGCGATCTGCTTTTTTGCATAGGAAAACCCGCGGAAAGTCTGCAGGGAAAAAAGAGCTTAAGCGATGAAGATTGAAATAGAAAACTCGTATTGTTCAAAATCAGCAACGGAAAGTAAAATGTGCATCGGAATGATCCTCCTTGCCGTAGAATACAGCCGAACACGGATCGACTTTGTTGCGAGGTCGGTTTTTACTTTCGATTTCATTATATGAGAGAATTATAAAGTTGTAAAGATATTTTGAAAATTTATTGTTTTCCAAAAACAAATATGATATAATTCTGTATGAAAAACTAATACAAAGGAACCAAAAGAAATGAAAGAGCCGCAGAGTGTTATTATACAGGTACGAGTGGAAGAGGATTTGAAACGGGATGCAATGAAGGTTTTGGATAAGATAGGGATAGATATGCCGACGGCAATTCGAGTGTTTTTGAAACGCATCGTTGCGGAGGACGGTATTCCTTTCAATATCAATCTTCCGAAAGACGGGAAGGGAGCAAGAGGCACAATTACCTATATTCCGGCAAAGCCTGCAAAGCAAGTTCGATATGAAGAATTTCTCGATTTGGTAGCGAAAGTGCCGCAGGGATTTATTACGCGATATGACGACATATGCGATTATCTTTGCCGAAAGTACAAAGCGGAGCGAGTAGAGTTCGTACACGGAACCGAGGATTGGTGGCGAAGTCAGGAAGTGCCTCTATGGAGGGTGGTATCTACGCGGGGAGTTCTATCGGATTCAAGACTGATGTCTCGGGAGTTGCAACAAGAGAGGCTTGAACGTGAAGGGTTGACGATAGTCCCTTGTGGCGTTAATAACCGTTCGCTTATGGTGAAGGATTATAAACTGCATCTTTTTGACTTTGATTTAGCAAACGAGAAATAGACCTGGTTTATTTATGCAATTAAGAAGTCGACAATAAGAATATGAAAAAGAAGGGAAGAATAACAAATTCCTGTTTTAACAAGAGAAAAATCAAGTTGTGAAAAAAACTCTATTGCAGAGATTAACTTTTATTGTCCGTTCGGTCGTAAGA